>JADFOJ010000135.1 GCA_022562915.1 Planctomycetota bacterium | reverse complement strand
GCCTGAACAGTTGCGGCTCGTATTCCTGAACCCAGCGGTAGAGGAGCACCTCGTTGTGGTTGAAGACAAAATCCTCGTGGGCCTCGCAGAAGTCGGCGGCGGTGCGGTATGTCGAGAGCGCCTCCGTGAGCCCGTCTTCCCAGTGCCACAGCCAGACCGGGTCGAGGTGAGCGTTGCAGACGAGGTGGATACGTTTGGGAGCCATGAAGAAGATCTCTCCGTTCAGGGGGTTCGGGCCAGCGCCACGCCCGTCTGGCCGGCGTCTGCTGCTGCCTGCACGATAAGGGCACGCTCCGACGAGTCGAGCACATCCCGCGTCGACGGTTCACCGTCGTCGAGCCCCTCCCCACGGATCGTCTTGAGGAAGGCACGGAAGTAGCCGCCCGCATTGCTGGCGGGCAGCTCGCGCCGCTCCATCTGTGTCCCCGTCGCTGTCGTCAGTGCCAGGTGGTCGGCGTTTGTCGATGTTTCGATGACCCCCTTCCGTCCCCAGTAGGTGGTGCGCCAATAGTAGGGCATGCTGTAGCCGGCGACGTCCGGGGCGAGCTCGACGGCACGGCCCAGTACCTGTGCGGCCTCGCGGTGGCGACCGAGCCCCGACAGCGCGACGCCCATGTTCGCCAGCGCCAACGGCTGGTCCGGCCAGCGGCTGAGCACGACGCCCAATGTCGTCACCGCGGCCTGGGGTTGACCACCGCGAAGCTGGGCAGCGGCAAGCTCCATGTATGGCTCGATCGAGGCGGGCCGCGCGTCGCCGATCAGCGTCCGCAGTGCGTCGGTGGCGGCGAGGTCGCCGTCGGCGGCGCTGGATATCGCCCTGTAGATGGAGCCGGCCGGTTCCGCCGGCGCGCGATCGGGGAAGTAGTACTCGACCGACGCACCCTGCGGCGGCGCGGTTTCGGCGAGCATTGCCAGCGGGTCCCCGTCGGGTCGCCGGGTAATGAGGTGGTCGGTCATGACGATGCCGATGACGTCCTGGGTTCGCCGCCGGGGCATGTGGCACGTAATGCAGTCGTCCGCGGACGTTCGCGATGTATCGAGCGTCATCGACTCGACGCGGCAGTCGCCCGGTTGATGACAGGTCAGGCAGCGGTCGCGGTACCACGCGACGGCCTCGTCGGCGGGGACCTTGCGGTGCGGGTCGTGACAGGTCAGGCAGTTCAACTCGCCGCCGCTGGCGACGAAGCACCGGGACTGCCGCAAACGATACGGGTGGTGGTTGATCTGGAAACGATCGGTGCCCGGTTCCGCTTCGGTGAACTCCAGGTGCACGAGGTACTCCGCGAGATCCTCGCCGGGCCGGAACGAATAGTCCGACCGGCCCCAGCGACGGACCAGGCTGGTGAGCCGGCTCGTCGGCTGGAGGTGACACTGGAAGCAGACGTCGTCGCGCCGCTGGGGCGACAGGCGGGCCGGGTTGACAATGGCGTCGATGACGTCCCGGTCGGGTGCGTCCAGGTCGTTGGCGAGGCGCACGTGCTCGGCGCCGGGGCCGTGGCAGCGCTGGCAGCCGGTGCCCTGGGGCAACTCGTCGGGAAAGACGTGCGGCGCGCCGTAGGCATCGGTGCCCGGGGGCACGTTCGGATAGGCGTTGTGGCAGAACATGCACTCGCGGGTGATCGGCCGGGTCACGCCGTCGTGGTGCGCGTCGTCGTAGCCCGGCGCCATGCCCCAGCGGCCGGTCCGGGTGTACCACACCAGCGGCAACTGGAAGAGTTCGCCCGACCGCGTGCGGTACAGGTACCCGCGGGAGTGTTCGCCGGAGCCGATGATCCAGGAGACCGGCTGCTCGAAGAGGTTTTTCTCGCGGCCCTCCTCGTCGAGCTGGTAGCGCCGAAAGACATACCCGCCGTCCCGGCGGATCATCCGGTAATGGCGCCCCGACGGCTCGTGGAAGAAATGGTTGTTCTCGAAGTCCTCGATCACGGGGCCGTCGCCGGGGCGGGAGAAGGACCGTGCCATCCCCACGGCCTGGTAGCTGCGATAGATCTGCCGGTGGCAGGCGGCGCACTCGCGATCGGCGACGTATTCACCGGCGGCCGCCGGCGGCGACAATACCGCGGCGAGAGCGGCGGCGACGGCCCACGGTTTGCGGTGCCCGGGCATTCATCTACGATACCCGTTCGGGACCGCCAATCGGTCCGGGATCCCCCCGAGAAAGGACACGCAGCCAGTGAGCCATCCATTGTTCGACCGTCATCGCGAGACCCTCGAGGCAGCCGTGGCTGCGACCCGGGCGCGCGGGTACTGGAGCGCGTACCCGGAGATGCCAAGCGGCAGGATCTACGGCGAATCCGCCAAGGCCGACGGCCAGGCTGCATTCCAGGCGAGGCTCGAGAAGCCTTTCGAGATCGATCAGCCCGGCACGGTCGGGCAGGTCGGCGCCGAGGAGTCACCGTACGGCACGACCCTGGGGATCACCTATCCCCAGGCTGATCTGGCGGTACTCCTGCCGGCGGCGCGGCAGGCGATGCGGGGCTGGGCCGCGGCCGAGCCGGAGGCGCGGGTCGGCGTGTGCATCGAGATCCTCGACCGGATCAACAAGCGCAGCTTCGAGATGGCCGGCGCCGTCATGATGACCACCGGCCAGGGGTTCATGATGGCCTTCCAGGCCGGCGGGCCCCATGCCCAGGATCGCGGCCTGGAAGCGATCGCCTATGCCTGGGAGGAAATGACCCGGGTGCCGCGGCAGGTGACCTGGGAGAAGAAGGTCTCCAAGACCGACGTGGCCCGTCTCGAGAAGCGCTTTCACCTTGTTCCCCGCGGCGTGGCCGTGGTCGTCGGCTGCTCGACCTTCCCGACGTGGAACGGGTACCCGGGTCTCTTTGCCAGCCTCGCGACCGGCAACGCCGTGGTCGTGAAGCCGCACCCCGGTTCGATCCTTCCGCTGGCGATCACCGTCGAGATCGCGCGCGAGGTGCTGCGCGAGCACGGCTTCGAGGCGGACGTGGTGACGCTTGCGGCGGACGCGCACGACGCGCCGATCACCAAGGAACTCGTCACTCGTCCGGAGGTCGGCATCGTGGACTACACCGGCTCATCGGAATTCGGCACGTGGGTCGAGCAGAACGCCACCCAGGCCGTCGTGTTCACGGAGAAGGCGGGCGTCAACGCGATCATTCTCGACAGCGTCGACGACCTCAAGGCCGTGACCGGCAACATCGCCTTCACCGTGAGCCTCTACTCCGGCCAGATGTGCACGACGAGCCAGAACATCTTCATCTCCAAGGACGGCGTGGACACCGCCGAGGGGCACAAGAGCTTCGATGACGTGGCGGGTGCGATCGTCAAGGCGGTCAACTGGCTGCTCGGCGACGCCAGGCGGGGCGCAGAGATCCTCGGCGCGATCCAGAACGAGCGGACGCTGCAGCGCATCGACCAGGCGGCGGGCGAGGGCGCCGAGGTGTTGCGCGAGGCTTCCCCCGTCGAGAACGAGCAGTTCCCCGACGCGCGGGTGCGTTCGCCCTTGATCCTCAAGGTCGACCACTCCCAGCAGAACCTCTACATGCGCGAGATGTTCGGGCCGATCGTCTACATCGTCGCGACCCAGGGCACCGACCAGTCGATCGAGCTGACCGCCAAGGCAGCCCGCGAGCTTGGCGCACTCACCTGCAGCGTGTACTCGACGGACCCGGACGTGCTGCGCCGCGCCGAGGACGCCGTCATCGAGGCGGGCGTCCCGGTCTCGTGCAATCTGACGGGCCAGGTCTTCGTGAACCAGTCGGCGGCGTTCAGCGACTTCCACGTCTCAGGCGCGAACCCCTCCGGCAACGCCACCTTCTGCGACGCGGCGTTCGTCGCGACGCGATTCCGGGTGGTCCAGTCCCGCGTACAGGTTCCGGTCGAGGCCCAGGCGCCCGAGGCCGAGACGCATGCCGGCGTATGAGTTCGAGGGTGTTCGACCGGTCGTCGACCCGACCGCGTTCGTGCACGAGACGGCAGTCCTCATCGGCGACGTGATCATCGGCCCCGGATGCTTCGTCGGTCCGGGGGCGAGCCTGCGCGGCGACATCGGAAGGATCGTCATCGCCGAGGGTGCCAACATCCAGGACAACTGCATCGCTCATTGCTTCCCCGGCAAGGAAGTTCTCGTCGAGCAAGACGGCCACATCGGCCACGGCGCGGTCCTGCACGGCTGCACGGTGAAGCGCAACGCCATGGTCGGCATGAACGCGGTGATCATGGACGACGTGGTGATCGGCCCGGAGAGCTTCGTCGCCGCAATGGCCTTCGTGAAAGCAGGCACCGTCGTCCCGGCCCGCACCCTGGTGGCGGGGATCCCGGCCAGGGTGATCCGGGAGCTGCGCGACGACGAGATCGCCTGGAAGTCGAAGGGGACCGCGATCTACCGGCGCCTGGCCGTGCGCTACCTGGCGAC
>JADFOJ010000134.1 GCA_022562915.1 Planctomycetota bacterium | reverse complement strand
CGGGCCCGCCATCGCCGTGGCCAACGGCGGCGACGGCACGGTCACATTGCTCGTCAACCAGGGAAGCGGCATCTACAGCACCGGGATCGTCCTGCAGGTAGGTGACAATCCGTTGTCCGTCGAGTCGGCTGACTTCGACGGCGACGGTGACAACGACCTGGCCGTCATCGCCACGGATCCGATCCTCCTGATCCCGGTGGTGCTGGTGTTCGAGAACATCGGCCAGAGCGCCGGCGACCTGGCCTTCGCGGTGCCGATCGTGTTCACGGTCGGCGTCGACGCGACGCCGAACTTCCTGGCCGTCGGCGACTTCAACGGCGACGGTGAGCCGGACCTGGTCACGGTGAACACCGAGCAGGGTCCGCCCGAAGAGGGCGGGCAGACGGCCGGCTCAGTGTCGGTCTTCCTGAACAACCGCCCACCGTGTCCGGGGGACACCGACTTCGACACCCACGTCGGCCCTGACGACTTCATGATGGTGCTGGACAACTGGGGGCCGTGTCGGGTCGAGCCGTGCCCGGGTGACGTCGATGCCGACGGTACCGTCACCGTCGAGGTCGGCGGCGCACTCGGGGGCGGCACAGATGGCGGTGACCACGAAGTCGTCGATCCCGGCCTCGGTGACCGAGTCGTTGGGGCAGTCGCAGACGCCGAAGCGCACCTGCATCTGCGACGTCAGCGCAACGTAGTCGCCGACGAGGAACGTCGCGGTCTCCCAGGTGCCGTTGGTGTTCTTCACCGACTCGACGAAGACCCAGGTGTCGCCGCCGTCGTCGGAGACCTCGACGATGAGCGAATCGGTGACGCCGGTCGCTGTGAATGCCCACCGCGCGTAGCTGACGACGCTCTCGGAGCCCGCGAGGTCGATGACGGGTGAGACCAGGTACGTGGGTCCGCCGTCCACGTCGAAGCTCGCGGCCTGGCTGCCCGGGGGGCCGTTCTCGGTCACGAAGGCCATGGTCCCGTCCGGATCCGGCGTGGCATCGGCTCCGGGCGCGGCGATCTGGTTGCCGAAGACGGTCGCGTTGGGCTCGGCCTGCTCCCACGCGCCGCCGGTGAGCGCCGGGTCGTTCTCGATCGTCCAGCCCGAAATGTCTCCCTCGATGCTGTCGGCCACCAGCACGGTCATGCCGGCCGATGCCACCGCTGTATAGAAGGACAGCGGCGCCGTCTCCGGATCGCTGAAGGTGAGCCCGCCGCTGAGCTGGGCCGTCACGAAGAAGTCGAACCGGTCGGCGCAGGTGCCGGCGGGGAACACGGCCTCGTAGAGATCCGGGCCGATCCCGGTCAGCGGCGTCGCGATGACGGGCCCGCCGTTTGTCGACAGGTGAAACGTCGGGCTGCCGGGCTCGATCGTGCCACCGGTAGGCTCGATCTGCACCTGCATGGGCGTGACCGTGCCGGCGTCGACGAACTCGGGCCGGCCCTCGGGATAGGAGAAGCTCATCGCCAGCAGCGGTTGGCCCATCCAGATGTCGGTGCCTGTGCAGCGGCCGATCACGAGGTCGAGCCATCCGTTGCCGTCGAGGTCGAAGACCGCGACGTCGTGTACGCCGTTGAGCCGGTCGAAGGGGATGACCTCGCCCTGCTCCTCGAATGTGCCGGCGGCCCCGGTGCCGAGGTTGTGCATGATGAAGGTCCGGTCATTGCAGCCGGGCAACGTCACGTCCACGTCGGCGATGATCACGTCGTTGGCACCGTCCTGGTCCAGGTCGACGATGACGACGTTGCCGGCGTGGATGATGCCGGTCTGGCCGGGGAAGGTGAACGTCGCGAAGTCCGCCATCCCCTGGGGGCCGTTGCCCTGGTTGAGCAGGTACCGGTCCACGCCGTCGTCGATCGCGATGATGTCCATCGTGCCGTCACCGTCGAGGTCGCCGACGGCACTGTGGTACGCGGCGAGCGTGTAGACCTGGTCGTACTGGGTGAAGAAACCCTGGTTGAGCGGGTTGTTGTACGCGATGCCGACGTGGTACGGGCCGTTCGCCGTCAGGCGGACGATGTCGTTGAGCCCGTCACCGTTCATGTCGACGATGTTGTTGGAGATGCCGAAGTTCGACGTGAACATCTCCGTGGTGGCGAGCCGCAGTGTGGTCTGGTCGCTGAAGAAGCCGTTGCCGTCGTTGATCAGCAGGCGGTCGTTGAAGTCGAAGATCTGCGGTGTTGGGCCGTCGTCGTAGTCGCTGAAGAAGAGGTCCGGCGCGCCGTCGCCGGTCACATCGCCTGCGGAGACCGCGCAGAACCGCGGCCCCGCGGTTGCGTGCATCTGCGGGATCCGGGCGTCCTCGTAGCGGAACCCCTGCCAGACGCCGTCGATTTCGCCCAGGTTCATGTAGACCCGCGGGTGTGAGAGGTGCTTGGCGTCGTTGTCGGTCAGTGTCACCGCGGTGACGATGTCCAGCCACTGGTCGCCGTCGACGTCCACGAGCACGACGTCACGGTCGTTGGTCGGTGTCAGGAAGCCCATGTCGCCGGCGACGTCCGAGGCGGACGCGAACTGGGCGGTCCGATCCGTGAGCACGCCGTTCTCGTTCATGAACAGCACGTTGGGGCGCCGGCCCGTCGTCGTCCACGGCTGCTTGCGGACGACGACCAGGTCGATGTCGCCGTCGCGGTCGACGTCGCCCCAGGCGTAGTCTTTCTCGTCGGGGTCCGCGGCGCCCAGGGCCGCCGGGGCGACGAGCCGGGATGGGTCTTCCTCGAAGACGGCCCACTGGGCGCCAGCGGTGAGGGCCGGCAGGGCTACGGCCGTCGTGCAGATGAACGCTTTCATCTCTTTCATGGTCGCTCCACGGGCGAGCAAGCTCGACCGTGCCACCCACCCAGAGGGTCGACCGTGCCACACACTCTTGTTGGGGCGTCAGTTGTCGCCTGTGCCCCGGCGGGTCGCGTTGACGTTCGTGGTCTTGACCGTCGTGCCGCCGGGGCCGGGTCGCCGGACCTGGATCTGGAAGTGGTCGTCGTCGACGAATCGGTACACGAACGTGAACGGCTGGTCGCGCAGGTTCTTCTCCACGTCGTCCTGGACGCCCTTGAAGGTCAGGGTCCTTTTCCGGGCGTCGTACTCGCCGGTGGAGAGCGTGAAGGCCGTCGTGTTGTTGTCCACCCAGACGGACCGGTACTCGCCGCGGAAGCTGTCGTAGCCCAGGATCTCCCTGGCCTGGAAGAGGGCGCCGTTCACATGGCCGTCGTACCTGCCGATCAGGAACCGCCCGCCCAGGGCCCACCGGTAGTCGGCGTCCAGGGTGAGCGCCACGGTTTCGCCGTCACCGGACTCGATCGTGACGGCGTAATGCCACTTGCCCCACAGGTTGTCGAGCACGTCGTGCTGCGGGGTGGGTCTCGCGTGGTCATCCTTGAGGTCCTTCTGGGCGGTGACGGCGCTCGTGACGGCCGCGGTGGCGGCGACCAGCGCCGCGGCGCAGAGCAATGTTCGTGCAGTGGTCATCCGGTCTTTCCTTACTTCGTGTTCAGTGCCGGGGCACGTCGCTCGCGTCGACGACCCTGATTGACGTCACGACCCACTCCTGGGAGTCAATGTCCTCTCGAATACGGCGACCTTCCCAACTGAGGTACCCGCCGGTGTCGATCCGGTTGAGCACCCGGGAGACGTCCGTGGTGGTCGTGAGCGAGATGACCTTCCCGTCCCAGTTGCCGAGGATGAGTTGCCGCGGCTCATTGAGTTGGCGCTCCAGCCGCTTCAGTTCGCCCTTTTTCTGGCGGTACCGCTTCTGGTAGTCGGCAAGCAGCTCCCCGCGGGCGCGGCCCTGGCGGCTGCTGCGGTTGCTGCGGTAGCTCCGATAGGAGCCGCCGCTGGAGCCCATCGACGACGACACCGACGCCTTCTGTCGCTCGACCTGGCGCTGCAGCGCGTCCACGTCGCGCTTCAGGCGATCGAGTTCCTCGTACGCGTCGGGGTCGGGGTCGACCGTGTCCACGCCGTCCAGCTGCATGACCCACCGCGGCGCAGAGGAACGCGATGGCGTCCTCGGAGCCGTCCCCTCATCGTCGATCATCGTGTCACGGGGATCGTAGAGCGACGGCGACCGCATGGCCGCCAGCGCCTCGAGCCGCTCGAGACGGACATCCATCTTGAGCAGTGTGTCCTCGAGGTCGCGGACCACCCGGTCCAGCGTGCTGCCCTGGCCGATGGCCGTCGGGGCTCGCGGGGCCGCGAACAGGAGGGCCATCGCAACGAGCCCAAGTGCCAGAATCCTCTTCATCACATGCCTCCTCGTTGACAGGCTTCGGTGTCCTGATGTTCACGGATAGTAGCACACTGCAGCCGGCGGCCCTTGAGGCGACACCGCCCGCGCGCGCGGCGACGCGCGTCGATCTGTACGCGATGCAGCCGTCGCCTTCGTTCACCCCCAGTTGGCAAGCAGGGCAAGCAGGTCGTTGATGCCGGCCACACCGTCGCCGTCGAGATCGGCCGGGCAGTCGGCGGGCGGGGCGGGGCACGGGCCCCAGGCCGCCAGCAGCGCGAGAAAGTCCAGGATCCCGACCGCGCCGTCGCCGTCGAGGTCGCCGATGATCGAGATCTCGAAGGTGAAGTTGAAGAACCCCTGGCCGATGCCGAGTTCCTGAACGTCACCGATCAGGGAGAGTTCCTCGGAAGCCCGCAGCGTGTACACG
>JADFOJ010000133.1 GCA_022562915.1 Planctomycetota bacterium | reverse complement strand
CGCCAACCCCGGCGACTACCAGATCGAGGTCCATGACGAGCCGATCGTCTTCCGGACGTTCATGAGCCGCTCCGGCGATCGTGCGATTGCCTGCGGCTTCCCCCAGCAGATCCACTACACCTTTGACGCCGGCCGATGCCGGCTCTCGGAGGTCTGGGTTGGTCGTTTCCTCAACGTTGCCGGCGCGTGGGCCGCGCGCGGGGGGAGCGCGACCGACCCGGAGCAGGACGTGGTGTGGGCCGCCGGCGAGTCGCCCGTGGTTGTCTTTACGGGGCCGCCTGCCGACGCGCGTTTCCGGGGCTACCAGCTCGACAGTGAGCGCCGGCCGTCATTTCTCTACGACCTCGCGGCAGGCGACGAGGTCGTGCACGTCCGCGAGCAGCCCGTTCCCCTCTGGACCGACGGACGACCGTCGCTGCAGCGGCACTTCGAACTGACCGGTCCCCCCGGCCGGCCGTTCGTCGTGCTCGCCGCCGGGCATCGGTTCGTCGACTCGGGCGAGTCCGCCGACAGTGCCGTGCACCGCGGCCTCGACAGGAATGGAACCGCGCGCTTTACGCTGGAGCTCTCGTGGTGAGCCGAGTCGCCGTCGTGATCCTGGTCGGGTTGTCCGGAGCGGTCCCTTCCGCGGCGGCACCACCGGGTGGGACGGACTTCAAGTACATCAAGCGGCCCACGCGGGAAGGCTCGCGCGAGGCGACGCTCGCCCAGTACGTGCCGTCCCTGCAGTGGGGGCAGTGGCACCTTGTCGGGCCCTTCGACAACACCGACCGCGCCCGGCACGACATCGTGTACCAGCCGGAGGTGTCCGTCGACCTGGACGCAACCTACCGGGGCAAGGACGGCCGCTCCATACACTGGCAGCCGATCGGTCACGCCGGCTGGGGGCCGGTGAACCTGAAACGTTTCGGCTCCGACGAAGCCGACACGGAGGGGATCGCGTACCTGTACCGCGAGGTGTCCGCCCGTCGAGACGTCGAGGCCGCCTTCGAGTTCGGCAGCGACGACGGTCTGAAACTGTGGGTCAACGGGCGCCTGCTCATCGACGTCGACGCGTACCGCGGTCTGAACGTGCAGGATCACCAGCTTGATCTGCCGCTGAACGCCGGCCGCAACACGGTGCTGGCCAAGATCACCCAGGGCGTCGGCGGATGGCAATTCCAGATGCGCCCGAAGATGGACGGCCGGCTGCTCGCGCAGCTCGACTACCGGCTGGACCTGGACTTCCCCGGTTCGGCCGAGGCTCGGCACTATCGCCTGTTGACGGTGCTCGAGCCCCCGGGCGTCGTCCTGGAAGTCGGCGGGCTCTACGTGGCGCAGCGGGGCGAACTCACCCGGATAGTGGATCTCGACGGCGACGATCGGGCGGACCTCTTCGAAACCGTCTCGCAGGGGTGGGGCATCAGCGGCAACTACCACGAGTACGCCTTCGGGCCGAAGCTCGACGGGCAGGGACGCCTGTGGGTGACGCTGTGCGTCGGGTTCTGCGGGCAACTCGGAAAGTCGATCGTTCCGTGGCGCGGCTGGGCGGTGATCGTTCACCCGGACGGAACCATCGAGCCGGTGTGCGGCGGGTTGCGCGCCCCCAACGGCCTCGGCCGCAACGCCGCCGGTGACATGTTCTATACCGACAACCAGGGTGACTGGGTCGCCACCTGCAAACTGTCGCATCTGGAGCGCGGCGACTGGCACGGCCACCCCAGCTCCAGGCGCTGGTACGACCCGGCCGGCTTCGACCCGCCGCGCGGCGAGCAGGACTTCAAGCCGCCGGCGGTGTGGTTCCCTTACGGGCGCATGGGCCAGAGCGCCAGCGACATCATGCTCGACGACACCGGCGGGCGGTTCGGCCCCTTCGAGGGCCAGTTGTTCGTCGGCGACCAGACCAACGCCTCGATCATGCGTGTCGACCTGGAGCGGGTGGACGGCGTGTACCAGGGCGCGTGCTTCGCGTTCCGCAGCGGCCTGGACTGCGGCGTCAACCGCTTGCGGTTCGGGGCCGATGGGAGCCTCTTCGCGGGACTGACCAACCGCGGCTGGGGCGGCCTCGGCCGGCGGTCGTGGGGTCTGCAGCGGCTGGTCTACACGGGCGTGCTTCCCTTCGAGGTGTTGCACATGCGGGCTGCGGCGCAGGGGTTCACGCTGGAGTTCACCAGTGCGGTCGATCCCGACACGGCCTCCCGGCCCGAAAGCTACGAGTTGACGAGCTTCACCTATCACCGCGTCGAGAAGTACGGTTCGCCGGAGGTCGACCATCAGCGGCACCGGATCACCCGGGCCGCCGTCTCGGACGACAGGCGGTCGGTGGCGCTCACGGTGCAGGGGCTGCGCGAGGGGTACGTACACGAACTGCATCTTGCGGGCGTGCGCAGCGCGGGCGGGCAGCCGCTGCTTCATGACCAGGCGTATTACACGCTGAACGTGATTCCCGGCGATGTCCAGGAGCGTTGATACGCGTCGCATCGTTGAGCTGCGGGCGCTGCTCGACCGGGCGAACCGCGCCTACTACGTCGACGACCGGCCGGTCATGTCCGACTCCGAGTTCGACGAACTCCTGCGCGAGCTCCAGGAGCTGGAAGCGGCTCACCCGGAGCTGCACGACCCGAACAGTCCGGCGCAGCGCGTCGGCGGGCAGCCGATCGAGGGGTTCCGGACGGTTCGCCACCGCGTGCCGATGATGTCGATCGACAACACCTACTCGATCGAGGATCTGCGTGCGTGGCACGAGCGGGTGGTCAAGGGGCTCGGCGACGAGGCGCCCCAGTACGTCTGCGATCCCAAGATCGACGGGGTCGCAGTCGGTCTTCGCTATGAGAACGGGTCACTGGCGAGCGCGGTCTCGCGCGGCGACGGTGAGCGCGGCGACGACATCACGGTGCAGGTGCGCACGATCCGGGCAATTCCGCTGACACTGCACAGCCCGGCCGCACCGCCGCCGGCTGTCCTGGAAGTGCGCGGCGAGGTGTTCATGCCCCGCGACGAGTTCGACCGGATCAATCTGGCGCGCACGAAAGCGGGTTCACCGCAGTTCGCCAACGCCCGCAACGCGACGGCGGGCACCCTCAAGAGCCTTGACCCCAGGATCGTTGCGGACCGGGGCCTGCGTTTTCTTGCCCACGGCCGCGGCGAGGTCCGGGGTTTGACCGGCGTCGAGACGTACTCGGTCCTGCTCGAACGCCTTCGCGGCTTCGGCATTCCGACGAGCCGGCATACCAGCAGGTGCAGGACGATCGACGCCGTCGTGGAGGCGATCGAATCGTTCCGCATCGAGCGGTCCGGCGTCGGCTACGCCGTGGACGGCATGGTCGTCCGTGTCGACCGTTTCGACCGCCAGCAGGACCTCGGCGCGACGAGCAAGGCCCCCCGATGGTGCATCGCATTTAAATACCCGGCGGAGCAGGGTGTCACCGTGCTGCAACGGGTGGACTGGCAGGTCGGCAAGGGCGGCACCCTCACGCCGCGGGCCACGATGACGCCGGTCGCACTCGCCGGGACGACCGTCAGCCACGCGACGCTGCACAACATCGAGGAGATCCAGCGCAAGGACATCCGGATCGGCGACACGGTCGTCGTCGAGAAGGCCGGCGAGATCATCCCCCGGATAGTCCGGGTCGAGACCGGCAACCGTCGCGGTACCGAGACGCCGATCAACGCCCCGCAGGAGTGCCCGGAGTGCCATGGTGTCGTGGAACGCGAGGGCCCGAAGATCTACTGCGTGAACCCGGAGTGCCCCGCCCAGTTCCGCGAGAAGCTCGCGTGGTTCTGCGGGCGCGGCCAGATGGATATCGACGGCCTCGGCGAGAAGCTTGTCGAGCAGTTGGTCGAGGCAGGTCTGGTGAGGCACTTCGCGGAACTCTTCACGCTGAAACGTGACGATCTGATCAAGGTCGAGCGGATGGGCGAGAAGTCCGTGGACAACCTGCTCGCCGGACTCAACCGGAGCAAGTCTCGCGGCCTCGCTCGGCTACTGGCGGGTCTCGGCATCCGGCATATCGGGTCCACGGCGGCCAGGACGCTGGCGCGGCACTTTGCCGACGCCGGCGCGCTCATGGCAGCCACGCAGGAGCAGCTCATGGCGCTGCCGGACTTCGGTGAGATTACCGCGACGACGCTCTACGAGCACCTGAAGTCGCCCCCCGCGCGTGAGACCTTCGCGTTGCTGGACGCCGCCGGTGTGGACCTGACCAGCCGTGAGTACAGAAAGGCAGCGCCGGCCACAACGCAATTCACCGGCAAGAGAATCGTCTTGACCGGCACCCTGAAGCACTTCCCGCGGCAGGCCTTGAAAGATCGGTTGGAACAACTCGGTGCCCGCGTCGCCTCCACGGTTTCGAAGACCACGGACATCGTGATCGCGGGAGAGAAACCGGGTTCCAAGTACAAAACAGCCAAGGATCTCGGCATCGAGATCTGGGATGAGGACACGCTCTCGAAGAAGCTGCCGGAATGAGTCCCGAAAAGAGCCGATCTGATCGAGACGATGCACAACATCGAGTTCAAGGCCGAACTTCGCGATCTCCCGGTGGCCCGGCGGCAGTGCAAGGTGCTGGGGGCGACGCGGATGGGTGTCATGCATCAGACCGATACCTACTTCCGGCTCGCCGACGGGCGGCTCAAGCGGCGCGAGGCGCCCGGTGAGCCGACGGAG
>JADFOJ010000132.1 GCA_022562915.1 Planctomycetota bacterium | reverse complement strand
GGCACCGGTCGCCGAACGGGTTGCGCTTCGGGTCGTAGCCGCACGCCGCGCATCGATCCGACCGGCGACGCTGCTGCGCACGGCTCGATCGCTTCACCGCCAGTACGAACGCGGCGAACCTTAGACCCGCGACCGCCAGCGACGCCGCCACCACCAGTGCCAGCGACCACACCAGCACGTTCGCAACCCAACCCCGCGTCCGGCTGGTGAGGACGGTCCCGCCGTCGCCCCACAGCGCCGAGGCAACCTGGTGTTCGCCGGAGTCCCTCAGTACCGTGTCGATCGCCCCGCGGACGGGAGACTCCGGCGGCAGGTCGCCCGTAGAGAACGATCGGTCCGCGGTAAAGAGTTCGACGGTCATTGTCGATCGCCGCGGCCCGCGCGAGGTCACGAACGGCCACCCGTGACGCTCGCGGCGCATGGTGACGCGAAACGCGCCGACGAACGCCGCATCGCCGCGGCGGTCGTCTGAGGGAATCCCCATCCACGCCCACGTGCGACCGTCACCGTCCTCGTAGAGGGTGCCGGTCGTCACCTCCGGCGTGCCTCGGACAACGTACCCGCGATCAAGCGCCCACGTGACGGGCCACGCCGCGATGATCGCCGCCACCATGGCGAAGTCCTGCACACCGCTCCACCGGCTGTGCGGTCGCACCGCCGAGTAGTAGCGGATCAGCCGGAGACGCTCTCTGATCGCGCGCAGCGGCATGAACACAGGATACCGCATGCCGGGAGCTGCACGATCCGTCATTTCAGAACAGCAACAGGCCGAGGCCCATCCACACGCCGGCGAACAGCATCACCACGGCGGTGTACCCGACGATGTCGCGCGCCTTGCAGCCGGTGATGCCCAGCAGCGGCAGCGCCCAGAACGGCTGGAGCATGTTGGTGAGCTGATCACCGTACGCCACCGCCATGATCATCTTGCCCGGCGCGATGCCCGCGTCGAGGCCGGCCTGGAGGGCGATCGGGCCCTGGATGCCCCACTGTCCGCCGCCGGAGGGAACGAAGAGGTTCACGACCCCCGCCGCGACAAACGACAGCAACGGGATCGTTGTCTCGTTACCGACGCTGACAAGACCGTCGGACAGTCTGCCGACGAGCCCGGACACGACCATCATCGCCATGATGCCGGCGTACAGCGGAAACTGAATGATGATCCCGGCGCAGCCGCGCGCCCCTTCGGTGACGGCGTCCATGTAGGCGCGCGGCGAGCCGTGAAAGATGAGCCCCAGGGCCAGCATCACCGCGTTGATCTGGTTGAGCCCGATTCGGCCCGGCCCGCTGACCTGCACGTACCGCAGGAACGCGAGCAGCAGGGGCAGCGCGATGATCCACACGACGATCGGAGAGCGGTCGAGCCGGTCGGGCACGCCGGACAGGTCGGACGACGGCTCCGTGTCGTTTCGGGCCACGGCCGGCGGATCGAACTCGTCGATCGTCCGTATGTCGTCCGGGCTCGTCGGCGCCATGAGCATGAGCAGGACCGGTACGCCCAGGACGAGGCCCATCGTGACGACGAGGTTCATCCCCGAAAAGAGCGTCTCCCCGAGCCCGATGCCGACGTCGCCCAGCCGGTCGAGAGACGACTCCGGCATGACCTTCGCGGCGCCCTGGCGCGTGGTCATCGACAGCGGCGCCGAGCCGGAGAGGCCCCCGTGCCACACCAGCAGCCCCATGTATCCCGCCGCGCAGATCAACGGGTAGTGCGCGGCGATTCCCTTGTCCTTGAGCACCCTGGCCACCTCGCGGGCCAGCAGCGCTCCCACGATCAGCCCCAGCCCCCAGTTGACCAGCGCCGCCAGGCACGCGACCACCGAGACGAGCCCGGCTGCCTGGGCGGTGTTGCGCGGCAGTCCGGCCAGCAGGTCGATCACGGACCGCACCGGGCGGCTCGATGCCAGCGCGTGGCCGGTCACCAGGATCAGGCACATCTGCATCCCGAAGGCGAGAAACGTCCAGAGTCCCGACTCCGCGCGCCACGCATCGAGCAGGGCGACCACGCGCGACTCGCCCGGCGCCGTGTCGAAGTCGCCCAGCACCAGCGCCAGCACCGCGGTCAGCAGCGACAGGAAGATCGCGATGACGAACGGGTCCGGTGCGCTACGCTGAAAGGCCCGGCTGACGGCCAGCCCCACGCGGCTGATCATGCGTCAGAGGTTACCAGTTATCGTTGCCGGAGATTCATGTTCACGAACCACGGCGGCGACGTCGCACGCCTGGCGCAGGGAGCCAAGCCGGCCCGTGCACCGTACACCGGAGTTGTTGTGATCGAAACCCGGTCAGAGCAGTCTACGGCGCAGCACAATGACGGCGAGCAGACCGAAGGATCCCAGCCACACCGGCGCCGGCAACGGGATCATGTTGCCCGGAAGCGACGTCTGGTCCGGGTTCCACACGTCGAACTCCGACAGGTACATCAGGTGGAATCCAGAACTGGTCAATCCGTCCCAGTTGAAGGTGGCGCTGAACAGGAACTCACCGCCCCGGAACGCGACACCTCGCAACTCGATCGGCGCGGTAATGCTACCTGCGAAATGAAGCACCACGCCCATCAGGGTTGTTGCCGGTCCCGCCCCGGCCACAGCTTGCGAAGATTGGGCCAGTATGCCCCAGCCCGGTAGTGCCGCATCTCCCGCAATCGGATCGCCGAAGCTCCCGATGGCCGGCGAGCCGAAGGGCCCGCTTCCCATAGCGTCACTGAGGATCTCAAAGTAGACGAAGTCAATGCCACCGGCATCGAACAAGACAATCCGCTGCGACCAGCTGCCTCCACCGACCGCAGCGTCTTCGATCATAAATCCGGCAGGTGCAGCAGACGTACACGCGGCCGCGACGAGCGCTGCGAGTGAGAACTTCTTCATCCCTATCATCCCCATTCCTGCGCCCCTTTCGCTGGTAACAAACCCAGCGTGGCCCTTTTTACACAAAACGGCCTGAAAAGCAAGAGAAAAATGGGATACCCCTGAGGCGGGGGACTGTCCGTCGGAGTGGAAAGCGTTGTCGGAAATGGGTTTAGGCGCGGCGCGGCCGCCGGCAAATTCCGGCCTCGCCAGGTGCCGGTTTCCATCGCCCCAGATGGCTCGGACCGCTGAATGCCGGCCGGCCCCGAAAGAGCACTCGATCAACCGGGCGTCCCGACCTCGACGGGCCTGGCCCTCGTCCAGGACGAGAACGCTTCGATCGCCCAGGCGGCGAAGAGTTCGGCCTGGGTCGGGCATTCGACCTCTTGCCTGCACGCCGCACAGATGAGCACCGACGGACGCACCGGCTCCAGGGATTCCGAGCCACAGGAAGGGCACACGTCAGGCATCGCCTGGAGAAGCTCCTTGACTGCCCGGGCCCATGATGAAGCCGTGTAGATCGCTTGAACGGTGCCGACGGGCATCCCCGCAAGAACCTTGCCGGCATCGACCTCCGGCATGCGCTGACGGACGACCACGACGCCGAGGTTGGTCAACACCCCGTCCCGTGACAGGGACCCCGGCTCGAACGACCTGGCAATCTGGTCGAGCGGGTTCCCGGAATGAAACTTGACGTTGAACCTCGACTCCAGGCGAAACATGATCTCGACGAAGTCGACGGAGACCGCTCCCAAGTCGTCTGTCAGGACGGAGTCCGGCTCTACCTCGTCAAGCGGGATTTGCAGGACGCCCGAGATCGATTCGCGGACGGCTTCGAGAATCTCGTCGTCACTGAACTTCATGCTCTTCATCCCCTTCGTGGCCGGAGTTTCGTGAGCCGGTCTCCATGGTCGCATGGTCGCATGGCCGCATGGCCGCATGGTCGCATGACGACATGCGGAGCGGGGCGGAATCGCCCAAGGAACCGGCATTTGTCGAGACCCCACCTTCTGCGCCCCGCAGCCATGTACACTAACAAAGGTGCCGGAGTGGTTCAAGACATTTCTTTGCGAGAAAAGACATCCGCATTGTCGGAAGCAGTTCGATCAACTCACGGATGCGATGTCTCTTGTGACTCGACAGGTTGTCCATCGGTGATGCCGGCGTTTCAGGCGCCGGTCTGCAGTGGCCTCCACCAGGCCTCGTGGGTCCGGTACCACTCGATGGTCTCGGCGAGCGCCTCCGGCCAGGCGCTGCGGGTGGCCACCCAGCCCAGTTCCTGTTGGATCTTCGAGGCGTCGATCGCGTAGCGGCGGTCGTGCCCCGGCCGATCCTCAACCCAGTCGATCATCTCCTCGCCGAAACCCATGAGGTCGAGGATCGACCGTGTCAACTCGATGTTGCTTTGCTCGTTGTTGCCACCGATGTTGTACACCTCTCCGGGGCGACCCGCTTCCAGGACTCGAAGCAGCGCCTCGCAGTGGTCGGTCACATGCACCCAGTCCCGAACGTTCAGGCCATCGCCGTAGAGCGGGACTTTCTTCTGATCGATGAGGTTCGTGACGAACAGCGGAATGACCTTTTCGGGGAACTGGTAGCCGCCGAAGTTGTTCGAGCACCGCGTCACGATCACCGGCAGCCCATACGTTTCATACCAGGCAAGCGCCATCAGGTCGGCCGCTGTCTTGGAGGCGGCGTACGGGCTCCTGGGCCGCAGGGGGGAGGACTCGGTAAAACGCCTGTCAGGCTGGTCCAGCGGTAATGCCCCGTAGGACTCGTCGGTTCCGACGTGGACCAGACGCGTCACGCTCGCCGCACGGCAGGCCTCCAGCAGTATC
>JADFOJ010000069.1 GCA_022562915.1 Planctomycetota bacterium | reverse complement strand
CACTGAACCGCGGCGACGGCAGCCTGGAAATTAGTCCCGGTCTATTTTCTCCCGCTCGACCGTGGAGCGACGTCGAACCACGGCCGAGTCCGCCGGCTTCGCCGTCGGCCTCAACCGTGCCACCCCCCCAACGGTCAGCGCTGATCGGTGCTTTCGATTCTCCTGCTCAGCAACTCGCGATCGCGATCCGAGAGTTGGCGCATGGGATCCAGCTCGAAGTTCGCGTCGTTCTCCAACGCGCGCCGGTACGCAGAGGCGGCGTCGTCGCGGGCGCCCAGCTCCCACGTGACGTCGCCGAGGCGACGCCACGGTCCGATCCCGTGCGGGTCGAGCGTCGTCAATGCCACGGCGGCGTCGATCGCGGCCTGCCGGTGCGCTTCGTCACCGGAGGTCACCGCGACCAGCCAGGCGGCCTCCGCCAGCAGCGCCGTCGATGTCGGTCCGGCATGAACCTCGACCGCCTCACGGGCATATTCGGCCGCGCGTGCCGCGAGCTCCCGTCGCCGGTCCCCCGTGGAGAATTGCGCTGCGATCATCGTCTGCCGCGCGGCCTCACGGAGCAGCGTCGCGTCGGTGGACCGGGTCCCGCGGTACGCGCTCAGCAGCACGCTCGCGGCCTCCTCGCGCTGCCGTGATAGTTGTCCCGGCCGTTGCGCCGGCGGGTACAGGATCGTCGCCGCCGCGATCATGCGTGACTGCGCACGGGCGGCCCGCGCCGCAAGCGTGCTGGAGAGCACCACGGCCAGCAGCAGGAGTCCGGCGGCCACCGCGACACCCGCGCGGCGGCCGCCGGTCCGCCGCGACACTCCGCCGGCAAGGCCCAACATGCACAAGACCCAGGTGACCGCGCCGGGGTCGTAGAAGGTCATCTCGATCTGCCCGTGTATGACGAGCACCGCGGCGGCCGCGGTAAGGGTCCACCGTGTGGGCATGAGGCGGCGGCCGGTCTCGCCCGCCTCGATATCGGGGTCGAGGCGGCGACCCGCGCGCCACACCAGGACGCCGACGAGCCCCACCCACGCAGCGCCACTGAGGCCGAGGTCGCTCAACCAGTCGGCGAACATGTTGTGGGCACTGGTGACTTCCTCCGGGCTCCTGGGAAGCCGCGCGACGGCGTACGCCGCCTGGAAGCCGCCCGGACCCACCCCGGTGACCGGGTGCCCGGCGATGATTCGACCGGAGCCGACCAGGTAGTGCCAGCGATAGAGAAGGCTCCTGTCTCCCATCCACCGCTCCGGGAGCAACGCCCCGCGGACGATGACCGCGGCGAGCGTGAGCGCGACGAGTCCAAGCAGCAGACCGCCGCCGCGCCGCGCGAAGACCGCGTGCGCCCGCCGGCTGGCCAGGGGCAGGATGAGCAGGGTCATCCCGATCGCGGCGGCGAGGATCGCCCCCTTGGACCGCGACACCCACAACGCCGCGGCACACACGATCGCCGCGGCCCCGAACAGCACCAGCCACCGGGCGCCGAGCCGATCACGGGCCGCGCCGATGACCAGCCCGGTCGCCATGATCAGCCCGAACGCCATCAGCGACGCGAAGATGTTGCTCGTGGGGAACCATCCGCGCGGGTCGGGCTGCCGCAGACGCTGCTCGAAGAGTCGCGCCGCGGGCGAGTCCGGCTGCCATCCCCGGTCCGCGAAGAACACGTCGCGGTTCGCCTCGAACTCGGCGACGGTGTCGACGTATTCGGGTCCCGCCAGGGTCACGCCGAACGGCGAGATTGACGACTGCAGCGCGCCGCGTATCGCGACCGGAACCAGTACGGCCCCAAGCAGTGCGACGACCACCACGCGGATCGACCGGTCGCGTCCGAGGTGTGCCAGCGTCGCGCACGCGGACGCAGCAGCCAGCCAGGTTGTTCCCCGCCACAGGTCGGCCATGTCGGTCATGCCGTGCCAGGCGATGATCGGGCCCGGCACCAGCGCGAGCGCGAGCAATCGCCAGTCGATCCCGCGCCGGGCCAGGGCCTCTCCGAGAAGACCGCAGCCGCAGGCGGCCAGCAGCAGGGAGTCGAGGAAGAGGCTTCCCGGCGGTCCCAGGCCCGCCAACGGCGTCGGATCGATCGCGGGATCGATATCGAAGACGACCTGCGGCGCGAAGGCGACCACACAGCGAACGATCGCCACCGCGGCGATTCCCAGCGCCCCGATCCAGCGCAGCACCCGCGAGATCACGATGGCCGGTCCAGCGCCACTGCCCGGCGGCTGGCATGTTCCAGCAGCGCGATCATCGCCAGCACCAGTAGTGTCTGGACGCCCACGAGCACAGCCTGCCACGCCTGGAGGCTCCCCAGCGCGACGCCGCCGATGCCGGTCACGGCGGTTGCCGACCAGATGACCACGACCGCCCCTCGCGTCGACAGGCCGCGCGAAACCAGCCGGTGGGAGAAGTGCTGCTGGTCACCGACGAACGGGCTGCGCCCCTGCCGGAGGCGGATCGCGGTCACGGTCACGACGTCATATAAAGGAATCGCCAGCACGACCAGCGGCATGAAGACGCCGTACCACCCGCCGCCGAGATCCGGATGCAGGTAGGTCGTGCGCACGGTGAGAACGGCCAGCACGAACCCGACCACCAGCGACCCGCGGTCACCCATGAAGATCGAGGCGGGTGGGAAGTTGAAGACGAGGAACCCCAGCAGCGCACCGATGAGCAGCGCCAACGTCGCCGCGATGAACCACTGGTGGTTCACGAGGCACGCGATCATGAACAGTGCCGCCGCAATGGCGCTCACGCCCGCGGCAAGCCCGTCCATGTTGTCCATGAAGTTGATCGCGTTGGTGACCACGACGATCCACACGATGGTCACCGCGACCGTCACCCACGTCGGCAGAGCCTGCAATTCCAGGAGCCGCACGTCGAACCAGATCGCCATCGACGCCGCCACCGCCACCTGGACCGCCAGCTTCGGCACGGCGCCGAGGGACCGGCGATCGTCGATCGCCCCCATCACGTGCAGGACGGTCATGGCGACAAGCATGGCAACGGCGGTCGGGGTCGTGTGCCGGATCCGCTGCAGATGCTCGGCCACCGCGGGCACGTACCGGGACCACCAGTGGGCATCGAGCACCCACACGGCGATCAACCCCACCGCCATGGGGACCGCCAGCGCCAGGTAGATCGCGATGCCGCCGTTGTTGGGAACGGCCCGGAGGGTCTTGGCATGGCCGGGAGCGCCACGACTGTCGAGCGCTCCCGTACGGCGGCCGACGGCCCGCGCGGCGGCGGTGCCGACAAGGCCCACGACCACCCCCATTGCGACGAGCGCCAGGATGAGCCAGGTCATTCCGATCATGCGAACGCCGCACGCCACCGTGCATCTGACATCGGGCAATCCTCAACGGGCCGGGGCTGGTACAGTAGACCGTCTTACCATCGGATATACGACGGACCTCATGACATTGATCGAGACGAGCAACTGCGTCCTGGCCGGCGAAGGCGTCCTGGGATCGGTCCTGCCGAGCCACGAGCACACCGGCGACATCGCGTTCGGCTGGCGGCTGCTGCAGCAGCTCGTCGAACTGGAGATCGGCTACGGCATGGTCGTGCGCGAGTGTGACGTCATCGCGGTCCAGGCGACGGAGGACATCCTTTCGGTGATCCTGCGCTCAGGAGAGCTGTGCCGCCGCAAGGGCTGGGCCCTGCTCAAGTCGGCGGCGGCCCATGATCCACCGGGTGAAGGGGTCAGCCCACTGCCCGTGATCGACACGGAGATCATCAAGGCGCTCGCCGCCGCCGGCGGTGGGTGCCTGGCGGTGAATGCCAAGCGGGTGCTGTTCGCGGACAAGCCGAGGGTCATCGAGGCCGCCAACCGGGCAAAGATCGCCGTGGTCGGGGTCGTGGAGGATTCGTGGCTGAATAAGAAGAAGAAGAAGAAAATAGACCGGGAGTAATTTCGGCCGGTGGCCTGCTGCAGCACGGTGACCGCAGCCCGAAATTACTCCCGGTCTATTTTCTTCTTCTTCTTCTTCTTCAGCCCGGAGCGATCATGTATTCCCTCGCAGCCCGGCATCCGTGGCGGCTGGACATACCGCTGCTGCTCAGCATCAGCCTGGTGCTGCTGTTCGAGGGGTTGACGATGCCCGCCATGCAGATCACGGCATTCATCTTCTGGCGGAGCGAATTCTCGATCCTGGAGAACATTCAGCGGCTCTACGACGGTGACCGGCGTCCGGCGGCGATCGCGCTGGCATTCTGTTCGGTGATCTATCCCGCCTTCAAGATCGCGTTGCTGTTCGTGCTCTGGCTCGTGCCGTCGCCGGCGCGATGGCGACGCGGGTGCGTGCACATGCTTCGGCTGCTGGGGCGCTGGTCGCTGCTTGACGTGTTCGCCATGACCGTCCTGGTGGTGGGCAGCCGCGCAATCTTCCTGGTCGAGGCCAAGCCGCTGCCGGGGATTTACGTCTACGCCGCGGCGATCCTGGTGCTGATGACCGCGACCGTACTGATGGATTCACTGGCGCGCAATGGGCGGTGACCGCAGAGGAGGATACGTCTCGCGTGGCGGTCTCAAGCTGGAAGCCGCCCTTGAGGGGTTCGGGCTGAATGTGACCGGGTTGTGCTGCGCCGACTTCGGTTGCCACGCCGGCGGCTTCACGGAGTGCCTGTTGCGACACGGGGCAGCCATGGTCTATGCGGTGGACACGGGGTACGGCGTTCTGGACTACCGGCTCCGCACCGACCGGCGCGTCGTCGTGATGGAGCGAACCAACGCCCTGTATTGCCCTGGGCCGGGCACGGTGGACCTGGTCACGATCGACGTCGGCTGGACATGCCAGCGGCTCGTGATCCCGGCGGCACTGCGGTGGCTTGGCGGGCCGGGGGTTCCGGACGGCCGGATCATCAGCCTCGTCAAGCCTCATTACGAGCTGGATCCGGCGGCCCGCAGGAGCCTTCTCAAGGAAGGCGTCCTTGAGCACGCCGAGGCACGGGCGGTCGCCCAACGGGTGGTCGAGGGGTTCGAGGCCCTGGGAGCCCAACCCCTGGCGATGATGATCTCACCCCTGGGCGGCGCAAAAAGTGCACGCAAAACCGGCGGCATCGGCAACCGGGAATACCTCGTGCTGGCCGGAACCGCCCCGCTGGAGCCGCCGGTCGGTTAAACTGAGTCGATAGTCACGCCATGCAGGACACCCCCGACAACAACGTCGATCCGAGCGAGAACGTCGAAGGATCCGTCTCCGGCGGCCGCATCGTCGATCAGCAGATCGAACGTGAACTGCACGACAGCTACCTCACGTATGCGATGTCGACGATCACGGACCGGGCTCTGCCGGACGTCCGCGACGGTCTCAAACCGTCGCAGCGCCGCATCCTGGTCGCGATGAACGACCTGAATCTCGGGCCGCGGGCCAAGCACCGCAAGTGTGCGAAAATCGCGGGCGACACGTCGGGCAACTACCACCCCCACGGTGAGTCGGTCATCTACCCGACCCTGGTCAACATGGGCCAGGATTGGAAGGCCCGGTGCCTGCTTATCGACAAGCAGGGCAACTTCGGATCCATCGACGGCGATCCACCGGCGGCGATGCGGTACACCGAGGCCCGCATGACGGCCGCCACGATGGCCATGCTCGACGATATCAACCTTGACACGGTCGACTTCAAGCCCAACTACGACGAGACGCGGCAGGAGCCGACCGTCCTGCCCGGGAAATTCCCGTGCCTGCTGGTCAACGGCTCCAACGGCATTGCCGTCGGCATGGCGTGCTCGTTCGCGCCGCACAACATCTCCGAGGTGTGCGATGCGATCGTCGCCGTGATCAACAACCCGGCGGTCAGCCTTGAAGAGCTCATGGAGATCATCCCCGGACCCGACTTTCCCACGGGTGGGATCATCCAGGGCCGCGCCGGCATCATCTCCGCGTACGCCACCGGCCGGGGCCGCATCATGGTCCGGGGTCGCGTCCACCGGGAGACCATCCGCGGCCGCGACGCAATCATCATCGACGAAATCCCGTACCAGGTCGTCCAGAACAACCTCATCGAGCGCATCGTGTTCGCGGCCCGGGCGGACCGGATTCCCGATATCGCCGACGTCAAGAACTACTCGGGCAAGACTCATCGCACGCGCATCGTGATCACCTTGAAGAGGGGCGGCGATCCGGATGTCGTCGAGAATCAGCTCTACCAGTTCACGCCGCTGCAGTCCGTCATCTCGATCATCAACATCGCGCTGGTCAATCGACAGCCACGGACACTCGGCCTCAAGCAGATTATCGAGTGCTACATCGATCACCGCCGTGAGGTCATCCGGCGGCGGACCGAATTCCTGCTTCGCGAGGCGAAGAAGCACGCCCACCGGCTCGAGGGGCTGATCTACGCCGTCTGCGACATCAGCGAGGTCATCGCGCTGATTCGCGCCTGCACCAGCCGGGACGAGGCGATCGAGCGGCTCATGGCGAGGCGGTTCCGCATCCCGCCCGACCACGAGTACGCGGCACAGGTTCCCGCCGGGTTCATTGAAATGTCCAACCAGGGCGACGGGGCGGTCCTGAGTCGCGTCCAGGCAGAAGCGATCGGCGCCCTGCGGCTCATTCAGCTCGTCGGCCTGGAGATCGAGAAACTCACCGGCGAGTACACCCGGTTGCTCGGCGAGATCGAAGGCTACGAGCAGATCCTCGCCGACGACGACCGGATCATGAAGATCCTCCGCGACGATGCGATCGAGCTGAAGGCCAGGTTCGGAGACGATCGCCGGACGGTCATCGAGCGCACGGAACTCGATGACTTCGAGCTCGGCGACCTTATCGCCGAGCACAAGGTGGTCGTCACGATCTCCCATCTCGGGTACGTCAAGCGGCTTCCCGCCGAAACCTACCGCGAGCAGAGCCGCGGCGGCCGTGGTATCAAGGGCTCTGTCACGCGCGAAGACGATTTCATCCGACACCTGTTCGTCGCCTCGACTCACGACGACCTGCTGTGTTTTACCAACACGGGTCGAGTCTTCAAGATGAAGGTGTTCAAGATCCCCGAGACGTCGCGCACGGCCAGGGGACGGGCGATCATCAACCTCCTGGAGCTGCGCGACAACGAGCGGGTCGTTGCCTTCCTGAACATCGAGGATTTTGAGCGGGCGGAGGATTACCTTTTCTTCGCCACGGCGCAGGGGCGGATCAAGCGCACGGCGCTGAAGGACTACCGGAACGTTCACCGGGCGGGGATCATCGCCATCAATCTCAACGACGGCGATCGGCTGATCGACGTCATCCACACGAGCGGGGACGATCACGTTCTGCTCGCCACCGCATCGGGGATGGCCATCCGCTTCGACGAGAACGACGCCCGCGTTATGGGGCGCAATACGGCGGGTGTCAAAGGAATCGATCTGCGAACCGGCGACGACGTGGTGGGACTGATCCGCGTGGACGACGGAGCCGGATTGCTCACGGTCACGTCGCACGGCTACGGCAAACGGTCGGCGTTGGAGGACTACCTTGTCCGCAGCGATGACGGCTCCACCCGTCCACAAAGCCGCGGCGGCAAGGGCCGCAAGGACATCCGTACAACCTCCCGCAACGGCCCGGTCGTCACGATCTGCTGCGTCAACGAGAGTGACAGCCTCATGTTCGTGAGCGAGAAAGGCATGATCGTCCGAGTGCCCGCGGCATCCATCTCGCAGATCGGGCGGAATACCCAGGGCGTGCGCCTGGTCAACCTCAAGGCGGGGGATCGGCTGATGGCTGCCGCCCGTGTCGTGGAGTCGGACGCGGGTGGCTAGGCAATACCTGTATTCTCCCGGCAACACCGACATGGGCGGAGCCCGTCATGCCACTGCAAGACTGGTCTGAGTCGATACTGATCGCCGAGATGACCGATGAACCGATCTTCTCGGAGGAGTTCGACTCGCTGATCGATCGCCTGCAACCCGCGGGTAACGGCATCCCGGATGTCATCGTGAACATGATCGCGGTCTCTCGGCTCAACTCGTCCAACCTCTCCCAGTTGCTGCGACTCCGCAAGACACTGATCTCTCGCGAGCGACGACTTCGCATCTGCTCGGTCGATGCCGCGGTGTGGTCGGTCTTCGTCGTGACGGAGCTGGACCAGCTCTTCGAGTTCACCGACGACGTGGCGACCTCGCTCGCGTCATTGCAGATAGAATCAGCCCCGAGGTAATCGTGCCTCCGGCATTCCACGGCTTCGCTGCATGCTGACCATTCGCCGCACTGACCACGAGATGCGTATCGAGATCATGCCGTTGATCGACGTGATCTTCCTGCTGTTGACCTTCTTCATCTACGCGATGGTCCTCATGGTCCGGGCCGAACTGCTTCCGGTCGAGATGCACCAGTTTTCGTCCGGGGAGCCGACCACGGTCCCTCCCGCCGTCGCCATCACCATCGATCAGAACGGGGCGCTGTTCCTCAATCGAGAGCCGATCGCCGTGGACGCGGTGCTCGAGCGGCTCAAGGCCTTCAAGGCCGCGGACCCCGACACGGTCGTCTACGTGGCGGCGGAGCGTATCGGCGTTCAGGACAGACTCCCCACGTTCCTGGACCTCTACGACGAGCTGTCCCGCGCGGGCCTCGACATCAAGCTCGTGGGAAGCCCGAAGGAGTAGAACCGTGAGGCCGCACCGTGGATCCACGATGCTCGCGGTGGGCCTGGTGCTCTCGCTCGTCTTACACGTCTCGATTCTCCTGCCGGCGCTGGTCTCCATCATGAAGTCGGATCTCACCGCGCGGCCGACGCTGCGGGCGGACTTCGACGCAGAGGATTTCCGCCCGCCCGAGGTGGACCCGGACTCGATCGACCTCGGCATCGACGAGTCAGACGTGTCGACGATGACCTGGATCGGTTTCGACGACTACAAGGAGCACCTGGCGGCTCTCGCCGAGATCGAGCAGGCCGCGTTCCAGACGACGCCCGCAGGCGCCGAGCCGGCGCAGGCCGCCCCGACACCGACCCCGGCGGAAACACCGCTCGACGGCGTCGACGCCCGGACGCCTCCGGAGTCGCCGCCGGTCGAAGACCCGCAACCCGATCCGCCGACGAGCCCCGATCCTTTCGAAGAGCTCGAGGCGTGGCTCGAATCGACCCGGCCCGCCGACGGGCCGCCGGCGGGTGAACCGACCATGCCCGACGCCCGGGCCCAGGCGCTCCAGGACGTGCTCGAGCAGCTCCAGCACATGATGGAGAATCCCGTCGAGACGCAGCAGCCCCAGGACACCGCCAAGCCTGACGACAGCGGCCCGCCGCAGCCGCCGCAGCCGGAGCCTCGCCCCGCAGGGCAGCCGGGCGAGCAAGCCGAGCAGGAGTCGGATGCGACGTCGATACTCGAAGTCTCGATGGAGGAACTCACGCTCGGACGACCACTGTCGGCACAGGGTCTCAAGATCAGGCCACGCAAGCCCGTGTTCACGATGTTGACGCTGTTCACCTCGGTACCCTCCAACCCTACGGCGGAGCTACGGTTCCGCCGTGACGGCAAGCCGGCCCGGGTACGCCTCCTGGAGAAGTCAGGCTATTCGAGCATAGACGAATCGGTGATCAACAGTCTCTACCGCTGGCGGGCATCCGGCGAGAAACTCCGGGAGCTCAAACCCGGGCAGACGATCCCCGTCCGCATTCGGATCATGCTCAACCGGTCGCATTGAATTCAGTTCTCCAGCCGTTCCTTCCACGGCTGCAGTCGGGCGTGATCCGTCAGGACGTACGTCAGCGGCGTCACCGTGACGCTGCGCTCCGCGAGCGCTTCGACGTCGGTGTCAGGCGCCGTGTGCGTGAACTCCATCCCCGTACCCGCCAGCCAGTAGTACACCTGCTTCGTCGGACTCTCCCGTCGCTCGTAGGCGTCCACGCCGGGCGCGGCATTCATCTCCACGACGCGGACGGGCGGCATCGGCGCGTCGTCCGTCTCGGTGCGCGGCACGTTCACGTTGATGACGGCGTGGGAGTCCAGCCCGCCCTCGTCGGGATCGAGAATCCGGTCGATGATCGACCGGGCAATGGCTGCCGCACGACCGAAGCACGTCCTTGGCCGATCGCCGATGTCGAGACTGACGGCGATCGCGGGCACGCCGAGAAACGCCGACTCCATCGCCGCGCCGACCGTCCCGGAGTAGAGCACGTTGATCCCGACGTTTGCGCCCACGTTCATGCCGCTGATCGTGAGGTCCACCGGGGAGTCCGCACCGAAGCGTTCCGGCAGAATCGTTCGCAGGGCCAGCTTGACGCAGTCGGCGGGACGCCCGTCGACGGCGATTCCGGTCATCCGGTCGTTGACCACCACGGTCTCGATCATCAAGGGCTCGCTGAAGGTCACCCCGTGACTGGTCGCCGACTGCACCGTGCGCGGCGCCACGGCAATGATCTCGCCAAGGCCCTCCAGCGCGTCGTGCAGCGCGGCGATGCCCGGCGAGTCGATGCCGTCGTCGTTGGTCAGCAGGATGCGCATGGATGTAGACTAGCAGGATGCCGGACCGGTACGTTCTCGATCGCCTGTCGGTGCGCGCCGTTGACCGCGCGGCAATCGTCGAGTATGGAATCCCCGGTGTCGTGCTCATGGAGAACGCGGCAAGGGGGCTGGCCGCCGAGGCACTCGACATGCTGGGGGGCCCGACGGGGTCCGTCGTGATCGTCTGTGGAACCGGCAACAACGGCGGTGACGGATGGGCGCTTGCGCGACATCTGCACAATGCCGGCGTCCGCGTCACGGTGGCTCCCCTCGGCGAGCCCCGCGAAGGCACCGACGCCGCCGTCAACTGCCGCGTCTGCCGGAACATGGCGTTGCGGGAGATCGCGCCCGAGGACCTGCCGGCGCACTTCGGCGGCTGCGACCTCATCGTGGACGCGATCTTCGGAACCGGGCTGGCCGGCCTGGTCACCGGCGTCGCAGCCACCGTGATCGAACGGATCAACGACAGCGGCCGGCCGGTTCTCGCCGTTGACGTGCCGTCGGGGCTGGATTGTGACAGCGGTGAGCCGCTGGGCAGCGCCGTGAACGCCGCGCGGACGGTGACGTTCGTTGCACACAAGCCGGCGATGAACATCGCGACGGCCCGGGAGCATCTCGGCCGGGTCGTGGTCGCCGACATCGGAGCGCCGGTTGAGCTTCTGGAGCGATTCGGGCGGCGCGTCGATAGGTAGACGGATCCATTGAATCATGTACCACGCCCTTCTCTGCAACCGCTACCTCACCTCGCGTGTGATCCCACTCATCGCCGTCGCGGCGGTGGCACTGTGCGTGGCGCTGGTGATCATGGTGGTGTCGGTCATGACGGGCTTCCTGGACATGGTCCGATCGTCGGGACGGACGTTGATGGGCGATGTGATCATCACCTACTCGTCGGGTGGGATTCCTTATTACGAACGGCTGATCGACCGTCTCGAGACGTTTCCCGATGTCAGCGCGGCAACGGCGGTCGTCGACAGCTGGGGTCTGCTCAGGATGCCGTACCCGCAGGGACCCAACAAGGAGACGGAGTTCGTCCAGGTGTGGGGCATCGAGCCGGAGGGCTTCGCGAAGGTCACCGGGTACGCCGGCACGCTGTACTGGCGGTCGCACACTCCCGATGAGTTGAACGACATGCGACCCGACGATCCGCGGAGGGTCCTGAACGAACCGCGACCCGGCGATGACGCCACGACGGCCCGACTCCTGGAGGCCGACGGCCTCTCGCTGCGACACGGCCCGACGGACCGGCCCGGGATCGCGCTGGGCATTCACGTCTCGGCGGGAAACGAAAGACAGCCCGACGGGTCCATCCGGCCGATGGCGGACAACCACTGGTGGATGCCGAGGCACGAGGTCACGCTGACGGTGGTGCCCTCGGCCCCCCAGGGCGGTCTGCTGGAGCCCCAGAGCAGGATCTTCCCGGTCGTCAACGAGTTCTCCTCCGGCGTGTTCCTGATAGACGACAAGCGGGTGATGATCCCGCTGTCTGTTGCCCAGGACATGCTGCACTTCGACGAGGGCGAGTACGTCGACGACACCCGATTCGATAGTGAGACGGGGCTGCCCAGCGTCATCGGCGTTCATCCGGCAAGGGCGACGATGGTTCTCGTGCGTGCCGTGGACGGGGTCACCCCGGATGAGCTGCTCGACACCGTGAATGTCGCCTACGGCGCCTTCTATAACGAGATCTTCAACGACGTGGACGCGCTACTCGGCGCGCCGTTGCGGGAACTGGGTCTGAAGATCAAGACCTGGGAGCAGCAGCAGGCCCAGTTCATCGGCCCCATCGAGAAGGAGCGCGAGCTCATGCGCACGCTGTTCTCGCTCGTCTATCTCGTGTGCGCCGGCCTCGTGCTGGCGATCTTCTGGGCCATCGTCTACGAGAAGACGCGCGACATCGGCATCCTGCGTTCCATCGGTGCGTCACGACTGGGCATCGCGTGGATCTTCCTGCGGTACGGGCTCGTGGTCGGCGTGGCGGGAGCGATCCTCGGAGCGGGCCTCGCCTGGCTGGTCGTCCATAACATCAACGCGATCCACGATGCCCTGGACGATCCCCCCGCTGTCCTGGCCTGGGTCGCGGGCGCCCTGGCGCTGGCAGCGCTGGTCGTCACGGTGCTGTCGGGGCGGTCCGGCAAGCTGCTGCCGATCGTCCTGGGCACACTGATCACCGTCACCCTTGCCGGCATAACGACCGTGGTCATGCTCGTTCGGCACGCGGGAGGAATCGTGATCTGGGATCCGACGGTGTACTACTTCAACGAGATCCCCAACACCATGGACGTCAACACCGCGATCGTCACCATGATCGGCGCGGTTGTTTTCTCGTTGATCGGTGCGTTTCTTCCGGCGGCCAAGGCAGCGGACACCGACCCCGTCAAGGCGCTGAGGTATGAGTAGGCCGCTGCTGGCTGCCCGGAACGTCTCCAAGACCTACCGGCTGGGCCGGGTGAACGTTCCCGTGCTCAGGGGGACCTCCCTGCCGATCGCCGACGGCGAGTGGCTGGCGATACTCGGCGCGTCGGGTTCCGGCAAGAGCACGCTGCTTCACCTGCTGGGCGACCTGGATCGGCCCGACCCCGACGGCGGTGAGATCCTGTTCGAGGGGACGCCGCTGGCGGGAAGGTCTCTTCGTGCGCGCAACCACTACCGCAACCGGTCCATCGGCTTCGTCTTCCAGTTCTACCACCTGCTGCCGGAACTCAACGTCCTGGAGAACACGCTGCTGCCCGCACTCGTCGGCCTGCATCGCTGGCAATACTACCGGCGCATCGGGGAGTTGCGCCGCCAGGCCACGGAGTTACTGGAATCCTTCGGCCTCGGCGATCGGCTGCCGCACCGGCCGCGCGAGCTCTCCGGCGGCGAGCGCCAGCGCGTGGCGATCGCGCGGGCGCTCATGAACAAGCCACGGGTGCTGCTGGCCGACGAGCCGACGGGCAACCTCGACGAAAAGACCGGCGCCGGGATCCTCGACCTCATCGTCGAGCAGCACCGCCGGGGGCTGACGATCGTCATGGTGACCCACGACCCCGCGATCGCCGACCGCGCCGACCGCATCGTCCACCTCCATGACGGAAAAATAGACCGGGACTAATTACGGCGGTTTTTCTGCCGGAAGAAAAAGAGTCCCGGTCTCTTTTTCGGGGCGTTTGAGGCACTACCTTCGGCCCCATGCCACGCCGATTCGCGCCTGGGAACCACGTCTTCCATGTGTTCAACCGAGCCATCGCAGGGACGGAGCTCTTCAGCAGTCCCGACGATTACCTGGCATTCGAACGTCTCATGGCCGAGGCCCTCTCCCACGTCACAATGCGGATCCTGGCGTACTGCCTGATGCCGAATCACTGGCACCTGATGCTGTGGCCCATCGAGAACGACGATCTCAGCAACTTCATGCACTGGCTTACATTGACACATGCGATGCGATGGCGCAAGTACCGAGAGACCTCGGGGCGAGGCCACGTTTATCAAGGCCGATTCAAGGGTTTTCCGGTCGAGAAGGCCGACGGCGTGATCTGTGTCGGTCGCTATGTCGAACGAAATGCACGGACCGCGAACCTTGTGCATCGCGCCGAAGACTGGCGTTTCGGAAGCTTGTGGCGACGCGAGCACCCCGAGTTCGACGACGGACTCCCGGCGTTGAGCGAGTGGCCGGTCACCCGGCCGGAGAACTGGGTAGCCTACGTGAACGAACCTCAGACACGGAAGGAAATCAAAGCGATCCGACGTTCGTTCATGCGGGGGTGTCCATTCGGGTCGGCGCCATGGCGACGGCGGATTGCTGCCGAACTGGGCCTCGAAAGCACGATCCGTTCGCGCGGTCGGCCGCGGAAAAATAGTCCCGGTCTATTTATCAGTCGTTGACTCGGTAGTACTGGAGGAAGGTCGCCATGAGGCGCCGGGGGGGGACGCCGTAGTCCTCGGCGAGCGCGGTGGTCCACTCGGTGCCGTGTTTCGTTGCGATGATCCACCGGCGGAGGCCCTCGCGGTGGTTTTCGACCATCAGTTCGATCATGAGCGCGCCGACCGCGGCTGCCGCCGGCGGCCTGGGTTCCGTCCTGGCGGCCTCGAAGACCGCTGCGAGGTTACCGCCGTTCCGGACGTACGCCAGTGCCTCGCGGCGCCGTCGGTCCATCGCCTTGCCGCCGGCGATGCGCGATGCGACGTACTCGGCCAGCCCTTCATTCGCCCAGACCGGCAGCCGCTTCGGCGTACCGAATCGATGCATGAAGCCGTGAACGGTCTGCCGCGCGACCGCCGCGGCGAACTCGTCGCCGCCGGCGTCGCCGGTCAGGTTAATGAACACCTTCGCACCGACGGGATGGCAGATCCCCAGCGACGACCTGCCGACGAGCTGGCTGAACGACTCGGCTTCCATCAGGCGGAACCGGTCGGGATCCGAAAAGTAGAGAACGACCGCCTTGCCCCAGAACCGGTTGGCCGCCCGGTCCACGCCGACGACGTCGGCAAGAAGCGAGTAGATCGACTCGAGCCGTATCGCGAGGCGGGCCACGTCGATCGGCGGCAGGTCCGCGTAGACCAGGAAGTGATCCGTCTCCAGCGGCGACAGTGCAACGCCGGCTTGGCGCAAAATCTGCGTGGCATCCGACCGCATCTCGGCGAGGGCGAGGTCCCGTTGCTCCGGGCCCAGGGGCGGCCACGGCTCGGCCGGCCACTCGCCGGCCTCGGGCGTGCGCGTGTTGAGCCGGTGCTCACCGGCGGTGCGGTCACGATCCTCTCGAACACGCCGCTTCTCGGCGGCGGCGGATCGGACGGCTGCGATGTGCACCTCGATCGACTCATCGAGGCCTGCCGCGTGATGAAACGCCCGCCGAGCCCAGGACTCGCCGCCGGGCGCGGCGAGGAGTATTCCGCCGAGGTCGACCCATTGACGTGCATTGTTTTGATCCATGACCGTGACGTACAGCCGCCATATGTCATGCGCGACGAGTTCGGACCATGACCGGTGACCGAAGGAACCGTCAAACCCCTCGAGGGTCCACGACGTCATATCGCCGGCGACCTTCTGACCGGCCGCGAGCTCGAACCGCACGAACTGCGCCTCAGGCAGCGGCCCGGCCACCGCCAGCATGCCACCCGCCAAAATGGCACCCCGAAAAATCGTCATCGCGCTAAAGGCATACTACTCACGGAATAACGGCAACCGCACCCGCGGAATCTATCATCCCCGGCATTCAGCTCGCCGAATAAAATGGTATCGGAGTTGCGGCTTTCGGTTCCGGGCACGTCCGTGCCGGGAAGGCTCGTTTTGGCGGCCCTAGAGTGTCATGCCGCGATCCGCCCGCGGGTCGCAGGGGGCGCAGCGCCCCGGGAGCTTTCACATGTTCGAACGCCTCACAGATCGGGCTCGCAAAGTCATGGCCCTGGCCAACCAGGAGGCCCAGCGATTCAACCACGAATACATCGGCACCGAGCACATTCTTCTCGGCCTGGTCAAGGAAGGCTCCGGTGTCGGCGCCAACGTTCTCAAGAACCTCGACATCGATCTTCGCAAGGTCCGCCTCGAGGTGGAGAAGCTCGTCAAGAGCGGTCCCGACATGGTGACCATGGGCAAGCTTCCGCAGACACCGCGTGCCAAGAAGGTGATCGAGTACGCGATCGAGGAAGCGCGCAACCTCAACCACAACTACGTCGGCACCGAGCACCTCCTGCTCGGCCTGCTGCGCGAACACGACGGCGTGGCGGCACAAGTGCTCATGAATCTCAGCCTCAAGCTCGAGGAGGTCCGTGAGGAGGTTCTCAGCCTGCTCGGCGCGGGTGTTGAGAGCGATGAGGCCGCCGAATCGCTGGAGCCGTCCGGCGAACCGGGCACCTCCACGCGCCGCGGCAAGAGCAAGACGCCCGCACTCGACAGCTTCGGGCGCGACCTGACGGAGCTCGCTCGGGCCAACGAACTCGATCCGGTCATCGGCCGCGAGAACGAAATCGAGCGGCTCGTGCAGGTGCTGTGCCGCCGGACCAAGAACAACCCGGTGCTCCTCGGCGAGGCCGGTGTGGGCAAGACCGCCATCGTCGAAGGTCTCGCGCAGCAGATCATCTCCCAGGACGTTCCCGACCTGCTCTACGACCGTCGCGTGGTGGTCCTCGACCTGGCGATGATGGTCGCGGGCACCAAGTATCGCGGCCAGTTCGAGGAACGCATCAAGGCCGTCATGAACGAGGTCCGGCGAGCCAAGAACGTGATCCTCTTCATCGACGAACTGCACACGCTCGTCGGGGCCGGCGGAGCCGAGGGCGCGATCGACGCCTCCAACGTGCTCAAACCGGCGCTGGCGCGCGGAGAGATCCAGTGCATCGGCGCCACGACCTTTGATGAGTACCGCAAGTACGTCGAGAAGGACGCGGCCCTGGAGCGGCGTTTCCAGTCGATCGCCGTCGAGCCGCCGAACGCCGAGCAGACTCTGGCAATCCTGAAGGGCCTGCGCTCCCGCTACGCCGAGCACCACCGCGTCACGATCACTGACGACGCCCTGCAGGCCGCCGTCGATCTGTCCGGCCGCTACATCACCGGTCGCGTACAGCCGGACAAGTCGATCGACGTCATCGACGAGGCCGGCTCGCGGGTACGGCTGAAGTCCATGACCAAGCCACCGGACCTCGCCGACATCGAGGAACAGATCGAGCTGCTCTCCATCGAGAAGGACGACGCGGTCAAGAACGCCGACTACGAGAAGGCCGCCGAACTGCGCGACAAGGCCGAGAAGCTCCGCAAGGAGAAGGACAAGATCCAACAGGAATGGCGAAAGAAGACCAACGAGATCAACGGCGTGGTCGATGAGGACGTCATTGCCGAGGTCGTCTCCAAGATGACCGGCGTGCCGCTGACCAGGCTCGAGAAGGAGGAGTCCGAGCGTCTGCTCCAGCTCGAGGACGAGCTGCACAAGACCGTCGTCAGCCAGAACGATGCCGTCAGGTCGGTCGCCCGCGCGATCCGCAAGGCGCGCAGCGGCCTGAAGGATCCGCAACGGCCGATGGGCTCCTTCATCTTCGTCGGGCCGTCCGGCGTCGGCAAGACGCTGCTCGCCAAGGCCCTGGCGGAATTCATGTTCGGTGACTCCGACTCACTGATCTACCTCGACATGTCCGAGTACATGGAGAAGCACAACGTCTCCAGGCTCATCGGCGCACCACCCGGCTACGTCGGCTACGAGGAGGGCGGGCAGCTCACCGAGCGCATCCGCCGCCGCCCGTATGCGGTCGTGCTGCTCGACGAGGTCGAGAAGGCGCACCCCGACGTTTTCAACATGCTCCTGCAGATCATGGAGGAAGGTCGCCTCACCGACTCGTTCGGGCGTCACGTGGACTTCAAGAACATCGTCCTCATCATGACGTCGAACATCGGCGCCGACCTCATCAAGGGCGGCAGCCAGTTCGGCTTCGGCAAGCGCGACGAGGTCCAGGACTACGAGAAGGTCAAGAAGACGCTCATGACGGAGTGCGAGAAGTACTTCCGGCCGGAGTTCATGAACCGTCTGGACGAGATCATCGTCTTCCGGGCACTGGTCAAGGAAGATCTCCACCACATCATCGAGATCGAGCTGGACAAGGTCCGCGTCCGCCTCGAGGTCAAGGGCCTGGAACTGGAGCTCGACGAGGCCGCCAAGAATTTCCTGATCGACAAGGGCTTCAACCCCGATTTCGGCGCCCGGCCGCTGCGGCGCGCCATCGGCAGCTACATCGAGGACCCGCTGGCCGAGGCACTGCTGGGTGGCGAGTACAAGTCCGGCGAGAAGATCCTCGTCACCCACAAGGAAGACGCGGAGAACCTCTACTTCCGGTCGGAGCCGTTGCCCAAGGACGAGCGTGGCGACGAGGATGGCGACGGCGACAGCCCCAAGTCAGGTCCCGGCGACAAGCCGACCAAGCAGACCGCACAGTCCAGCAAGTAGGCACTGAAAACCCCGTGGCCCTCCTCCCAACAAGACGGGGTAAGGAGGCCCGATCATGTGCCAGTGTGCCTGCTGCGGACACCAGGAAACCAGACGGCGAGGTTTCCGGCCCATCGCCTTGCTGTTCAACATGACCATCGCCTGGCTGGTGCTGGTCGTGGGCGGCGGAACACTGATCAACACCGGCCACCCCGTGGCGAGCGAGGCGGGCCGGCTGCCGCCCACCCGACGTCCGACTGCGGCTGCTCATCCACTCGGGCCGCTGCTGATTCACGCCGCTTCGCCGCACCCCACTTCGACCCGGGGCGTGGCGGCGGTCGTGCTGCTGGCGGCTGGGGCGGTGCTGGGTTTGGCGATGTGGCTCACGCCCGACCCTTCGGGCATCGGCACCCACCGCCAGTTGGGCCTGCCCGGATGCACGATGATCCTCGCATCGGGGTACCCTTGCCCGACCTGCGGCATGACCACGGCGTTTTCGCACGCCGTGCGCGGGCGATTCATCCGCTCGTTTCACGCCCAGCCGGCGGGGTTTCTCTTGGCGGTGAGCACCTTCCTGGTTGCATTGGCGGCGGGTTCGACACTGGTGACGACCAAGACCTGGGCGCTGAATTGGTACCGGATTCGTCCCTGGTGGACCACGGCGACAATCGCCGGAGTGGTGCTGCTGGGGTGGGCGTACAAGATCGTGGTGGCGAAGTGGTTTTGAGCGGGGGTTGTGAAGTTCGCCGTTTCGAGCGATGCTACGCGGCGTCCACGGGTACACTCGCTTACGTCGGCATTTGCCGAAGGGCGCAGAGATTTCGTGGCACCGACCGGAGACGCCGCTCATGAGGCCCGCCTTGCTTTGGATTCTCGCTGCCTCCCTGCTGCCCTGCGCGACCGGGTGCAACTGGCTCACCCCCCTTATTTTCATCGGCGAGCACAAGAAGGAAATCAGCGCCGAGTTCGACAAGCTGCCCGGCACGCGGGTCGTCATTCTCGTCTGGGCTCCGCCGGAGACACGGTTCGACTACCCCCACGTGCGGCGCGAGTTGGCCACCCATGTCGCGGACAAGCTCGCCGCCGAAATGTCGCGCCGCGGTGCCGGCGACACGGCGGCGTTCGTCCGCATGTCCAAGGAATATGCGGAACTCACCCCGGTGGTCGAATGCATCGGAGAGCTGCGCAAGGCGCGGGAGGAGATTGCCGGCCTCGAATCGATCCTGGCGGAATCGGATGGCGAGGTGGAGATGCGTGAACTCGCCGAGGCGGAGATCAAGGCCGCGAGGGAGAGACTCCCGGAGCTCGAGCGCAACCTCAATGTCCTGCTTCTGCCCAAGGACGTCGCCGACGAAAAGAGCGCGATCGTCGAATTGCGCGCCGGCACCGGCGGCGAGGAGGCGGCGCTGTTCGCCGCCGACCTGTTCGGCATGTACCAGCGCTTCGCCGAGCGACAGGGCTGGAAGATCGAAGTGCTGAACACGTCCGAGTCGGGCCCCCACGGCTATCGAGAAATCGTCTTCGAGGTGCACGGCGACCGGGCGTTCTCAAGACTCAAGCACGAGTCGGGCGTGCATCGGGTCCAGCGCGTTCCGGAGACTGAGTCGCAGGGACGCATCCACACGTCGACGGCGACGGTGGCGGTGCTGCCCGTGGCGGATGAGGTGGAGGTGAACCTCGATCCCTCGGACGTGCGGGTGGACATCTACCACTCGGGCGGCGCTGGCGGGCAGAATGTCAACAAGGTGGCGACCGCGGTGCGACTGACGCACGAGCCTACGGGCATCGTGGTGGTCTGTCAGGACGAGCGGTCGCAGGCGAAGAATCGCGCGAAGGCGGAGTCCGTCCTGCGCGCGCGGCTGTACGAGCGGCAGCGCCAGCTCGCAGAGGCGGAGGTCTCCGCCACGCGTCGGGCACAGGTGGGCAGCGGCGAGCGCTCCGAGAAGATCCGCACCTACCACTTCCGCGACGACCGCGTCACCGACCACCGGATCGGCCTCACGATCCACGGCATCCCTCGCATCATGGACGGGGAGATCGACGAGTTGCTCGAAGCGGTCGCGCTGAGTGAACAGACGCGGCTGCTCGAAGAGGTCTCCTGAGCGATCGGCAGCCGATGCCTGCCACCCTGAGCGAGCTCCTGCACGCAACGGCCCGCGAGCTACTCGCCGTCGGTGCGTCCGAGACCCTCGACGAGGCACGCCTCGAAGTCGAATTGCTGTACGGCGAGGCCGCCGGTCTCGACCGCGCGCACGTCATCGCCCGTGGCGGCCGAGCGGCTGACGCAGACAGTCGAGCGCGCTTCGATGCGTTGCTGCGTCGGCGGCTCGATCATGAGCCGCTCGCCTACATCCTCGGCACGCGGGAGTTTTACGGGCTGACCTTCGCGGTCGGCCCCGGGGTGCTGATCCCGCGCCCGGAGACGGAGACGCTGGTCGAGGCCACGCTGGCGGCGATCCGCGAGCATCCCAGCGCGCGTCGCCACGTCCGGGTCGCCGACCTCGGGACCGGCAGCGGCGCCGTGGCACTGGCGATCGCTCGTCACGTGCCCAACGCCACGGTAACCGGGATAGACGCGTCCACCGAGGCGCTGGCATACGCCGGGCGCAACCGTGAGCGTCTCGGGCTGCGCGAGCGTGTGGTGCTGCTGACGGGGTCGTTGCTGGACCCGCTGACCGAGCCGATCGATGTCGTGACG
>JADFOJ010000068.1 GCA_022562915.1 Planctomycetota bacterium | reverse complement strand
TATTTTCGCTTACACTACCCCTGAGCAGTCCAGGAGAGCACGCAACATGGCGATTCGGGTGGGTATCAACGGCTTCGGCCGTATCGGGCGGCTCGTCTACCGGGTGGGCGTGCGCCGAGGCGGTATCGAGTTCGTCGCGGTCAACGACCTGGTGCCCGCGGACGGGCTTGCGTACCTGCTTCAGTACGACAGCACCCACGGCCGCTTCGAGAAGGAGGTCACCGCAGGCGACGACCACTTCAAGTGCGGCGGTATGAAAACGATGTGCCTCAGCGTGAAGGATCCCGCCCAGTTGCCCTGGAGCGACCTTGGCGTTGACTACGTCATCGAGTCCACCGGGCTCTTTACGGACATCGAGGGCGCCGGCAAGCACCTGACCGCCGGCGCCAAGAGAGTGCTCATATCAGCCCCGACCAGGAGCCCCGATCAGGTGCCGACGATCGCGTTGAAGGTGAACGACGACCAGTACGACCCCAACACGCACACCGTCATCTCCAATGCGTCCTGCACGACCAACTGTCTCGCCCCCGTGGCGAAGGTCATCAACGACCAGTTCGGTCTCGACCAGGGTCTCATGACCACCGTGCACGCGGTGACCGCCACCCAGCCCACCCAGGACGGGCCGTCGCGCAAGGACTGGCGCGGCGGGCGCAACGCCTATGCGAACATTATTCCCGCCAGTACCGGTGCCGCCAAGGCGGTCGGGCTGTGCATACCAAGCCTCAAGGGCAGGCTGACCGGCATGGCGCTGCGCGTCCCCGTGGTCGACGTCTCGTGCGTGGACCTGACGTTCCGGACGGAGAAGGCCACGAGCCTCGCCGACATCAACGCCGCCATGAAGGCGGCCGCCGACGGGCCCATGAAGGGCGTGCTCGCCTACACCGAAGAGGCGGTCGTCAGCAGCGACTTCATCGGCGACACCCACAGCAGCATCTTCGACGCCGGGGCGGGAATCGAACTGAACGACCGCTTCTTCAAGGTCCTCGCGTGGTACGACAACGAGATGGGCTACGCGGCCCGATGCGTGGACATGATCAAGCTGATGGCCGAGAAGGACGCGTAGCGGGGTGGCACGGTCGACCGAGCGAAGCGAGGTCGCCCGTGGAGCGACGTCCGATCACGGGCGATCTCGCTTCGCTCGGTCGACCGTGCCACCCCTTATGCCAGCTCCGGGAACGTCTCCTGGACGATCTTGACCAGGTCCTTGACGTGGCTGATCGATTCGTCCATGAGCGCGGTCTCGGCCTGGTCCAGGTCGACCTGGATGATTTTCTCCACGCCGCCGGTGCCGAGCACGCACGGCACGCCGACGAAGTACCCGCCGACGCCGTACTCGCTCTCGCAGTAGGCGGCGCAGGGCAGGATCCGTTTCTTGTCGCGGACGATCGACTCGACCATCATGATCGTCCCGGAAGCAGGCGCGTAGTAGGCGCTGGTCCCCATGAGCTTGACGATCTCGCCGCCGCCGCCCTTGGCCCGCTGCACGCACCGGTCGATCGTCTCGGCCGGCAGCAGGCTCGATACGGGGATGCCGTGCACCGAGGTGTACCGCGGCAGCGGCACCATGTCGTCACCGTGGCCGCCTAGTAGTAATGCCTGGATGTCCTCGACCGAGACGCCCAGCTCCATGGCGATGAACGTCCGGAACCGCGCGACGTCGAGACAGCCCGCCTGGCCGACGATCCGGTTCGTCGGGAAACCCGAGGCCTTCCACGCCGTGTACACCATGGCGTCCAGCGGGTTGGAGACGACGATCATGACTGCGCCGGGAGAATGTTTCGCCACCTGCTCGGCGACGGACCGGACGATCTTGACGTTGGTCTGGATGAGGTCGTCGCGGCTCATGCCCGGCTTTCGAGGCACGCCGGCCGTCACGACGACGACGTCGGAGTCGGCGATGTCGGCGTAGTCGGCGGTCCCGAGGATCACGGCGTCGAAGCGTTCCACCGGGCTGCACTGGGCGAGGTCGAGCATCCTGCCCTTGACCGTGTCAGCCATCTTGGGAATGTCCAGCACCACGATGTCGCCAAGCTCCTTGCTCGCTGCCCACAACGCGCAGCTCGCGCCGACGTTGCCTCCGCCGATGATGGTGATCTTCGCCCGCCGCATGGGTCAATGCTCCTGGAGAACCCCCGGTACGGGGGATGTCGTTCGAAAGGGTGGACATCATACGGCCGGCGGCGGCACCCTGCCCGCACCGGGCACCTTCGTGCACCGCGCGGTAGGCTACGCAGTCGTTCGTCGCCAGTGCCCGCAAGGCAAGGAGTCGGTCCATGAAGCGCATCCTGATCGCCGGTGTGGCCGGAGCCATCGTGCTGTTCGTCTGGAGTTCCATCTCGTGGATGGTCATTCCCTGGCACCGCATGGGGAAGCTGCCCGCGGAGGCAGCGGTCGCGCAGACGCTCCGCGTCGCGAATACCGAGAAGGGCGTGTACTGGCTGCCGGGGATCGACTTCTCGATCGACCAATCGGCCCTGACCGGCGCGGAGACGACGGCCATGCAGGACGCCTGGAAGGAGGCGTACAGGCAGGGGCCGATCGTCATGATTGCCTACGATCCCGACGGCACCTCACCGCTGGGGATCATGAAGTTCATCACGGGCTTCGTCCTGGACTTCTTCGTGGCCGCGGTAGCGGCAATCCTGCTCATGCTGGCGGCGCCGTCGCTGCCGGGATTACCCGGCCGGGTGGTCTTCGTCGTGCTGCTGGGTGTCTATACCGTTTTCGGCGCCAACCTCATGAACTGGAACTGGATGAACTACCCGTTGAAGTTCACACTGGAACTCGCCGGCGACACGTTGGTGGCCTCGGCGTTGCTCGGCGTGACGCTGGCGGTGCTGGTCCGGCCCGGTTCGGAGACGGGCGACGACGTCGACTACGAGCTGCCTGCCGGGGCGTAACGGTGACGGATCACTCCGGCGCGGCAATCGCGGAGATCGGGATCGAGACTGCGCGGAGTTTCGTCGTGCGCTGCTGGTCGGTCCAGACGAGAAGCACCCGCGACCCCGTCACCTTGATCCTCGGGAAACCCGTCGCGCGGCCTACGTTCGCGGTGGCCGCCCGCAGGGGCGTGCCGGTACGGCCGTCGGGGTGAACGCGGCGAAGCATGACCGCGCCGTGATCGCCGTCGGAATCGAGCCAGCTCACGATCGCCGAGCCCGACGCCGTCAAGTGCACGTCCACCCGTCCGACCGGCCACGAGTCGTCGATGACCACGGGCGAGGCGAACGTCGCGCCGCCGTCGTCTGAGAACGCCAGCCGGATAGCGCCGCCGGCGACGGCGCCGGTGTACCACGCCAGCACGACCGTATTGCCCCGGGCATCGAGCGCCGGTCCGTTGACGGGACACGCCGCGATCAGCCAGTCGTCGGCATGCACCGTTCGCGGTCGGGTCCAGGCACCGTCGACCCGGCGTACGATCGAGATGTCGCGGACCTCTTCGGCGCTTCGGTCGCGGTAGACGATGATCGGTCCGGCAGGCGTTGACACCGCCGCGGTCGAACAGCATTCGCACACCCGGAGGTCCAGGACCTCGCTCGCCGAGATGGACCTGCCGATCAAGGCGGTACGCAGCGCCATGCCGCCCTGGCCACCATGGCCGTGCCCGGCATCCGCATCCGCGTCCGCGTCGCCGGCGGCCATCGCCCGGCCGTCGAGCCAGAACGCGCGGACGCCGGAGCCTTCGCGGACCAGCGAGACGAACCCGTGCTCCGTAGGCGTGCTGTCGTCGTTGGCCGGGCCGAGCACGCGCCATGTGTCACCACCGTCGTCCGAGCGGCCGACCATCACGTCGTAGGCGTACGTGTATTCACCGGACTTCTGCGGCCACGTCGCGATCAGCGCGCCGTCGCCGGCCTCCACCAGCCAGGGAACGTCCGCCCAGTTTGCAAAGAACTCGCTGTGCTCGGCGATCGTGACCGGCTCGCTCCACGCGTTGTCGGTCATCTTCGCGAATCGGAGGCGATACGTCCGGTCGTCATCCGTGCCGCTCGGCTCGAGCCAGGTGAGTACCACGGCATCGCCGACCGTGCACAGCGCCGGTGCCATCGCCCCGTCGGACGCGGGCGGATCGATCACCTCAATGGTGGTTGGGCCGTCCTCGGCCCGAGCCGGTACGGGCGGCATACTGATCAGGGCGATCCCGATGATGGTCCAGATGATTCCGATCCGTGTCATGTCATCGTTCCGTGCATGAAGCGCGCCAAGTGATTGCGACCCGACGATTGCATTGCGACCGCCTCGAGCCATCTTGAATGGTCCGCTAGGCGGTTCCCCCGGTCTTGTTTGGGTGATCGCTCGACGCGCGGTCGCATGGGCGGCCCTCGATCCTTTGGGCCCGGCCCTGAAGTTCGGCATTATGCCGCCACCGGCCTGCGCCTGCAAGACTATTACCCCCAATTCCCGAGCAGAAGGAAAAAGTCGCTGATGCCCACGACGCAATCGCCGTCGAGGTCGGCCGGACAGTGTGGCGGGCACGGGACGTCGCACGGCCCCCACTCCGCCAGCAGTATCAGGAAATCGGTGATTCCGACTGTGCCGTCACCGTCAAGATCACCGACGGGCCCCGCGGCGACGCTCACGACCAGCAATCCCAGGTCCCGTTCGGACAACAGTACGCGTCCGGAGCCCAGGAACGGATAGACGCCCCAGACGCTCGACGCCGTGTCGAAGGTCGCGACGGGATCCAGCAGGCCGGTGATCGGATCGATGTCGAAGATCAATAACCCTGCTTGGTACCACGAGTTATAGACGCGATTGCCGACAACCAGCGGGTTGTGAACGCTGAAGGCCTCGTTCTCCGGCAGTGCGAACGAATCCGTCAGCGTGAGGGACACCGATCCCGTGAGGGACGTGATGCGGTAGACCTTGATACCCCCGCCGGCCCGCTCCTCGGCCGTCACGACGAAGTCGCCGCTGTCGGTGGGCCAGCAGGAGTGGGTGTTGTCGCCGGGCGTGCTGGCCAGGAAGCTCGGTATCTCGGTGGCCACGTTGGTGACGTCATAGATCCACAGGCCACTGTCCCAGGCGGCCGCGTACAGCCGGCCGGCGGCGACGGTGATGTCGTGGACGAACACGGAACCGACGTCCTCCAGCATCCACTTCACCGTGGTGATGGGCGACGCAGGGGGGTTGTCAGGATCGAAGCCGGTCAGGTCGATGATCCCGATCCGCGGCGTGCCGCTGTCGACGATGTAGAGCCACCCGTTGTCGTAGAACAGGTTATGGATCGCGGTGAGGCCCGCGATGTCGATGTCCACGAGCCCGACGGGGTTCATCGGATCGCGCACATCGACGATGTGCACGGACGCCCCGCTGCCGGCGAGCCCGATGAACAGCAGCCCGTCGCCGACCTTGAGGTCCTGGGCCGACGCGGACGTGTTTGGAGGCGGCAGCGCGTACTCGATGCCGACCGGGTTGGCCGGATCGGTGATGTTCACGATGTTGACGGCCGGGTCACCGAAGTGCCCAATGTAGGCGAAGTCGCCGTCCCCCCAGACGTCGGCGTAGCTTCCGCCAAAGCCGTCCCATTCGCCGACCAGCGTGACCTCGACACCGCCCCGGGCGGGGGCCGGGTTCGACAGGGCCAGCACGCCGATGGCCGCCGCGTGCAGGGGTGAGATCGCGCGAGTCATTGGATCTCCTGGAAGCGTCCGGTCGACCGGACTCCGCGGGCGTGCAGTGAGTTTAGGCTCGTACCCGTTTGAATTCACTCCGATCGGCGGTCGGTACAATGCGTGAGTTCGTGACGAAGCCATCGAACAGGAGTGGGTTGGCCCGGGCGGCTGCGGCGCTCGACAGGAGCGTGGTGCTTGCGGGCGTCGTTGTAGCCGGCGCGCGGCCGATCACCGCCGCCCAGCCGCCGCCCACGGAGTGGGAGGTGCTCGATCCGCGACCGGGCGACGGCGAGCAATGCCTGGTATGCGGCAAGCGCATCTACGGCGAGGATGTCGTGGAGATCCGGTACCAGGGGCGGACGTTCTACGTCGGCAAGCCGTTCCTGGGAGATTTCGAAGGGGACCCGGCGCGGTATTTCGCCAAGTTGCAGGCACGATCGGCGCTGTTCGATGAAGAGTCGCTCGAGGGCGTCCGGAGCATGGCTGTCTTGGCAACCTTCGACTTCGCTCGATTCGCCTTCCAGACAATGATGGCGAAGAAATCGAAGGCGGACAGACAACGATCTGAGTGGAATCGAGGATGGACAACGTCAAAGAGGTATTGCTCAAGAGCATAGAACTTGACGTAGTCCACATTGATCTCGCCCCCAGGGGCCGTGGATTCAGTTCCCGACGCGATCGATGATGAAGGCGTACTCGAAGGCGAGCTCCTCGTAGCGCTTGTAGCGGCCCGAGGCTCCGCCGTGGCCGGCGCCCATGTTGGTCTTGAGCAGCAGTAGATCATCGTCGGTGCGGGTCGCCCTGAGTTTCGCGGCCCACTTGGCGGGCTCCCAGTAGTGGACCCGCGGGTCGTTGAGCCCGGCCGTGATCAGGATGTGCGGGTAGTCCCGGGCAGTCACGTTGTCATACGGCGAGTAGCTCTTGATATAGAAGTAGTACTCGTCGACGTTGGGGTCCCCCCACTCCTCGTACTCGCCGGTCGTCAGCGGGATCGACGGATCCAGCATCGTGTTGAGCACGTCGACGAACGGTACCGCCGCGTGCGCCGCCTCGAAGAGGTCCGGCCTTAAGTTGAGCACGGCCCCCATGAGCAGCCCGCCCGCCGAACCGCCCTTGATCGCCAGACGGTCCGGGTTGGTGTAGCCGGCCTCGATCAGGTACTCAGCCGCGGCGATGAAGTCCGTGAAGGTGTTGCGCTTGTTGAGCATCCGGCCGTCGTTCTTCCAGTGGCGGCCCATCTCCGCGCCGCCGCGCACGTGGGCGGTGGCGTACACGAAACCGCGATCGAGCAGCGACACGTTGTTGGAGTTGAACCGCGGGTCCATCGACGCGCCGTAGGAGCCGTAGCCGTACAGCAGGCACGGATTGAGGCCGTTGGTAGTGACCCCCTTTCGGTGAACGACCGAGATCGGGATCCGCGTGCCGTCCGACGCCGTGGCGTAGAGCCGCGTGGACTCGTACTCGTCCGGGTCGTAGCCGCCGAGCACTTCCTGCTGCTTGAGCAGTGTGCGCGAACGTGTCTTCACGTCGTAGTCGAAGACTGTCCTTGGGGTGATCAGCGACGTGTACCGGAATCGGAAGACGCCGGTGTCGAACTCCTCGTTGGTGCCCGGATACACCGTCGCGACGGACTCCGGCAACTCGATCAGGTGTTCCTGGCCGTCGGCAAAGGAGCGAACGCGCAGCTGGGTGAAGCCGCCGCGACGCTCACTGAGCACCAGGAAGTCCCGGAAGACGTCCAGGCCGGTCAGGTACATCTCCGGCGAATGCGCGACGACCACCTCCCAGTTGCTGGGCCCGGGCGACGCGACCGGGGCCCGCACCAGCGTGTAGTTCGGGCTGTCGTCGGCGTCGGTGAGAATGTAGAACCAGCCGCCGCCGGGGCCGCGACGGTGTTCGACGGAGTACCGCACGCCCGGTCGCCGGGGCGCGATGACCTGCGGGGCTCCACCCGGCTGCGCCGCGTCGATGAACGAGACCTCGCTGGTGGTGGTCGAGTTGGAACTGATAAGGACATAGTCGCCTGACCGCGTCCGCGAGACGCCGATCCTGAACCGGACGTCGTCCTCGCGGGCGACCAGCTCGTCACGTGAAGAGTCCGTGCCCAGCCTGTGCCGGAACACCCGGTTGGTCCGCTTGGTGTCGTCGGTCCGCGTGAAGAAGAGCGTGGTGTTGTCCGCGGCCCACGCCAGGCCCCACGGGCCGGCGTTCTCGATGACACTCTCGAATGTCTCGCCGGATTCGAGGTCCTTGACGGAGATCGAGACGGACTCGTACCCGGTCGTGTCCAGGGCGTACGCCAGGTAGCGATGATCGGGGCTCACGTCACGGCCGGTGACGCGGCAGTACTCGTGTCCCGCGGCGAGTTCGTTGACGTCGAGGATGACCTGCTCGAGGGCGTCCAGCGATCCGCGTTTGCGGCAGTAGATGGGGTAGTCGAGGCCCTCGACGGTGCGCGAGTAGTAATAGAACGGCCCGTCGCGATACGGGACGGTGAGATCGGTCTGCTTGATGCGCCCGAGCATCTCGTCGTAGAGCGTCTCCTGGAGTTCCTCGGTGTGGGCCATCATGGCGCGGCTGTAGGCGTTCTCGGCCTCCAGGTGCGCGATGACCGCGGGATCGTTCTTGTCCCGCAGCCAGGCGTAGTCGTCCACGCGCGTGTCCCCGTGCAGTGTCGTCGTCTCGGGGAGTTTCGCGGCGACGGGTGGCCGGGGGGATTCCCCTCCGGCGGCGAGCAGGGCCACGGCCAGGGCACAGGTGACGGCGGTTGCGGTGGTTGCCATGGTGGTGCTCCTTTACAATCCTCCATGAAGTGTACCGGGTCCGGGGAGCACGGCCGAGCGAGGCCGCAGGCGTTATCAGACGGCCCGGACCGAAAATACCCGATCCTTTGGCGCGCATAAGTTCTTGCCGCCGCATGGGTTCGTCGCTTACAGTGTGTGCGAACGGAGGAGAAATCATGCTGCCCGAGTTGCGTTTTGCCCGGCCCATGATCCGGTTCATGCTGTCGGTTCTTGTCTTGTCCGGCATGGTCCCGATCGCCAGCGGGCAGGTCCGGTGGCGGAGCCCCGGCGCGCAGGCCGCGCCGCGGATGTCTTCGCAGGCCGCCGCCCGCGCCGTTCGTACGATGGTCGAGCCGGGCCGGAAACGGCACATCATCGTCGGCTTCTCCGCGCCCGTCGGGCAGGACGTCCGCGCGAGCATGGGCGCCGCAGGCGTGAAGTTGCTCGCCTACGTCGGGGACAATGCGTTCTTCGCCGTGGTCAACGAGCCGCAGCTCAAGGATGGCCGCCTGGCCGGTGTTGGCACTCTGGACTATGCCGTCTCGATCGATCGCACCGTCAAGCTGCACCCGATGCTGGCCGGGGGAATCGTGCCCCAGTGGGCGGTGGTCGGCCATGTCGGGACGGCCGGGGGTGCGCCGGAGCCGGTGGTCGGCGCGTACGTCCTGTTCCATCGCGATGTCGATCTTCTGACCGCGTCGTTTCTCGCGATGACCTACGGCGCCGTCGTGCGCGACGAGCTCGAGAGCATCAACGCGCTGGTCATCGAGCTACCCGTCTCGCGCATTCCCGAACTCGCCGATGATGACGCCGTGCAGTGGATCGAGCCGCCGCTGCCCGCGTTCGTCGATCTCAACGACTCCAACCGTATCGTCACCGAGGCGGACGTCGTCCAGGCGCCGCCGTTCGATCTCGACGGCACCGGCGTGACCGCGCTGATCTACGACGGTGGAACGGCCCTGTCGAGCCACAACGATTTCGGGGGCCGGCTGACCGTCCACGACGGTTCCGGCCTGTCCAATCACGCCACGCACACGTCGGGCACCGTCGGTGGCGACGGCACCGCCAGCGGCGGCCAGTTCCGCGGGATGGCACCGGGGGTGAACCTGCTCTCCTACGGGTTCCAGTTCGATGGCAGCGGAATCTTCCTGTACACGAACCCCGGCGACATCGAGAACGACTACGCCGAGGCGATCAACACGTTTGGGGCCGACGTCGCCAACAACTCCATCGGCACCAACACCGAGGCCAACGGCTTCCCGTGCGAGATCCAGGGTGATTACGGCATCACCGCGGTCCTCATCGACACCATCGTCCGGGGCGACGGCTCCAACGGGATGTTCACCGAGCCGTTTCGCATCATCTGGTCCAACGGCAACGAACGGCAGGGCAGCAACTGCGACATCGAGGGGTTCGGTGACTTCTACAGCACGGCGCCGCCGGCGTGCGCCAAGAACCACATCACCGTCGGCGCGCTGAATTCCAACGACGACTCGATGACCAGCTTCTCCAGTTGGGGCCCCGTTGACGACGGCCGGATCAAGCCGGACCTCTGCGCGCCGGGTTGCCAGGTCGGCGGCGACAACGGCGTGACCTCGACCAGCAGTGCCGGCAACTCCGCCTACACTACTTTTTGCGGTACCTCGATGTCGGGTCCGACCGTCGTCGGGCTGACGGCGCTGCTCCTGGAAGACTTCCGGATCCAGTTCCCCGGCCAGCCGGACCCGCGCAACTCGACCGTCAAGGCGCTGCTTGCCGGGACCGCCCAGGACCGGGGCAACCCCGGCCCGGACTACCAGTTCGGCTACGGGTCGGTGCGGATCGAGGCGGCCATCAACCTCATGCGCTCCGGCGGCTTCTCCGAGGACACGATCACCCAGGGCGAGACGCAGTTCTTCCAGGTGCAGATCGTCCCCGGGATGACCGAACTGAAGGTGACCCTGGCGTGGGACGACGTGCCCGGCACGCCCAATGTCGACCCGGCCCTCATCAATGACCTGGATCTCCGCGTCACCGGCCCCGGCGGCACGTTCCTGCCGTGGACTCTGGACCCGTTCGACCCGGCGGCGAACGCCGTGCAGAACCAGGCCGACCACGTCAACAACATCGAGCAGGTCCTGATCGACTCCCCGGCTATCGGATCATGGACCGTCGAGGTCACCGGTTTCAACGTGCCGCAGGGTCCGCAACCATTCTCGCTCGCCGGCACCGGCGCGACGAACACGGGCCTGTTCATCGCTCTTCCCGACGGCGCGCCGGACCTGCTGGAGCCCGGCTTGGCGACGACCGTGGACGTCCAGATCGCGGTCTTCGGCGAGTCGCTCGTGCCGGGGTCGCCCACGCTGCACTACAGTTACGACGGGGGCGCGTTCCTGACCGCGGCGCTTCAGTTGCAGGGCGGTGACCTCTACCAGGCGACGCTGCCCGCCGCGGCGTGTACGGACGCGCCGGAGTTCTTCTTCAGCGCCGAGGGCAGCGCCAGCGGCGTCGTCACCGTCCCGGCCGATGCGCCGACGACGACGTTCCTGGCGGGCGTGGGAGTCCAGACGGTCACGTTCACCGACAACTTCGAGACGGACCAGGGGTGGGTGGCCGAGAACCTCGGCGCCAGCACCGGTGACTGGCAACGGGGCGTGCCGGTCAACGATCCCGGCTGGGACTTCGATCCGACCTCCGACGGTGACGGCAGCGGTCAAGCGTTTCTCACCCAGAACGAAACCGGCAACACGGACGTCGACGGTGGTGCCGTGAGACTGAGCTCGCCCCTGCTGGACATGTCCGCCGGCGGCATCACGATCAGCTACGAGTATTTCCTCAGGCTCACGGATCCCGTGAGCACGGACAGACTGCTGGTGGAGATATCGAGCAACGGCGATGCCGGCCCATGGACAGTGATCGCCGACCACGATACCGACGGCGGCCTCGCGTGGCGTCATCACGACATCTCCCAGGCGAACCTCGACGCCGCCGGCGTCACGCTCACCTCCACGATGATGGTCCGTTTCACCGCCAACGACTCGGATCCACAGAGCATCAACGAGTCGGGCCTGGACGGTTTCCAGGTCCAGGCACTCGACTGCAGCGACGGTGGCGTGTGCGGCAACGGCGTCATCGATCCCGGCGAGGACTGCGACACCTGCCCGCAGGACGTGCAGTGCGCCCCCGGCGAAGCGTGCGTTGCCGGCGTGTGCGTGCCGTTGTGCGGCAACGGCGTGATCGATCCCGGCGAAGACTGCGACACCTGCCCGCAGGACGTGCAGTGCGCCCCCGGCGAAGAGTGCGTCGCCGGCGTGTGCGTGCCGCTGTGCGGCAACGGCGTGGTCGACCCCGGCGAAGACTGCGACACCTGCCCGCAGGACGTGCAGTGCGCCCCCGGCGAAGAGTGCGTCGCCGGCGTGTGCTCGCCGTTGTGCGGCAACGGCGTGATCGACCCCGGCGAGGACTGTGAGACCTGCCCGCAGGACGTGCAGTGCGCCCCCGGCGAAGAGTGCGTCGCCGGCGTGTGCTCGCCGTTGTGCGGCAACGGCTTTGTCGACCCCGGCGAGAACTGCTCCACCTGCCCCGCCGACGTCCAGTGCCCGCCGGGGACCGTGTGTATCGGCGGCGTCTGTGAGTTGCTCTGCGGCAACGGCTTTGTCGATCCGGGTGAGAACTGCGCGAACTGTCCCCAGGACGTCGAGTGCGAGCCAGGCTTCGAGTGCGTCAGGGGAGTGTGCTCGCCGTTGTGCGGCAACGGCGTGGTCGACCCCGGCGAGGACTGCCTGACGTGCCCGCAGGACGTTCCCTGCCCGCCCGGCCAGGAGTGTGTCGCCGGCGCGTGTCTGCCGCTGTGCGGCAACGGCGTGATCGATCCGGGCGAGGATTGCGCCAACTGCCCGCAGGACGTCCAGTGCCCGCCCGGCGAAGAATGTGTTGGCGGCGTCTGCCTGCCCTTGTGCGGCAACGGTGTGGTCGATCCCGGCGAAGACTGCTCGAACTGCCCGTTGGACGTCCAGTGCCCACCGGGAACCGAGTGCATCGCCGGTGCGTGCACGCCGTTGTGCGGCAACGGCGTGGTCGATCCCGGCGAAGACTGCCAGACGTGCCCGCAGGACGTTCAGTGCCCGCCCGGCGAGGAGTGCGTCGGCGGCATGTGCGAGGTGCTGTGCGGCAACGGCGTCATCGATCCCGGCGAAGATTGCCTGACGTGCCCGCAGGACGTCCAGTGCCCGCCGGAAACCGGGTGCGTCGACGGCGTGTGCGAGGCGCTGTGCGGCAACGGCGTGGTCGATCCCGGCGAAGATTGCCTGACGTGCCCGTTGGACGTGCAGTGTCCGCCCGGCACCGAGTGTCTCGGAGGCACGTGCGTCCCGCTGTGCGGCAACGGCGTCCCCGATCCGGGCGAGAACTGCGCCACCTGCCCGCAGGACGTCGTCTGTCCGCCCGGCCAGGAGTGCGTCCTCGGCGTGTGCGTGCCGCTGTGCGGTAACGGCGTCGCCGACCCCGGCGAAGACTGCGACAACTGTCCGGCGGACGTCCCGTGCCCGCCGGGTGAGGAATGTGTTGGCGGCGCGTGCTTCCCGCTGTGCGGCAACGGCGCGGTCGACCCCGGCGAGGACTGCGCCAACTGCCCGCAGGACGTTCAGTGCCCGCCCGGCGAGGAATGCGTCGCCGGCGCGTGCCAGTTGCTGTGCGGCAACGGCGTCGTCGATCCTGGAGAGGACTGCACCACCTGCCCGCAGGACGTCCAGTGCCCGCCCGGCACCGAGTGCGTCGCCGGTGTGTGCCGGCTGCTGTGCGGCAACGGCGTGGTTGACCCCGGCGAGGACTGCACCAACTGCCCGCAGGACGTCCCATGCCCGCCCGGCACCGCGTGCATCGGCGGCATGTGCGAGGCGTTGTGCGGCAACGGCGTCGTCGATCCAGGCGAGGACTGCGAAACCTGTGCCGCGGACGTCGCCTGCCCGCCGGGGACGGTCTGTGTGAACGGCCTGTGCCTGTGCCCGTGGGACATCGACGGTGACGGCATCGTCGGGATCACCGATTTTCTCGACCTGCTGGGCGCATGGGGACCGAACCCCGGGCACCCGGCGGACTTCGACGGCGACGGCATCGTCGGGATCACCGACTTCCTGGAGTTGCTGGCCAACTGGGGACCCTGCGGGTAGTGAGCCGGTGAGTGTCTCATGACCCCAGTGCTCGATGGGAAGATCGGTGTCCGATAAGGGCTGCCCGTGGCGGTTGGTCCATGTGTGGCTCGCCGGGCCACCGCCGGCTGCGTGGTTTCGCTTGCCGACGAGTCGTGGCGAGATAGAATTGATCGGATTCGCTGGTGCCCTGGGAGACGGTGGCGGGCAGGCAACTCTCGAGCAGGGACCACGCGTCAATCCCCAAAGGGAATGCGACCGGTGCGATACCTCTTTCACGGACTGAACAAAGACACCGGTGACCCGATCGAAGGCCGCATCACCGCGCCCGACGAGGATGTCGCCTCCAGCGTCCTGGGTGACCAGGGCATCGAGGACGTCTCGCTCAGGCCGGAGACACATCCGTCAGGCGACGGTGCCGCCGCGGCCGGTGCGCCGCTGTTGTCCAAAGCGCTGGAAGACGCGCTGGCCGACGCCGGCCTGCGAATCGGTTTCGACCAGCTGGCCCACTGGTACCAGGGCAAGAGCGTCTGGGTGCTTGATCGGGACAAGATCCGCACACGCGTGATGCACCTCGTGGATGAGGCCCTGGGCCACGATGAGGGCCGCCGGGACGCGCGAGACCGCATCGCGCGGGTGCTGGAGGAGCTTTTTGAGGATCGGTCGAACCAAGTCGCCGAGCCACCCGTTCAAATACCCGTACAGCCGACGGATATCGAGGCCCAGGTCAGCCGTCTCGCGGGAGCCGTCGCGAGGATGGAACGAGCCATGGCATCGATGTCGGTGGCGGCGCGGCGGGGCGGGCGCGACGAGCGACGCCGCATGGCGCCGGGACCGGAGGCCCGGGACAGGACGCACGATGAAGTCCTGATAGAGATTTTCGAGAGCAACCTCGAGTTGATCAGGGCAGTGCAGGACTCGGTGCCGTTGTCGTCCGGCGGGAACCGGACGAACGGCGAGTGACCCCAACGGCATCAGCGCAAACGTTGCCCTGGTGCGTGCGAGAAGTTCAAGAGGGAAGACGCTGATGACCACAACAGAGAAAACGGCCGCTCCCGCGGCGACGCGTGCAAAACCGAAACCCGGCAAGCCCGTCCTTTCCAGGAGCGAGCAGGACACCGGCATGGTCGCCAATGCGCTGCTGCTGGGGATCGACCTGGGAACCTCCCGCAGTTCGATCGTGTCGATGAACGGTTCCCGCAAGACGATCGAGAGCTACGTGGGCTGGCCCAAGGACGCCGTGAGCCGCAAGTTCTTCAAGACCGACGTCGTCTACGGGCGGGCCGCCCTCGACAACCGCCTGGCGCTGGACCTCTACCGGCCGCTGGAGCACGGTGTGATCAAGGGCACCACCGGGCGGGCCGGGGACGACGGCGATGTCGACGGGCGGAACCTGGAGGCGGCGGCCCTGTTACTGAAGCACCTGGTCAGCCAGGTGTCCCCCGGCCGCGACGACGTCCTGTACGGCGTGGTGGGGATGCCCTCCCAGGCCACGGTGAAGAACAAGCAGGCGATCATCGAGTGCGCACGGCAGGTGCTGGACAGCGTGATGGTCGTCTCAGAGCCGTTCTCGGTCGCATACGGCCTGGAGCGCATCAGCGATGTGCTGGTGATCGACATCGGCGCCGGAACGACGGACCTGTGCCGCATGCACGGCACGGTTCCCGCGGACGAAGATCAGTTGAGCCTCGAGATCGCCGGCGACGCCATCGACCAGAAGCTGTACGACCTGATCATGGCCGAGTACCCCCAGGCCCAGTTGACGGTGAACATGTGCAAGCAGATGAAGGAGCAGTACGGCTTCGTCCGGGACGTCAACGACACCATCGAGGTCCCGATTCCCGTGGACGGCAAGCCCGTGAAGCACGACGTGACGAAGCAGTTGAACCAGGCGTGCTCGATCATCATCGAGCCGATCCTGGAAGGGATTCACACGCTGGTTTCCTCGTTCAACCCGGAGTTCCAGGAGAGGCTCCGGAACAACATCATCGTCTCGGGCGGCGGAGGCCTGCTCGACGGATTGACGCTGAAGATCGAGGAAGGCCTCTCGTCCCTTGGCGGCGGCCACGTGACCCACGTGGACGAACCGTTGTTTGCCGGGGCCAGCGGCGCGCTGAAGCTGGCCGTGGACATGCCGGGCGAGTTCTGGCAGCAACTTCGGTAGCCGTCTCGCCGTGAACGGGCGTCAATCGAAGGCGCTCGAAACCGAGACCTGGTCGCCGGACACCAGCGGCAGGTTCGTCGTGATGATGCAGTTCGAGCCTGAGGTCCGCCGCTCCAGGAGGAAGAAGGAGAGACGATACGGTTTGCCGTGGGTCAGTCCGAGGCGGTTCATGTCCACGAACATGCTCTTGGGCGAGTGCCGTCCGCCAAGGTCGACCACGATCCGGCCGTTGACGAAGACCCAGACGTCGTCGTCGCCGTTGAACTCGAAGATCTGGCCGGCGGCGTCGTCGTAGATGAAGTCCCCGTGCAGCTCGAAGCTGAAGTGGAAGTTGTGTATGCCGCCGTTGCCGGCGTAGTTGCCGTAGAGCAGGTCGTCGATCGGGAAAAACCCCTTGGGGGGGCCACCCATATTCGGAGCGGTCCTGGCGTCGAAGACATAGGTCCCGTCGGCCTGGAGGTCGAACGTGAGCGTCAGCGGGGCCGACAGGTTCACGCCGGGCACGTCGTTGAAGAGCTCCCGGAAGCTCGCCGGGTCGAGGTAGTCGTTCCAGAGTTTGTTGGTCAGAACCCCCGGCACGTCACCCGGCGCGGCAGGCATCTGCATGGCGATGTTGTTGCCCGCCGCATCCGTCCAGGGCGACTCCATGACGAGGCCGTTGTTCGTGAACCTGGGCTTGCCGTCAGGCCCAAGTCTCGGGTGGACGAGGTTGGCGATAACCCACCGCGGTTTGAGGCCGGCGGGTATGTTCGCCCGCTCCATCGAGGGGTGACCGCCGGGGTCGCCGTAGGCGGCGAAGTCCCGAATCACGCCGGTGAGCTGGATCTGTGCCGGCTGCTCCGCCGCGGGTGCGGGCATGGCAAGGAGAAGCGCCACGGCGGCCGGGCCGATAAGTGTCATTCGCGAGACGATGTGCGTGAGATGTGTTCGTGTCGGTGTCATGGGCGGTGTTCTTGAAGGCAGTTAAAAGGATGCCTCCGCCAGAAATTACGATTCCGGCCCGCCGAGCCAAACGCAGGTGCCGATGAAACGACACCGCGGGAAGACCTCCGCGGCCTCCCCAGTGCGGCATGAGTTTTCCGGTTGCAACGGTTGCACCGCGTGTCAGGGCCCGGCCATCGCGGGCTGCGCCGGTTTCTTCAAGAAGCCCGGCACTCGACCGCGGGCAGCTGCTCAAGTCGGTCTTCCGCCGGCGGGTCGTGCGCCCGGCCGATGACGTCGACGACCTCCGGCAGGTGACCGCTCTCGATGATGACGGCCTTCTCGGCAAGATTGACCGTCGGGCAGACGTGCCGCGGAATCAGAAGTAGTTCTTCGCCGCGCCGTGGCGCCTCGCCGTGCAGTACGCGGAACGGCAGATGCTCCTCGCTGGGGGTGAGGGCTTCCAGGCCGGCGGCACCGAGCACCGCGGCGCACGGGTCACCCGCTTCGGCGGCGATCGACTTCGAGCCGGCGTCGCAGGTCACGATTCCGTCGTCGGGCCGGCTCACGACCCGGGCGAGCACGAGGGCAGCCGGCACCAGGCCGACCTGGGGGATTTCCTGCGCCGAGCGCATGTCGGACAGCACCACGGTGCCCGGTGAGACGCGGTGCACCCACTCGCCGTGGCTGGACAGGGGCTCGTAGTTGATCGCGACACCGAACGAGGGCGTTCCGCTGGTGACGACTTCCGGGACGGTCAGACCGCGCCGGGCAAGCTCGTCCAGGACCATGAGGAGTTCGTCGTATCCCGCGTGGGCGCGGCGGCGGCGCGTGTCCGCGTCCAGCCCGGACAGGTGGCCCTCGTAGTAGTGGACGCCGCGCAACCGTGCGCCGGCGCGGGCGGCGACCGCCGCGATCGTGTCGACCCGGTCGATGGGGATCCCCGTGCGGTTCATGCCGGGGTTGAGGTCCACGAAGACGCCGAGATCTTCCGGGATCGACTCGATGGCCTGGGGGTCCTCGCACAGCACCGACACGCTCGAACCGGGGTACGCCGCGGCGATCCGGCCGAGCCGGGCAAGGTTCGGCCCCACCAGCGGATGCGCCAGCAGCACGTCGATCGGGAAGACTCCGGCGGCGTCGAGCGTCTCCAGCAGGCAGGAGGCCTCGCGGGTGGTCGCGCACTTGAACGCGCGCACGCCCGCGCCGGCGAGCTCCCGGAACACCGGGGCCAGTTTGACGGTCTTGACATGCGGTCGCCAGCGGTCCGGATCGCCGCCGAGGACATTGATCACCCGGTCGATGTTCGCGCGGACCATGTCGAGGTAGACGATCAGCGCCGGGCTCAGCAGGCGGTCGCGCAGGGGCCCCGGCAGCGCGTAGGGCCCTTGATCAAGCGTGTCGAACATGCTCATGGTTCATCTTTGGTCCGGGTGTGCGGCCGGCCCGGTGGGTGGGCTTCGCTACTGCCTGGCGAAGTCCACGTAATCGAGGTCGGGCCCGTCGACACCCAGTTGGCGAAGCATGTTCAACGCCTGGGCGCGGTGGTGGGTGCCGTGGCCGCAAAGCTGCACCATCGTGTCGCCCATCGTGAAGGTGAGCTCGCCGCCGTCCGGCAGGCCGGCCCGGACGATCCGGCCCAGGTCCTCGTCGGCAAGCGTGGCGAGCAGTTCGTTGCGGCGTGTCGCGGTCCGGGCGGACAGTGTCCGCAGCTCGGCGATCGAGGTCGCCCCGGGCAACCGCTGGAAGGCCTCCGCGGGTTCATTCGACCAGTTGCCGAGCCACCACTGCTCGGCGTCGCGGATGTGAAGCAGCGTCATGCGCAGTGAGCCCAGGCTCATCTGCACGGCCCGGTCCAACCCGGCGTCGTCCAGCGGCTCGGCGGCGTCAAGCACGCGTTCGCATGCCCAGTCGTTGTACTCGTAGTAGCGGGTGATGACCTCCAGATCGCAGGAGATCTCCGGCCGGCCCGACGGATCACGCCTCAGGACAATGAAGTCGATGTCCGGCGCCTCGGCACCGAGCCGTCGCAGCATGTTGAGCGCCTGCGCCCGGTGATGGAACCCGTGGTTGCACACGTGCAACACCATGTCCGACAGGGCCAACGTCATCGTCCGGCCCGTCTCCGTCGTGCAGACGAGTTGCTCGGCCTCGTCGCGATCGTCGAGGAACTCGTTGCGCTCCTCGGCGATCGCGCGAAAGCGATCGTGAAGCTCCGCCACGGGCAGCCCCGGTTCGGGTTCCGCCGGCGGGTCCGCGGTCCCCTGCCACCGGTCCAGCCACCACCGTTCGGTGCGGCAGAGGTGCTCCAGTGTTGCCCGCAGGGAACCCGGTCCCATCTCGATCGGCTGGTCGAACTGCTCGTCGGAAAGCGATCGCGCCGCCTCCAGGAGCCGGTCGCGGGCCCAGTCGTTGTGAAGGAACAGTCCTCGAAGGGTCGTCAAGGTTGTCACGGGCGCCATGGCGTCGTGATTGTATCGTCTCGAGCGCCGCGTACGACGCTCCCGGCAACGGAGGGTGGCACGGTCGAGCGAGTCCGCCGCAGGCGGACGAGGTCGCCCGTGGTTGGACGTCGCTCCACGGGCGAGCAAGCTCGACCGTGCCACCCTCGGCTCTGGCTTGCTTCGCCGCGCTCAGAACGTTACATCTGAACTGAGCATTCTCCAGCCTTGCACGCGATTCAGGAGCCGCACCGGTGGCGTCGATGATCTTCAGATTCAGCCTGTACGGTTTCCTGAAGAACCAGCGGTACTTCGAGGCGTTCCTGTTCCTCGCGTTGCTCGACAAGGGGCTCGACTTCTTCCAGATCGGCCTGCTGGTGGGGCTGAGGTCGCTGGCGGTGAACCTGCTGGAGATCCCCTCGGGCGCGATTGCCGACGTGTTCGGGCGGCGGCGTTCGATGATCCTGTCGCTGTCGGCGTACATCGGCGGCTTCGTGGTGCTCGGCGCCGCCGGGCAGGTGGTCGTGCTGGGCGCGGGCATGGTACTGCTGGCGCTGGGCGACTCGTTCCGTTCGGGCACGCACAAGGCGATGATCTTCACCTGGCTGAGCCGCCGGCGGCGGACCGGCGACCGCGTCAAGGTCTACGGCTACACGCGGAGCTGGAGCAAGTTCGGCTCGGCCGTGTCGGTGATCGCCGGGGCCGCGATCGTGCTCGTCAGTGACGGCTATGACTGGGTCTTCTACGCCGCGGTCGTGCCCTACGTGCTGGGCATCGTCAATATTCTCGGGTACTCCGGGGAGCTCGATGCAGCCCGGCAGGCGAACCGGTCCGTGGCCGGGCTGCTGCGGCACATGCGCGATGCGGTCGGAATCGCTTTTCGGCGGGCCGGCCTGCGGCGGCTCGTCCTGGAGTCCATGGGTTTCGACGGCGTGTTCGCGGCGGTCAAGGACTACCTCCAGCCCGTGCTGGAAGCGGCCGCGATCTCGATGGTCGCGACGGTCGCCGTGACGTCGAGGTTCTCCGAGATCCAGCGTACGGCGCTGCTGGTCGGGCCGGTCTACGTCGTGCTGTACCTGCTGGCCGGTCTCGGCAGCCGCCGTTCGCACCGCGTGTCAGTTGCGGCCGGTGGCGAGGACCGTGCCGCGAGAGTCCTGTGGGCCGTCAGCGTCGTGGTCTTCGCCTGGATGCTGGTCGCCGGCTGGTTCGAGGCGTTGCCCGGCTTGATCGGTGCGTTCGTTGTCCTGCACGTCGTGCACAATCTCTGGCGGCCCATCCTGATCAGCCGCTTTGACGCCTACGGGGACGAGACCCAGGGCGCGTCGCTGCTGTCGATCGAGAGCCAGGCCCAGAGGGTCGCCACGATGATCCTCGCGCCGTTGCTTGGCCTGGCCGTGGACATGGCGGGGTCCGGTGGCGTGGGTGGCGCCTTCTGGCCCGTCGGCGCCGCGGGGCTGATCATCTCGCTGGTCTTCCTGTTGTCGATGCGGCTCTCGCGGCAGGCGCCGGCCTCGCGGCCGCTATGATGGGTACGGACCGGCATACCGCGCACCGGCGTCAAGCGCTTCCGGGGGTCCGGGTGGGGCCACGGGGGGCACGACGTCCGTGAAGGGAAGTAGCGGATGCGCATCATCCGATTTCGCACCAGCGACGGGCGAGTGATCCTGGCTGACGACCACCTCGACGGCGCGGGGACGGTGTTGCTTGATGTAGACGGGATCCTCGGGCCCGGCCAGGCGGACCTTGCCCGGCGCGAGATTCTCCGCGGCAAGCGCGCCCTGGTCGTCGACGACGACGAAGGCGTCCGCCAGGCGATCACGACCACGCTGGAACGGTTCGACTGTGTGTGCACGATCTGCTGCGACGGTGCGGAGGCGCTGGTCGCCATCGGGCAGCGCGAACTGGACGTCGTGGTGTCGGACATCGTCATGCCGCACCACGACGGCGATGAGGTCTTCGCCGCGGCC
>JADFOJ010000067.1 GCA_022562915.1 Planctomycetota bacterium | reverse complement strand
GGCTGCCCGGCAGGTTCCCCAGGCGGATCGCACCCTCTTCGGGCCCCGCCGCGAGGCCGCCACTCCGGCCGGACGGCCCCCGCGGACCACCCAGAACCGATCACCCAAAATCAAAGCTCCTATCAGTTGACTCGCCTTCTTCGTGATTGTCGAGTCACGGCGCGCTTCCCAACAGCTTGTCCAGATGGGCCCCCCGCTCCCATCACAGACCAAACGTTACACCAGCTTAATCTTGCTCGTGTTCTACGAGCTCCAGTTCGAGATTCCGCAGACGCTGCACGACGGCGTCCCGTGAGAATTCTGCGATTGGATTGGCAAGGCCGCCACTGCACAAGAATTGCTCGGCTTGCTCGCGCTCGCTTCTGGCCAATCCATCCAAGTGGTCAAGAAGGTAGTAGCTGGCCTTCACATACATCCTTGGGGCAACGAGGTCATCACGAGCGTGTGTCCAGGCCCAGCCCAAGGCGGTGACATCCTGGCCCGCCGTGACAAGCTCGGCGAATCCCGATACCGCCTCATCCTCGTAGCCCAACTCGACAAGGAGGTATACCCCGTATGATTTCATGCGCGCATCGGGATCGTTGAGCGCCGAGCGGGCGACCCTCAGCTGCTCCTCAAGCGGCAGCTTCCGGGTTGCTTCGCGTTGTGCTGCCGATGTCGCGCCTGCCGCATTCGGGCGGTTCGGTTCCCCGGTGGGGGGCGCTTCCACAGCAAGTTTCTGATCGTTCTGGGCTGGGACACTCTGTTGGCAGCAAATCGAGCAGCAGAGAATGCACCCAAGCAGTATCACCGGCCCGGAAGAGAATAGGATCCTGTGTGTCATCCCGTTGTCGCCGCCGGGGCAAACCTGGCGATTCGCCCGTTGACACCATGGTTGCCACCAAGAGCGGGCATGATATCGGATGTTTCGGGCGCGTCAAGAGCAAGCGACGTCTGCTGCGTGCCGGGTTTAGTACAGACTAAACCCACCGCCGTCAGGATCGCCATTTCCGAGTTGTTCGCGCGTGCCAGGATCGTCCCACCCTCGCCGATTCTCCCTGCGCTGGTGATGTTGTTGTTCGGGCCGGACGAGATCAGTGTGTTCAAATTCGTCATCACGCCGTTCTGCCAGAGGAACGCGTGACTGATGTTGGGTTGGTCGATCACAGTCCATGATGAACCAACGATTTGGCCAAGGTCGTTCATATCATTAGCGGCGCTGCTAAGGTGATCGGGAAGCGTTGTCTCTCCCGAAAACTTCGTCCGGCGTCGTACGGGCGTAAAACTCTGACCTTGCTACTGAGCAAAGCCGGGTCGAGCACGTAGAGAGCGATGAAGAGATGGTGGGAATTCGGATTCTGCCAGGATCGGCGCGGCCGACCACATCAGAGACAAGCAGCAATCGGACGCGGGTCGGTGATCAGGCCGCGCGGCGGTAGCAGTGGTGGAGGCCGCCGAGCACGGGCTCACTGACGATCCGACCACGTTCTGGCATTTGTGTTTCACGTGGCTCGGGCGAGTTGCCGTCGAGTGATTGATGTGGGCGCGAGCAATGGTAATAATCGAAGTACTCCGTCAAGATCCGAATCAGATGTGCATCATTCAGCACGATGACGTGATCAAGGCATTCGCGTCGGATCGATCCGATCAGCCGTTCTGCGTACCCGTTCTGCCAAGGCGATCGTGGCGCCGTCAGGACTTCGTGGATGTTCATTCCGTGGAGTCGGCTTCGAACGGCGTCGCCGTAAACGCCGTCGCGATCGCGGATGAGGAATCGTGGCGTCTGGTCGTACGGGAACGCCTCCACGAGCTGCTGTGCCGTCCACGGGGCAGTGGGGTTCGTCGTGACGTTGAAGTGCACAACCCGACGCCGGTCGAGACGCAGGACAACGAAGCAGTAGAGGATGCGGAACGCTACCGTCGACACGGTGAAGAAGTCGACGGCGGCGATGTCTTTGATGTGGTTGTCAATGAAGATCTTCCAGGTCTGGGACGGCGGCTTGCCGTTGGTGATCATGTACTGCTCAACCGTGGACTTGGCGACGTGTACGCCCAGCAACACCAATTCGTCGACGATCCGGGGCGCGCCCCAGAGCGGATTCTCGCGAGACATGCGTCGGATCAGCTCCCGGATCTCGGGATCGACTCTTGGCCGCCCCGGTTGACCCGCCCGTGACTTCCATCGCCAGTAGAGTCGGAACCCCTGGCGGTGCCATTTGACCACGGTTTCGGGCTGGACGATTAGCAGGGCGGATCGCCATTGCGGCCAGATCCTGGAGAGCCAGACCCAGAAGACCCGGTCGCGCGCCTTGAGCCGCGGTCGTCTTGCTGTTCGCTGTAGAACACTCAGCTGGTGGCGAAGAGCCATGTTCTCGGCCAAGAGCCCGGTGTGGGAACAGAAGAGTAGTCCTACGAGGCTGACGAGCAGTTTGAGCATGCACTCAGGCTAGGAACACCGGTCGCACTGGCGACCAAACGGAAGCCTTTGTACAATCACGAGTACGGAGTTTTCGGGAGGGACAACCCGCCAGCGCGGTTGTGTGTCGCGAGCGGTTGGGCGGACTTCTCCGTTCCTACACTGGAGTCGCGGCTTGATCAGACGGCCAAGCCTCGGCACACGACTGCTGGTAGCGATGCTTGGCTGGATCAAGCCTGAGCAACATCGTGAGTACCGGCGACTACGCAAAGAGAATCGCGAGCTTCGCCGTGCGCTCACGAAGCGTGAGCGTCAGGAACCTGTCGACAGGTGACACGATCGTTGCCCGACATCTCTCTGAAACGGTGAATCGGGACCAGAACCAATGCCCGATTCTCGGTCGGCCGAGTTAGTGCACCATACGCGCATGGTCGGTAGTGCTGCGACGGCGGCTACTGCTCTACTGACCGTATTCAAGCCGCGAGCTCACCATGAGTTCGACGTCGCGGTCGCGGAAACGCCGCCCGCTGAACGTCCACGTCGCCCGGTCACGCGACGTCGAGTCCGAGTTGCTGCCCACGATCTCACCGGGCATCACGACGGTGATCTGGAACGCGTCGTCGCCCAACCCGCTGGTCACGTCGAAATCCTTTATCCGGGCTTCGTACAGTCGCAGGAACGTCTTCATGTGACGGCTGTCGTAACCGCAGAAGTCACGCAGCGCCGACTGTAAGGTGGTGAACGACTTCTCCCGCCAGGAGACGACTTCCTTCGCAATCGCCTCCTCGCGTTCATCGTCGTCCTCGAGCTCCATGATCTCGGCGATCGCGTCGAGATCCAGCTCACCCTGGAGTTCCCGGAACGCCGTGATCACGTCGAGCCACGAGTCCTGCGGCAGGTCGGGGGTCGTCTCCAGGAACGCGGCGCGTGCGAACGTCAGCAACTTGGCCACCTCGAAATCCGTGTACGACCGCACCAGCAACTTGCGATCCTCGCGGGTGAGATCCTTCTCGTCGGTGTCCTTGAGGTCCTTGGTCTTCTCGTCGATGAGCAGCTCGCGCAACGCTTCGATGTGCGCCCACGCCCGGCCCCGATACCGCCGGTGAAAGTGGTAGTAGACGGCGTCGGGCCGGTAGTCGATGACGACGGTCGTGGGGAATTGAAGGTACAGCGGCGCGTCGGGATCGCCCGGCACCGCGTAGCTCCCCGGCAGTTCGACGTCCGGCCCGAAGACGCCCTCGGCTGTCAGGAAATAACGGGTCTTGCCCTCGTCGTCGATCTCCTGGGACTCGTCAACCAGCCAGCCGCCGGCATCGGAGGGGATCGCGTCACCTTCGTAGAGTTCGCCCGGTTCGTCCGTCTTGAAGACCGCCTCGATCAGGACCGTCCCGTCCGGCTCGACGGTGATCGATTCGATCCGCTCCAGGCAGCCGCCGAGACAGCCCGCCAGGCACAGTGCCGCGATCTGCGCCGCACTCGTAAGTGTTACCCGCACAGCGACGTACTATAGAAGACCGACGACCTCTACGACGCGACCTCGGCCAGCTCGGCGCGGACGGCCCTTGCCGCCTTAACCATGTTCTCCAGCGCCGGGCGGACCTCTTCCCATCGCCGCGTCTTGAGACCGCAGTCGGGGTTGACCCAGATCTGGTCGGGCGACAGGTACTTCGCCGCGAGCATCAAGAGATCCCGCATCTCCTCCGTGCCGGGGACGCGCGGCGAGTGGATGTCGTAGACGCCGGGGCCGATCTCGTTGGGGTACCGGTACGTCTCGAACGCCTCCAGCAGTTCCATCTGGGAGCGCGAACTCTCGATGGAGATCACGTCGGCGTCCATGAGCCCGATCGCCTCGATCATGTCGTTGAACTCCGAGTAACACATGTGCGTGTGGATCTGCGTCTCGTCGCGCACACCCGACGCGGCGAGCCGGAAGCACTTCACCGACCATTCCAGGTACGCCGGCCAGTCGGCGCGTCGAAGCGGCAGCCCCTCGCGGATCGCCGGCTCGTCGATCTGAACGGCGGTCACGCCGGCCTCCTCCAGATCACAGACCTCGTCGCGGATGGCCAGCGCGATCTGGCGGGCGGTGTCGCTGCGCGGCTGGTCGTCGCGGACGAACGACCATTGCAGGATCGTGATCGGGCCCGTGAGCATGCCCTTCATGGGTTTGTCGGTCAGGCTCGCGGCGTACTTCGACCAGCGAACCGTCATCGGTGCGGGTCGCCGGACGTCGCCGAAAATGATCGGCGGCCGGACGTACCGCGAGCCGTAGCTCTGCACCCAGCCGTGCTCCGTGAAGGTGAAGCCGTCGAGCCGCTCGCCGAAGTACTGCACCATGTCGTTGCGTTCCGGCTCGCCGTGCACGAGCATGTCCAGCCCGATTTCCTCCTGGAAGCGGACCATTCGCTCGATCTCGCCTTCGAGGAAGCGGTCGTGTTGTTCCTGGGTAATCTCGCCGGTGCGCAGCTGCGCGCGGTTCTTTCGCACCTCGGTCGTCTGGGGGAACGATCCGATGGTCGTCGTCGGGAACGCCGGCAGCCGGAGCTTCTGCCGCTGAACGATCTTGCGCTGGTCGTAGGGGCTCTGACGGCTGTCGTCGTCGGGGCCAAGCGACTCCACCCGGTTCTGGACGTCGGGCCGGTGCACGAGCGTCGAGCTTCGGCGACTTGCCAGCCTTCGCTCGTTGGCCGCGAGATCGCCGGCGATCCCGTCGCGACCGTCACGCACGCCGCGCGCCAGCACGATGACTTCGTCGAGCTTCTGCACGGCGAACGAGAGCCACGGCGCGATCTCCGGGTCCAGTGAGCTCTCCCGGCGGACATCGATCGGCACGTGAATCAGCGAACACGATGTCGCGACGACGAGTCGGTCCGCCCCCACGGCCCGCGCGGCGCGCTCCAGCAAGTCCAGGGAACCGGCCAGGTCGTTCACCCAGACATTGCGTCCGTCGACCACGCCCAGCGACAGGACGGTCTCGGCGGGAAGCTTCGCCAGCACGCCATCGAGTTGGCCCGCGCCGCGGACCAGGTCCAGGTGCACGCCGTCGGCGCCAAGACCGATCGCGGTGCCGAGGTTCGGCCCGAGCTCACCGAAATAGCTCGTCAGCATGAGCTTGAGCCCGCCGGCCGCGGCCCGGAGCCTGGTCCATGCGACGGCCAGCGCCTGCTGCGCCGGCGCGTCGAGATCGAGCACGAGGCACGGCTCGTCGATCTGCACCCACGCGGCCCCCGCGGCGGCGAGCCGCCGGAGCACGTCTTCGTAGACGGGAAGCAGGCGCTCCAGCAGGTCGATCGCGTCGACGCCGGCGTCTTTGACCTTGCCCAGCAACAGGAAGGAGACGGGCCCCAGCAGTACCGGCCGCGTCGTGATGCCCAGTTCCAGCGCCTCGGTGAACTCGTCGAGGACCTTGGTGGACGCGAGACCGAACGTCTGCCCGGCGGCGAACTCCGGGACGATGTAGTGGTAGTTCGTGTCCAGCCACTTGGTCATCTCCATCGCCGTCACGTCGCGACCGCCGGCGGAGTCCTGGACGCCGCGGGCCATGGCGAAGTAGAGATCGAGGTCCACCGAGCCGCCGGTCCACCCGTACCGGGGCGGTACCGCGCCGACCATCGCGCAGGTGTCCAGCACGTGGTCGTAGAAGGAGAAGTCATTGCCGGGGATGTGATCGATGCCGGCGTCGCGCTGGAGTTGCCAGTGGCTTCGGCGCAGCTCACGGCCGGTCTCGACCAACTTGTCCAGCTCGATTCGACCACTCCAATAGCCCTCCAGGGCCCGTTTGAGCTCACGATTGGCACCGATGCGCGGGAATCCGAGGCTTGCTGATGTAGTCATGATGGGGATAGTACCTCTGCGGAGCTATTCTATCAACCGTTCATCCGGATGAACGGATGAAGCAAAAGATACGCGCGTATCAGGGGGACGTCGGCGCCCTGGGCACCTCCTGAGGGCATCGAGGCCGGTTTCCGCGTGTCTGCTGCGAGCAGGCCGTTACACTGCCGGACGATCATGGCCGAGGCCTCTATACAGCTTCGCGGCGTCAGCAAGTCCTTCGGGGCCACCCGTGCAGTCCGCGACCTGTGCCTGGAGGTGCCCGCCGGGAGCCTGTGCGGCTTCCTCGGTCCCAACGGGGCCGGCAAGACCACCACGCTCCGGATGATCATGTCGATCATCTACCCCGATCAGGGCGAGATCGACGTGCTCGGCGGCAATGCCCTGAAGTCCAAGGACCGCATCGGCTACCTGCCTGAGGAGCGCGGCGTGTACCGCAAGATGCGCGTCGGGGACTTCCTCCACTACATCGCGACACTGAAGGGTGTCCCCCGCCGCAACCTGGCGGCGCACATCCAGCAGTGGCTCGAACGCATCGAGTTGCCGGACGTCTATCGCAAGAAGTGCGAGGAGCTTTCCAAGGGCATGCAGCAGAAGGTCCAGTTCCTCGCGGCCATCCTGCACGACCCCGAACTGCTGATCTTCGACGAGCCGTTCTCCGGTCTCGATCCGGTCAATACGGAGCTGCTGAACCGGTTGATTCGCGACCTTCACAGTGAAGGCAAGACGATCATCTTCTCGACGCACATCCTTCACCAGGCCGAGCAGATCTGCGATCGCATCTTCCTGATCAACCATGGCGTAAAACTGCTGGACGCTTCGTTCGACGAGATCCGAGACCGTTTCGATCCCCGCACCATCGTCGTGGAGCCGTTGAACGGTCTGATCGAACCCCACGGGATCGACGGCCTTGCCTCGGTCCGCCGGATGCCCGACAGCCCGGCGCAGGAGCTCGTCATGCGGCCCGGCGCGGACCCCCAGATCGTCATGCAGCAGGTCCTTCACAAGCACCCCGTACGGTCGATCGAACTGCGCCGCCTGTCGCTGGAGGAGGTCTTCGTCCAGCTCGTGCAGCAGGACGAGGGCGCCGACGCGGCCGAGCAGGCCAGGGCAGGGCTCAGCCATGTCTAAAATCGCCATCATCGCCTGGCGCGAATTCACGCAAACGGTGCTGCGCAAGATCTTCCTGCTGGCGATCATCGGCATACCGGTGCTCATCGTCGGCGCGATCGTGCTCATGGTCGTGGTGATGGCGGGCCACGAGGAGCCGCCGCTGGAAGGCACGATCGCCGTGGTCGATCCGACGGGCGAGGTCATCGAGGCCGCCCGGAGGGAGTTCGACCCGACGCGCATCGAAGCGGACAGGCAGCAGGAGAGAGACCAGATCCAGCAGGCGACCCAGGACATTCTCTCCGGCGGCGCGACGTCCGGCGCGATCCCGGGCATCAACCCGCGAGCCGGGACCTTCGAAATGGGGATCAGCCACGGGAGGGTCGACGTGCGGATCGAGGCCGTCACCGACGCCTCGGACGCGACCGTTGACGACCTGCGGCAGCGCGTTCACGGCGACGACCTGCTCGCCGTCGCCATTATTCCGGCCGACGTTCTCGAGACGCCCGACAGGACATCGCCCAGGGGTGCCCGCCCGAAGTTCGGGTTGCTCGTCGCGGAGCGCCTCGACGCCGATCACGCCGATTTCATCGAACGCCGTATCGGCAAGGCAGTGGTCCGCGTTCGTGCCGAGCGGGCCGGGTTGGACCCGGACACCGCCATGGCCCTGCTGGAACCTCCCTCGTCGAACACGACCCGGATGCTCGCCAACGGCGAGGAGGTGGCCGAGAGCACCAAGCTTCGCAAGATCCGGTCCCTGATCATCCCGATGGCCTTCATGATGCTGCTGTGGGTTGCGGTGTTCACGTCCTCCCAGCACCTCATGATGTCGACGATCGAGGAGAAATCCAACCGGGTGATGGAGGTCCTGCTCAGTGCGGTAAGCCCCTTTCAGCTCATGGCGGGCAAGATCCTCGGCCACGGCTTCGTGGGACTGTTGATCATGTCGATCTACTCGTCGCTGGCGGTGATCGGTCTCGCGCTGGCGGCGAGGATGGACCTCATTACCGTGTCGGACCTGGTGTTCCTCGTCGTCTACTTCTTCATGGCGTACTTCATGATCGCGTCGATCATGGCCGCGGTCGGCGGTGCCGTGACGGACATCCGGGAAGCGAACACGCTGATCATGCCGGTCATGTTCGTGGTGATGATCCCGCTGATGCTGTGGATGCCGATCAGCGAAGCGCCCAACGGCGGGCTCGCGACGAGCTTCAGCTATATCCCCCCCGCCATCCCGTTCGTGATGATCCTCCGGATCGCCGCCGACGAGCCCGTGCCGGTCTGGCAGATCCCGGCCACGATCGCCTGGGGGTACGCGTGCGTGCTGGCCATGGTCTGGATGTCCGCCAAGATCTTCCGTGTCGGCGTGCTCATGTACGGCAAGCCGCCGTCGCCACTGCAGCTCATCAAGTGGCTACGCTACGCATGATGAATAAGGTCTACGACACCCCCGCCGCGGCCCTGGAGGGCCTGCTCCACGACGGCATGACCATCGCCTGCGGCGGCTTCGGCCTGTGCGGGATCCCCGAAAAGCTCATCGAGGCGCTGCGGGACAGCGGCGTGAAGAACCTCACCGTCATCTCCAACAACGCCGGCGTCGACGATTGGGGGCTGGGCTTGCTGCTTCAGACGCGCCAGATCAGCAAGATGATCAGCTCCTATGTGGGCGAGAACGCCGAGTTCGAGCGGCAGTTCATCAACAAGGAACTCGAGGTCGAGTTCGCCCCGCAGGGCACGCTGGCCGAACGGCTGCGCGCCGGCGGAGCGGGAATCCCGGCGTTCTACACGCCCGCCGGGGCGGGGACCGCCGTCGCCGAGGGCAAGGAGCAACGAGAATTCGACGGCCGGACCTACGTGCTGGAACGGGCGATCACGGCGGACCTGGCACTGGTCAAGGCGTCCAAGGCCGACGCGTCCGGGAACCTGGTCTACCGGATGACCGCCCGGAACTTCAACCCGATGATGGCCACCTGCGGCCGGGTCACCATCGCCGAGGTGCAGGAAATCTGCCGGTTGGGCGATCTGGGTCCGGACGGGATCCACACCCAGGGCATCTTCGTCGATCGGATCGTCCGGACCGCCTCGGAAAAGCGGATCGAGCAGCGAACCGTCAGCCCGCGACCTGCATAGAAATCCAACGCCGTCCGGATTTGGTGCCATAAAGGCTCCCGTGGGGCGTTGGAAGGCTGGAAGACACCCTCATATCAGGAGATTGTTTGATGAGAGCGTTGCAGATCAAGACGACACTCCGTGCAGTGGCCCTCGGCGGAGCGCTCGCGGCGACCGCTGCTGCCCCGGCCCAGTTCGGGCTGGCCGGCGGCATCGGCGAAGCCTTCCGCCCCGCGTTCACCACCCGCGACGTACAGCTGGCCGTTGACATGCTCCAGTTGGACGATGCCCAGAAGTTCATCCTGGAAACCCTCTACGAGGACTACAGCGCCGAGTTTCACACGGGCGTCGACGGCTTCCGCGACAGCGTCGCCTCGATGCGCGACCACATCGATCCCCAGAACCCCCGCCAGATCATGCGTATCGTCTTCGGGACGATCGACAACTGGCGCGTGGAGAGCCGCCAGCTGGCCGACCAGGTCATGGAGGATCTCCGTGGTTTGCTCAACCAGGAACAACTGGAGATGTGGGGTCAATACACCCGCAAGCTCTTCCGGCTGAAGTACCTCAAGAACGGCCAGCTTCCCGGCGAGAACCTCGACCTGCTCAACGACGTCCGCGAGCTCTCGCTCGACGCGTCGCAGGTCGAGCAGCTCCAGCCGCTGCTGGAGGAGTACGAGCACGGGCTCGACGAGGCCCTCCGCCGGCGCGAGCAGTACCTCCAGACTTCGCAGAGTGACCTCATCGAGGCGATCTCCAACGAGAACTACAGTCTGGGCATCCGGGTGGCCGCACGGCAGGTCGAGCTGCGCCAGGGCGTCCGCGATTTCAACGAGACGTACACGCAGACCATCGCCTCCGCCCTGCCCGACGACTTCAGCGCGACGTTCACGGACCGCATTCGTCAGCGGACCTACCCGCGCGTCTACCGGCGCACGCCGGCCGACCGCGCCTTCGAGGCCGCGATGAAGATCGAGGACCTCGAGCCGGAGACCCTCGAGGCGATCACCGACATATGGACCTCGTTCCTCGCCGAGTTGGCGACCTTCAACGAGCACCTGGTACAGATGATCCGCGACTACAAGCCGCTCCAGATCAAGCACAAGGTCAAGCAGGCGGCCGCCCGCATGTCCGACAGCACGGTCGATCGGCTGGAGGACCCGACCCGCGCGGAATTCGCCAAGCGCAACGAGTTGAGCACGCGGTACATCGACCAGCTCAAGGCGATCCTCACGCCCGAACAATTCGCCTCGCTGCCGGGAGTCCGCCGCTGGACCACGCCCGACCGTGCGCGTGTGAGAAGCACCACCAGCGGCGCCGCGGGCCAGATCAAGAAGCGCGTCCTGGACTATCCCGGCGGCCCGAGGCCGGGCGTCTCCGAGGACAAGTCGAACCCACCCAAACAGAGGAAAATCACCGACGACTGATCGTTTCTGCAACGGACGATTTTGACCGACACGGGTCCGCCGCGGCGGACCCGTGTCACGTCCGGGGTCACAACAGGCCATGACGACTCCCGCACAACCCCCTGGGGCCGATGAACTTCGCCTTGACAACAGCGATGCGGTCACCGCGATCTCCGGCGGCGACACGACGGACCAGCAGTCGATCCGCCGGCGGTGCGCCATGCTGGGAATCGAGTGGATCGAGGAACCGCCCCCGGTGAACGGCGACGTCGTGGCCCTGGTCCCGGCCGACGCGGCGGTCCGCCTGCGTGTCGTACCGCTTGACTTGCAGGACGGGAGCCTGCTCGTGGCGATGGTCGACCCGCTGGACATCCTCGCCGTGGACGAGATCTCGACGCTCGCAGGCCACCCGATCACGCGAGTCGGCCTCGACCAGGGCATCTTCGCCGACCTTCTGCGGACCCATTACGGCACGACCGCGGCCCGGATGGGCGAAAGCCTGGCGGGCGAGTTCGCCGACAGCGCCGACAGCGACGTCGAGCACAACCTCGACGCGATCGAGGCGGACGACATCCACCGGATGGCCGAGCAGCCGACGTTGATTAATCTGGTCAACCTGCTGCTGCTGGAGGCGATCCAGATGCGCGCGTCGGACATCCACATCGAGCCGTTCGAGAGCGAGCTGAAGGTCAAGTTCCGTATCGACGGTGTCCTGATCGCGCGACAACCGCCGCCGAAGCATCTGCAGCCCGCGCTGATCGGTCGCGTCAAGATCATGGCCTCGATGAACATCGCCGAACGCTACGTTCCCCAGGACGGGCATATCACGCTGCGATTCGAGGGCCGCAAGGTGGACCTCCGCGTGTCCACGGTGCCCACGCTGTACGGCGAGTCCGTCGTGATGCGCATCCTCGACAAGAGCGCCCTGCGGCTCGACTTCGACTCGCTGGGGATGAGCGCGGGTGTCCAGGAGCGGCTCGGCAGGCTCATCGAGAAGCCGCACGGGCTCGTGCTGGTGACGGGCCCGACCGGATCCGGCAAGACGACGACGCTCTACGCGGCATTGAGCAAGCTGTACGATCCGCGCAAGAAGATCATCACGATCGAGGATCCGGTGGAGTATGAGCTGCCGGGAATCAACCAGATCCCCGTCAACCCCAAGCGCGGACTGACCTTCGCCACCGGGCTGCGGAGCATCCTTCGGCAGGATCCCGACATCATCTTCGTCGGGGAGATCCGCGACGGGGAGACCGCCGAGATCTCGATCCGATCGGCGCTCACCGGCCACCTGGTCTTCTCCACGTTGCACACCAACGATGCGCTGAGTTCTATCGGACGTCTCATCGACATGGGCGTCGAGCCGTACCTGGCCGCCTCGGTGTTGGAGGGCGCACTGGCGCAACGGCTTGGAAGACGGGTCTGCCCGCACTGCGTCGAGCGGATCCCCATGCCCGACGAGATCGGTCACAGACTGATCCCCCAGGAGTTGGCGCTCTTCAACGGGAAGGTCTCGCGCGGCGCCGGCTGCAAGAAGTGCAACAAGTCCGGCTACCACGGCCGGCTGGGCTTCTTCGAGCTGGTCATGATCACACCCGCGCTCCGCCGGGCGATCTCCGAGAGCCGCCCGGTGGCCGAGCTGGCGGCGCTGACCGACGAATCGTTCATGACCATGCGTGAGGACGGCCTGCAGAAGGCGTCGAAGGGCCTCACGACCGTCGAAGAAGTGATGCGGGCGACGCAAGATACCGACGATTCCGGCGTTTGACGAAGGTATGCCTTCGTTCCGATACGAGAGCCTGACGGCAGCGGGGCACACCCGCCAGGGCGTCGTGGCCGCGGCCGACCGCGGTGCCGCGGTACGTCTGCTGGGCGGTCGCGGGGAGACCCCGACGCTCCTGGAGCCGGTCGCCGTTGACAAGGTGGCCAGCGACGGGCCGGTCCATGCGCGTGCTTCCGGCAACGGCGGCGTCCCGACCGGCGCCGCCGCGGCAACGATACCGCGGTGGCGGCGCGGCGCGCGGCCCGTCGCGAGCCGCAGCGAGATGGCCAACCTCATCCGGGAGCTCGCCACGGCCCTCGAAGCGGGCCTGCCGCTGATGCAGGCGCTGCGCACCGTCCGGCGACAGGCAAGGGGCGCAGCGATGATCGGCATCCTCGACCACTTCATCACGCGGGTGGAGTCCGGTGCGGCGATGCACGTGGCTGCCCGGGAGTACGGTCCGCCCTTCGACGATCTTGTCACGGGCATGCTTCGCGCCGCCGACGCCTCCGGCAAGACCACCGACGTGCTTCACCAGCTCGCGGACCTGCTGGAACGGTCGGTGGAACTCCGCAGGGAAGTGATCGGTGCGACGCTGTACCCGATGATCGTGGCCGGACTGGTCGTGATCAGCGCGATTATCCTGGTCACGGTGCTCGTGCCCCGACTCATCGAACCGATGGCCGGCGAGATGACGATGCCGCTGCCGACGCGCATCCTGATGGGCATGGCGGACTTCATGACGGCCCAGTGGATCTACTGCCTCGCGGCGATCGGGCTGGCGGTCGTCGCATGGCGATGGTGGGTGCGCCTGCCCGGCAACCGGTTGCGTCTGGACCGGCTCAAGCTGCGGGCGCCCATTTTCGGGCAGTTGCTCCGCGACGTCGCGGTCTCGCGGTTCACGCGCACCCTCGGTACGCTCGTGTCGGCGGGCATCCCGATCGTCGAGGCCCTGCGGATCACCCGCGACACGCTCGGCAACACCGCGATGATGCAGGCCATCGACCAGGTCGAGGAGCGGGTCACCTCCGGGTCGTCGCTCGCCGACCCGCTGGAGCAGTCCGGGCTCTTCCCGCCATTGCTCATCCAGGTCGTGAATCTCGGTGAACGCTCCGGGCGGCTCGAGTCCATGTTATTGCACGCCGCCGGCGCCTTCGACCGGCAGGTCAACAACTCCATCAAGCTCTTCACGCGGGCGCTGCCGCCGGTGCTCATCATGATCATGGCATCGCTGGGCGGGTTCGTGCTGGCGGCGATCATGCTGCCGCTGCTGGAGCTTCAGTCGGTCATTCAATAGAGGACATCGGGAACAGCGTGATGAGACATCAACCAGGACACACCGGGTTTCGACGCGTGCGGCGCGCATTCACACTCATCGAGATCATCGTGGTCGTCACGATCATCGCCGTGCTCGCGGCGATGATCGCGCCGAGGCTGTTCGGGCGGCTCCTCTGGGCCAAGAAGAACGCCGCCCAGGCCGAGGTGAAGGCGATCGAAACGGCGGTCAGCCTTTACCTCAACGACACCGGCGCGATCCTGAGCTCGAGCTTCGACCTCGACATCCTGCTCGTGCCCGCCGAGGACGGCGGCGGCCCCCAGGGACCGTACTTCAACAAGGCCGACGACCTCATCGACCCGTGGGACAACCCGTACTTCGTCGTCGTCCCCGGTGAGGTCAACTACGACTTCGACGTCATCTCGATGGGACCGGACGGACAGGAGGGTACGGAGGACGACATCGTCAACTGAGCCGATGCAACGCAAGAGGAAGCAAACCCGTCGTCCAGCCTTTACGCTGATAGAAATGATCGTCGTCATCGCCGTGCTCGCGGTGGTCATGGCGATGACCGTGCCCCGGCTCGTCGGGCGCCAGGGCCGGGTGCTGCAGCTCGCCGCCGACCGCATCGCCGACCTGATGACGATGTTCGCGCAGCGCGAGGCGCTCTCCGGCCGGCCCGTCGGCATATGGCACGACACCGATCGCCACCGGATCGTCCTGCTGATCCTCGACATCGACGAGGCCCACCCACAGGAGCCGGCCGAATGGCGACCCGACCGCACGGTGCGGCCCGTGCCGCTGCCGGAGAGCGTCGACGTCCAGCGGGGTGTCGTCGCCATCGTCGACGGCAGGGCCGTGGACATCAGCCAGTGGCCGGTCGCCACCGAGCCGGGCAAGCCGCGGCCGCGCGTGGAACTCTCGCTCTTCGACGATCTCGGGCGCGTCAAGACCGTCGTGCTGCCGTCGCACGCGCTGGTGCCGTACCTTCTTGACGACCGGAACGCGGTGCTCGCCTTGCGCGAGCCCATCGATCTCGACGCCGCCGGCCGGCACCGGGAGGACTGGTGATGGCACGGCTGCACCGACGAACCCCGCCAACCCGGCGCGGCATTGCCCTCATGGACGTCATCCTCGGCGGCGTCATGCTCGGCATCGGGCTCACCGTCGTGATCTCGCTGGCGAGCAGGTCCATGACGATCCAGGCACACGCGCAGAAGCAGCTCACGGCGGCATGGCTGGTGGACGAACTGCTGGCGATGGTGCTCGTCGAGGGACCGGTGAACTACCCCAAGCTCTACTCCACCAGCGGGCGTTTCGACTTTCCCTTCGAAGACTACGAGTACGACGTCGTGATCGAGGACATCGGACTGCGGCAGCCGTTCAGGGTGACGGCGTACGTCCGATGGCCTCACCACGGGGACTTCCGCCAGGCCCAGGCGCAGACCTATATCGCCGAGCGCCTGGGTGACCCCACCCAGGTCCGGATTCCGCTTGAGCCGATCGATCGCATCGGGAGGTATTACGATGCGCTGGAGTAACGGACCGATCCGGCGACCCGGATTCACGCTCATCGAATTGGTGCTGGCGGGGGTCATGACCGCGTTCGTGCTCGGCGCGGTGAGCCTGAGCCTCTCGCAACTGAGCCGGGCCAAGTCCGGCGGTCGTCAACTGCTTGCGGCCCACCTGCGAGCCGACGCGGCGCTGACGGCCATTCGTCGCGACATCATCACCGTCCTGCGCGACCGGGACCTTTTCTGGACGCGACTGTTGCTCACCGACCACGCGGTCTCCACGCCCTACGGCACGATGGACCGCGACGAGATCCTTGTCTTCAACACGAATCTTCGCCCGATTCGCGATCTCGACTTCATCGGTGACGGTGTCGAGTTCGAGACGCAGATCCGCATCGATGAGGACTCGCTGGGCCCCGTCCTCTGGCGGCGGCGCGACGCGGTGCCGGACGAGTATCCGCGCGGCGGCGGCGTCGCGTCACCGCTGGTCACCGGAGTGGTCTCATTGGCCATGGAGGCGTACGACGGCGACCTGTGGTACCAGGACTGGGACTCGGACTTCGACGGGCTCCCTCTGGCCATCCGCGTGACGGTCGTGGCCAGCGGGTGCCGTGACGGCGAGGATCCCTTTGACTCACCGCTGGCGATCCTGCGCACCGTGGTCCCGATCGATCGCGTCCCGCCGCCCGAGGAACCCCCCACCGACGAGGACGAGCAGGCCGATGACGCCGACCAGGGTGAAGAGGCCGGGCCGGACGCCGGCGGCGCGGGGGACGCGCTGCCGACGGACCTGGGCGTGCCCGGCCAACCCGGCCAACCCGGCCGAGGCGGCCGAGGCGGCCGGGGCGGACAGGGCGGACAGGGCGGACAGGGACGCAGCGGCATCCGTGACACCATCCGGGACAGGTCCGGGGGCGGCCGGGGCCGCGGCTCATGACGGGTCGGCGTCCATACCGGCAGCGGCGGGGCTCGGTCATCCTGGTGGTGATGTGGGCCATCGCGATCGGCGCGCTCATTCTCAGTTCGGTGCAGTTGTTCAGCTATCGCCACGCGATGCTGGCGCGCCAGGCGCTGGGCCGCATCCAGGCGCGCTGGGCCGCGCGCGGCGGCCTGGAGTACACGATCGCGATCATGGCGGACCACACGCTGGACCCGGTGCCGGGCGACGCGTTCGCCATGGTCCGCGACATGGACGCGATCGCCGACGGCCGGGACGGCATCGCGATCGACGGGCGGATCGTGGGCGGCTACGACATTCGCCACCATTCCGACGGCAAGGACTGGTGGGGCCCGATGGACGAGCACTCCAAGATCAACATCAACGCGGCGATCGACAACCCCAGACTGCTGCACAACCTCGACAACATCTCACCCGACGTCGTCGACGCGATCCTGGACTGGATCGACGAGGACCAGGACGAGCGGCCGCTCGGCGCGGAGCGGCATTACTACCTGAGCCTGTCGATGCCGTACGAGCCGCGCAACGCCCCGATGCGCAGCATCGCCGAGCTTGAGCTGGTCGCGGGCGTGTGGCCGGACCATCTGCGCGGCGAGGATTGGAACCTCAACAACCGCCTCGACCCCAACGAGGACGACGCCGACCGGACATGGCCGCCCGACGAACCCGACCAGCGTCTCGACGCCGCCTGGAGCGGAATCCTGACGACCTACTCGGTCTCCGGCGGCCTGACGGACTCCGGCCTTGCCCGGATCGATCTGCAGTCCACGACCCCCGAAGAGCTCATGGAACGACTCGATATCACCGAGGAGCAGGCGAGCTCATTGATCAGCTTCGGGGGGACCGCCAACAGCCGCCTCGAGCAACTGCTCACCCGCCAGGTGCAGCAGGCCTCGGAGCGGTCCGCGAGACCCGGCGGCGTCACCTCACCCTCGACCACCGGGCCCGTGCTCACCGACGACGAACTCCGAGGCGTCTTCGCGGAGACCTCCATCGGCGACCCCCGCCAACGGCGCGCCGGCAAGCTCAACATCAACACGGTCTCCGAAGAAGTGCTCTTGCAGTTGCTGCAGGACCGTGAGTATCTCGCCGACGAGATCATCTATCTCCGGGCGAGCCGGCCGGAAGGCATCGCCAGCCTGGTGGACCTCATCGACATACCCGCCTTCCAGGACGATCCTGCGACCCTCGAGTACATCGCGGGCATCATGGACGTCAGCAGCAGCGTCTACTCCATCACGGTCAAGGGTCGATCGCGAACAGGTGACGTAGAAGTTGAAATCTTCGCCGTCGTCGATCGTTCTACCGTGCCCGTGCGGATCCTGGAGTACCGCGAATGACCGATAAGACCGCCACTCAACACAACAGCACGCCCGTGGCGGTCCTGCACTGCACCGGCGCCGTGGTCCGCGGCCTTATCGGAACGGCGGGGCCACGCGCTGCGGTGACCGCGTGGCAGGAGTTTCCCGCCGACGACACCGACCGGATCAGCGCCTGGCTGAACGAATCCGGCGCCGAGAGCGTGCTCGGCGTGCTGCCGGCTGCGTCGGTCGTGTGCCGTACCTGCACCCTGCCGGACGTGGCTGCCGAGCAGCTCGAGCAGGCACTGGCGCTCCAGGCCGAAGCGCACCTGCTGACGGAGATGCCCGCGCACCGCCGGGCCCGGGCCGTGTTGCCCATGGCCCCCGGCGAGACCAGCCGCAGCGGGATCATGGTGTCGTGGCCCGAGACCACCGCCGACGGCAACCTGCCGGACGCCCTGTCGGGACGGACGTTACCTCGCCTCAGCTTCGTCCCCGATGTCGCGGCGCTGGCGGCGTTGCTCAACGGGCAGCGGTCGGACGGGCCTCTGTTGTTCTTCGACCGCCACGACGGATCGGTGGCGCTGGTGATCAGCCACGCCAACGGAGCAATCATCCGGGCGGCGCGCGTGGGCAGCGAGTCCGCCGGTGACATCGCCGACGCGATCGGGCGGGTCGTTGCCGAGACGGCGATGAGCGTCAGCCACACGCCCGAGTTCACCGAAGCGATCGTCGCCGAGACGACCCGGCGCATCAACGACCTCGACGCTCCGGCCGGCCTGGTTGCCCGCGTCGAGATCATCACCGCCGCCGCCGCCCGGCTGGACGGCGCCCCGACGGACGCCGCGTGGTGGCAACAGTACGGCGTAGCGGCCGGGGCACTGCTCGCGGCCGGCGGCGGGCTCGCGCCGTTGACGCGGTTGCGCCTGGACGCGCCGATCCAGTCGGTCTCGCGGGCACGGCAACTCGCGGCAGCGCTCTCCTCGCCGCGCCGTGCGACGGCGGTCGTCATCGTCTCCGTGCTCGTCGGCCTGCTCGGCCCGTTGCTGGTCAGCGGTCTGAAGCTCGGTCTGCTCAAACTCAAGCTGAAAGACCTGCCGCGGTACGTCGACCAGGCGGGCCGCGCCGAGGTGCAGCTGGCGATGTACCGCGAGCTCAAGGACCACGCGTGGCCGATGACGAAGCTGCTGGCCGACCTCGCCTGCAGCACGCCGGAGGGTATCGACGTCGAGCAGATCCGCATCCGGCACGGCGAGCGCGTGACCGTCACCGGCCGGGCCAAGAAGGACAGCATCAGGAATCTCACCGCCCAGCAAGTCGTCGCGTTGATGCAGGACAACCTGCACGCGACGAACATCTTCGACGAGATCTATCTGAACTGGGGCGACCCGAATAACTTCGACGCCTACGAGTTCACGCTCACGGCCAAGGTTGCCAACCCCTACCGCGCGCACGCGTATCCGATCGAGCTGGACTACGGCAGGTGGACGCTGCGGGAGCGCATGTACCGCGAGGGCGGGCCGCCCACCGACGCCGACGCAACGCGCCGGCATCCGGACACGCCGGCGCCGTCTGAGCCTGAGGCTCCCGCCGGAGACCCTGCCGGGCAGCCGGATGAGACGCCCGCCGGGCAACCCTATGGCCGGCCCGCGGGTCAGCCCGAGACACAACTCGCCGAGGTGCCCGAGACGCAACCCGCGGACCGCGCCGCGCCGCAACGCACACGAACGCGCATCGCGGGCCCGCCGGCGGGCAGGGCCGGCGGTGGCGGTCCGGCGTTCCGGGGGTCGGACCGCGGCGCCGGCGGCGGCGGCGTGCCGATGTCACAGGACATCCCCGAACCGATCACGCCGGAGGAGGTCGACGTCATGACCCTCGCCGATGCCCAGGAAGCGTACCGGCACCTCTCCCAGGCGCTTCAGCAGGCCCGCGTCGATGAGGACACCAAGAAGCGATTGTGGGACGAGTGGAAACTCGTCCGGAACCGGTTCCGCGAACTGAAGAAGAACGAGGAGAGATCGCCGTGAGCCGTGCCGAGAGACTCCGGAAATCCTTCCGTCAACTGCCGCGCGCAGCGCAGTGGGGAATCAGCGCCGTGGTCGGCGGGGTTCTCCTGCTGCTCTGGAACGATCACGTCCTGCGGCTCACCGACGAATGGAATCGCGAGTCCGATCGTCTGCTGGCCAGGGTCGACAAGGCCGCCGGCAGCGCACAGCGCCTGCAGAGCCTGCGGCGACTGCGGCCGGCGGTGCTGGGGATCGGCCCGGTCACCGCGCCGGGCCGCGAGGCCCATGCCGAGAGAGCGCTCAACGAGGTCATCAACGACATCCTCAAGCTGCACCCGGTCAGCCGGGACAGCTTCAGCTACCGCGGTCCGTCCAAGCTGCGGCGCGGGACGCTGTCGCGCGTCATCGCGCCGGGCGAGCAGGTCGAGCGCATCACGGGTGATCTGCGGTTCGACTCGACGCCGACGGAGGCCACCGCGATCATCGCCGAGCTCGAGAGCAGCCCGTGGGTCGACGCCATCAGCAACCTGAGGATGACGCGGCAGCCCGGCCCCCGCAAGGTCACGGTGGACCTGACCATCGAGGCGTGGATCGTCTCGATGGAGCGACGCGCACGGGTGGGAGGAACCTGAGCCGTGTCGCGATGGTCGATCAATATTCCTCTCTCGGCAAGCGTCGCGGCCATCGTCTTCGCGGTGATCGTGATGTCAGTGCAGCTCTCGTCGCTGGCGTCAGCCATGCTGACGCCTCGTCTCCAGGACGACCCGACCAGGGCCCGTCTTGACGAGTACCTCGTCGAGCACGAGACGAGTCTGGGTGCGTACCGCGACCGGGTAGAGGGTCGTTCGCTTTTCTTCAAGCCCAAGCCGTATCCCAGGCTGGAGAAGCCGGCGCCGAAGATCGTCGATCGAGACCCCGTCGAACCGGTGCCGCTGCCGGAACCTGCAGGGCCGCCGAGTACCTACTCGGGACCGCGCATTCTCTTCGTTCTCGGCGACGAGGTGTGGTTCCATAACGGGATGCACCTCTCGGTCGGCGAGGAGTCCGACGGCGTCACGGTGATCGCCTCCAGCGCGCCGTGGTCGATCACGCTCGGTCACGACGGGGGTGAGTACGACATCGACCTGTTCAAGAGGAACTCATTGTTCGACGGTGGACCGCCCAGGAGCAAGCCGATGGTCGGCCTGAAGATCGTCGATGAGAGCCGTCAGCGAAATCAGCCATGAGACATGAGGGTACCGACGAATGAACGTTTCTGAAACTTGCAAATACGTGTTGGTGTCGTTGGTGTTGGGGACCTTCGCGGCGATGCCCGCGCACGGGCAGGACGGGCGGCCACGTCCCGAGCCGGCCACGCCGGCCACGCCGGCCACGCCCGGCGCAGGGCCGGTCGCCGATCTCGATCAACCCGCCGATGCCGACGCCGAGTTCGAGTCGGGGC
>JADFOJ010000066.1 GCA_022562915.1 Planctomycetota bacterium | reverse complement strand
TGCGGCGACCACCGCGCCTCCGCCTGGGGCGCCTCTCGCCGGCGGGTTGGTCGCCGGCGGATTCCTCAACCGGTGTCTCGCCGGGGGCGGGTTCGGCCGCGGCCGCGGCCGCCTCGGCTTCCGGAGCATCGCCTGTCTCCCGGGCATCCACGGCGTCGCCGGCAGCTGCGGCGTCGGATGCGGCCGGTTCTTCGGGCACGACCGCGCTGCGGATCAGTTCCGCGTTCTCCTGGGAGATCGAGGACATGTGGTTCTTGACACTCATGCCGCACTTGTCGAGGCACAACTTGAGAATGTTGCGGGACGCAAGACCCAGCTCGCGGGCGAGCCGGTGGATGCGGATGGGCCCGCTCGGCGCGGCGCGATCGGCATCCGGTTCGGTGTCGGCCGCGACCGCGGCCTGTGTCTCGCCCGTCTCCCGGGCATCCACGAGCGCCGTTGCCTCGACCGATTCCTCGGTCACGGCGGGCGCCGTTGCCTCGAGGGATTCCTCGGTCACGGCAGGCGCCGCTGCCTCGAGGGATTCCTCGACGGCGGTCGGTACGCTCGGGGCACCCCCGCGACCACGGCGAGAGCGGCGGCGCGATCGTTTCTTCTTCGCGGCGGAAGCCGGAACGTCGGTCGCGGGCACGGGCGCAGGCGCGGGCGCGACCCCGTCATGGGCGGCGACCTCTGCCTCGATCACGGCGTCGTGCTCGGCCGCCGTCTCCAGCGCAATGGTGAGCGCGTCGGCCGGCGCGGTCTTGCCGCGCCGCCTGCGCCTCCTGGGTGCGGTCGCGGCCGTTGCCGCCGAGGCAACCTCCGGCGGCGGCTTGCTCGCGGCGGCCTGCAGCGATGCGAGCGTCGGCGGCCTCGGTGCGGGCAGCTTGTCGATGTCGATGTCGGCGTTGCGCTCGTCGTAGGCGTGGAAGTCCACGCGGTCGACCGCGATCGTCTCGCTGACGCGCACGTCGATCTTCTTGCCGGTGGCGTCCTCGAGCCGGACCATCTCGCGGCGCCTGCTGCTGAGCAGTACCGACGCCACCCGCGGCGAGCACACCAGCTCGATGCGGCGCACGCGATCGAACTGCAGCAGGTACCCCGACTGCCGCGAGGCGTCAGCCCCGACGGACTCGGGGTTCTTGACCTCGCCGTGGCCGTCACAGTGCGAGCATGACATGAAGTGGCTCTTGCGCAGGCTCGGACGCATTCGCTGCCGCGTCAACTCGGCGATGCCGAAATCGCTGATCCGCAGCATCGTCGTCCTGGCCCGGTCGCGGGCAAGCCCCGCACGGAAGCGATCTTCGATGTCGCGGCGGTGCCGCGCCTGGTGCATGTCGATGAGGTCGTTGATCACCAGCCCGCCCATGTCGCGCAGGCGCAACTGGCGGCAGATCTCGTCAACGGCCTCGCAGTTGGTCCTGTAGGCGTTGGTCTCGCTGTCGGAAGCGCGGCGGCTGCGGCCGGAGTTGACGTCGATGGCGACCAGCGCCTCGGTCTGCTCGATCACCAGCTTGCCGCCCGAGGGCAACGGCACCTCGCGATCGTGAATGAGGTCGATCTGCCTCTCGATACCGAAGGCGTGGAAGATCGGCACCGGGTCGTGGTAACGGACCACCGTCGGTGCGGTGCGCGGGGCGACCACGGAGAGCAGGGCCCTCGCCCGATCGTAGCACTGCTCGGAATCGATGATGATCGCCGTGATCGACGGCCGCAGGATGTCGCGGATCGTCCGGACGAAGAGATCCGACTCCGTGTACAGCTCGCACGGCGCGCCGACGGTCTTGATCCGCTTGTCCATGACCTTCCAGAGGCGGTTGAGGTACGCCACGTCCCTGTTCAGCTCGGCCTTGGTCCTGCCGAACCCGGCGGTGCGCAGAATGAAGCCGAAGCCTTCGGGCAGCTTCAGGGAATCGAGGATGTCGCGCATCTCGCGACGCTTCTCGAGGTCTTCGACCTTTCGGGAAACGCCGACGCGGTCCATTTCGGGCATCATCACGAGCAGGCGGCCCGGCACCGAGAGGTAGCTGGTGAGTGTCGGGCCCTTGGTGCCGACGCCCTCCTTGAGGACCTGGACGAGCACCTCCTGGCCGCGCTTCAGTGCGTTCTGGATGGGCGGCCGGGAACGCCGCGGGATCTTCTTGCCGACACGCTCGGTCTGCTTCTCGCCGGGGAAGTACCGCGGGTGCAGATCGGAGATGTGCAGGAAGCCCGCCTGGCCCTCGCCGTAGTCGATGAAGGCGGCCTGGATGGCGGACTCGACGTTGGTGACGCGACCCTTGTAGATGTTGCCGACGTTGGTCGCGGTCGCGGTGCGCTCGGTGTAGAGCTCTTCGAGATGGTTGTCCTGCAGAATCGCGATCCGGCATTCCTCGCCGGGCGAATCGTTGACGACCATGATCTCTGTTGCGGTGGTTTCTTGCTCGGATGGACTGGTCACGTGGGAATGCCTCCTGCATTCCGACGAGCCTCGCGTGCATGGTCAGGCAGCCATGGCAGCCATGGCAGCCAGGACAGCCAGCTCAGCCAAGTCCCTCGGGCGGTTTTCCTGCCCGTGGGATCCTGGGAGCCCGCCTCGGCGGCGGCGCTGCTGCTGTCTTGCGATGATGCCTTTTGGGCGTGCCTTGCAAACGGTGTCTCGTCGGCGGCCGTGTGGGCTCGGTGGCGGGGGGCGCTCTCAGCTGCTCGACCCCGTCTCTCCGGCACCCGCAGGCCAGTGTCTGTTTATCTCGACCCGAAGTCTGGTTAACCCAGCTCGGGCAATACCTTACGAACTTCTTCACGGAGGTGGTTGAGCACCTGCCGCTCACTTTCGAACGAACCGACCTTGCGGGCCAGCCGTTCGCATTGCTTCATATCGACCGATCGGATCACCCGCTTCACTTGCGGGATCTGGCTCGGCACCAGTGAGAGGATACGCAACCCCATCCCGATGAGCAACATCGTGTACTCGACCTCTCCGGCGATCTCGCCGCAGAGGCTGGTTTCGACGTTCCAGCGGCGTGCCGCCCGGACCACGGCCCGCACCAGGTGCAGCACGGCGGGGTGGGCGGCGGAATAGAGGTTCGCCACGCGCTCGTTGCCGCGGTCCACCGCCAGCGTGTACATGATGAGATCGTTGGTCCCGATCGAGAAGAACGATACCTCGCGTGCCAGCGTCGATGCCGTCAGGGCCGCCGACGGCACCTCCACCATGGCGCCGACGGGCATCTCGGCGTCGTACTCGATCCCCTCGTCCCTGCACTCTTCCATGACGTCGCTGAGGATCATCTTGGCCTGGTGAAGCTCCATCACCGTCGAGATGAGCGGGAACATGACCCGGACCGGCCCCAGCGCCGACGCGCGCAGGATCGCCCGGAGCTGCGTCTTGAACATCGGGAGGTTCTGCAGACAGAAGCGGATGCTTCGCAGGCCGAGGAAGGGGTTTCGCTCCGGCTCCTCGGCGGCCTGCTGCGTCTTCTTGTCGGCGCCGAGGTCGAGCGTGCGGATCGTCAGCGGCTTGCCTCCCAGCAACTCGATCGCCTCCTTGAGGGCCTGGAAGTGGTCCTCCTCGGTGGGTTCGCCCTTGCTCGTGAGGTAGAGGAACTCCGTGCGGTACAGGCCGACCCCGTCGCCGTGGTTGGCGAGAATCTCCTTGATTTCATAGGGGAACTCGATGTTGCCCATCAGCGAGATTCGCGTGCCGTCGAGCGTGACCGGTTCCAGCGGGGCCAGTTCGCGCAGCGCGAGCCGGTCCGTCCCCATCCGCTCGATGTCGGCGCGGTATTGCTCCAGCGTCTGCTCGTCCGGCCGGATGATCACCACGCCGGTTCGGCCGTCGATGACGACCATGTCGCCGTCGTCAACGTGCTCGGTCAGGTGCTGGCAGCCCACGACCACCGGGACGCCGAGCGCCCCGGCCATGATCGACGCATGGCTGGTACGGCCCCCGGCGTCGGTGGCGATGCCGATGATCTTCTCGCGGTCCAGCATGGCGGCCCGCGTGGGGGTGATGTCGTGGGCGACCAGCACCACGGGCTCGGTGAGCCGGGCGAGGCGGTCCTCCGACTCGCCGATGAGCTTGCTCAGGATCCGGTGGTCGAGGTCCAGCAGGTCGTTGGCCTTCTGGCGGAAGACCTCCTGGCCCATGGCCCGGAACCTGGCGGTGAGCTTGCGGAACTCCTCGCTGACGGCGTACTCGGCGGTGACGTGGTCACGTTCGATGTGCGTCGTGATGTGCTTGATGAGGGTCGGATCCCGCATCAGGCCGAGGTGGAACTCGAAGATCTTCGCCGGCTCCGGCCCCAGCTCGCTGGCGGCCCGATCGCGGTCCCGCTCCAGGTCGGCGATCGCCTGGCCCAGGGCGTCGGCCAGACGCTCGTGCTGGTGCGGCACGCCCTCCACCGGCACGGTGCGACGCGGTATGAACCGGACGGTGTCGTCCAGGACAAAAGCACGCCCGATGATCAAACCGGGCGAAACCGGGATTCCCTTGATGACCTCCATCGAGCGCGGCGTCCTCGAGGCCAGGGGCGATTCGGTAGCTGCGCCCTCCACCGGCGTCCGGCACGGGCGGACGGGCGTCCGAGTCATCCCCGGGGGGCGCGAGTATACCGCAAACGGGCGGGGCGCGGGGCACGGCCGCCCACGGGCGAGCAAGCTCGACCGTGCCACCCGGCGCGATCGGGCTCGGGTGGCACGGTCGAGGGAGTCCGCCGGAGGCGGACGACCTCGCCCGTGGGGCAACGTCCTCCCGTGCGAACCGTTACAAAGAGCACTGCCCCCAATTCGCCAGCAATTCCAGGAAGTCGTTGATCCCCACGATCCCGTCGCCGTTGAAGTCCGCGGGATGTCCGGGGTTCGGGCCCCACGCCGCCAGCAGGTCGAGGAAATCGTTGATGCCGACCTCGCCGTCGCCGGTGGTGTCCCACGGGCACGGTGTACCGCCACAGGCAAGCGTGTCGATCGTGAAGTCGTCGATGCCGGCCTCGGACACCGACTCGTCCAGATCGGCCATGCTGAAGCGGATCCTCACCTGTGCCGTCGGCAGGATGAAGTCACTGACGACGAAGCTTGCCGGTTCCCAGGAGCTGTCGGTGGAACCCACTTCCTCGACGAGCGTCCAGGTGGCGCCGTCGTTGTTGGAGATCTCGATGACGAGCGTGTCGTGGGCGGGTCCCTCCATGCTGAACACCCAGCGTGCGTAGGAAACGATGCCGTCGTTACCGGACAGGTCGAACAGCGGCGACGTCAGGATCGTCGGGCCGCCGTCCACGTCCCAGTTCGCGGCCACGGAGTCCCCGGCGGGGCCGTTCTCGGTCACGAACGCCACCGTGCCGTCCAGCGTCGCGTCGGAGCCGGGAGCAGCCAGGAAGCCGAGGAAGATCGTCGCGTTGGGGTCGGCAGCCTTCCAGCTGCCGCCGGTCAACGACGCGTCGTTGGTGATCGTCCATGCGGAGACGTCGCCTTCCATCGCGTCGGTGAAGAGGGTCGCGGTCCCGTTGGCGGAGAACGCGGTGTGCACGTCGCCCGGCGCCGACGGCGGATCGAAGAAGATCAGGCCACCGGCGAGCTGTGCGCGAAGATAGAAGTCGAAGCGTTCCGTGCACTCGCCGGCGGGGATCGTCGCCATGTACAAGTTGCCGCCCAGCGGCGTCAGCGCGGTCTCGACGAAGACGCCGCCGTTGGAGGAGACGAAGATGGCGGGCGTACCGGGCTCGATCGTGTCGCCGGTCGGATCGATCTGCACGGTGAACTCCATCGTCTGCTGGGGCACCATGAAATCCGGCAGGCCGCCGGGATAGCTGAACTCGATCGCAATCGGCGTTGAGCCCCCGGAGTTGATCCAGACTTGTGTGCCGTCGCAGGTGCCGACGACAATATCCGGCAACCCGTCATTATTGATGTCGAGGACGGCAAAGTCGTGGACACCCGTGAGCGCGCTGCCGGGGATGTTGGCGGTATCCGCCGTGAACGTGCCGGCGTCGTTTCGAAGAATGTCGGAGACCCGCGTGCAGCCGGGCACCTGAACGTCTACGTCGGCAATGAGGACCTCCGGCCAGCCGTCACCATCAAGATCGGTGACGTACGAGTTGCTGCCGAACCCGTCTGTCGAGCCGGGGAACACCAGGGAGGTGTCCGGTGAGCCGTCGAGCAGGTTGCCGTCGTTGATGATGTACCGGTCGGTGCCATCATCGCTGATGACGAGGTCAAGGAGCCCGTCGCCGTTCAGGTCGCCGACACCGACGTGATACGCCGCGCCGGAGTAGGTCGGATCCAGCAGGTCGAAGACGCCGTTGCCGTTGTTCCGGAATATCTCGACGAAACCGGCCTCGCTCTTGACGATGTCCAGGTCGCTGTCGTTGTCCATGTCGGCGAACACGACGGCGGTGCCGAAGATCGACTCCCGCATGTCGCCGGTGAGCCGGTTGTTGCCGTTGGTGAAGCCGCCGGCCCCGTCGCCCATCAGCAACTGGTCTTCAGCGTCGTCGTCGTAGGACGCAAAGTACAGGTCGGCGTTGAGGTCCCCGTCAAGGTCGCCTGCCGCCACGGCGCAGTAGTTTTTTTCGTTACCGGGACCGATGAACAGGTCGTTAAGCACGATGGGACTGTCGAAACCGAGCCAGTCGCCGGCCTCGTCAAGGCCGAGGTTCAGAAAGACCCGGGCATCGTCGACGACCGTAGACGTATCGCAACCAAGGCAGGCGGTCGCGGTCACGATGTCCAGCCAGTCGTCGTTGTTGATGTCCACCAGGACGACGTCGCGATCGTTGGTCAGATCGAGGAACTCGGAGATGTAGCTCGCCGTCTGATCGGTCAGTACGCCGTCCACGTTCATGAACAGAACATTGCGCCTTCCGCCGGACGTCATGAACGGCTGCTTGCGAACGACCACCAGGTCGAGGTCCACCGGGGCGGACATGGGGTGGTCGAGATCGCCGACGGCGTAGTCCTTCTCCGCCACATCCTGAAGACCCACGGATGGAATCGAGGATATCCGCGTGGCGCTCTCGTTCGTATACGCGACCCATTGGCCGAGCGCGGGAGCGGCGAATACTCCACTACAGCACAGCAGTGCCACCCCCGGTGACCCCGGCCCGCACCTGTCTCGATGCCTCATGATGTTCACCATTCGAGAGGACGTGGGGATCCGGAAAGCGTCAGCCTGCCGGGCTTCGCCCCATCTTATCAACATCTCCTTCTCCTTACGGATCCGGTGTGTTTCCAGGAGGCAGAGGTATACTCGCCTTCGGCAGGCTCGACCGGGCGATCGGACGCAGCTGGAGTGGCCGATGTCCGCCGGAGGAGATCGTCGTGGCATTGGAGAAGATCGCAGTTTTCGGTGCGTCCATCGCGGTACTCGGCGGGTCGACGCGTGCCGGCGAGGTACTCATCCCGACATTCACCGATGAGACGTCCACCCGGTTAATTGCCGACCCGTCGGTCGGTGAAGCGGACATTTCAGAGAAGGACTACGGGCTCGGTGACTTCGACAACGATGGCGATGTGGACGTCATTTCAGCACGTCGCATCGCGTTGAAGATCAACACCGGCCAGCCACTGTCGAACACACTGTTCATGAACGAGTCGGGGGTGCTGACCGATCGCACCGCTGATTTTGCCCCGGCGCTCCTGGAACCGTTGCGCTCGCGCGACGTCGCCATCGCGGACTTCAACGGAGACGGCTGGCTCGACGCCCTCATCGTGCACGGTCCGTCGACGTTGCCGACACTGCTCGTGAATCTGCGCGCGAAGGACCGTGCGTGGCTCGGCTTCCAGAAGCGGCCGGACCTGCTGCCCGTGGGATTCACGGTGGATGCCTGGAACGTCAGCACCGGTGACATCACCGGCGACGGGTTCGACGACGTCTTCGTCGGTGTTCGGGTCGGCGATGACCGTCTGCTCGTGAACCTCGGCAACGACAAAGGGGGCGTCTGGCTCGGCTTCGCCGACGAATCCAGTCGCCTGGGAGCGAACGCCAACACGACGGCCGTGCGGTCATCAGTCATCGTCGACATCAACGGCGACGGCGACATGGATCTGATAGAGGGAATGACCTGCTGCGACGGCATCGTGCGGTTGATTGCCAATGATGGTGCGGGCAACCTCGACGGCGTCCCGCAGAACATCCTTACGGGACAGGCATACAACTTCGCCCTCGGCGACCTCGACGGCGACGGCAACCTCGACATCCTCGGCGTGCGCAACGCATTGGACCAGATCCGCGTGAGCACCGGGCCGCAGGGCGACGGTGTAGGGTGGGGACCCACCATCGACCTGCCGGGCAGCAACGGGTTCGGCTCGATCGTGCAGGTCGCCGATCTCAACCATGACGGCACCGACGACTTCCTCGTGTGCGACCTCGACCAGGAGTTTCCGGAGAACTGCACGCGCCGACTCAACATCTACTTCAACAGCGGCGTCGAGCCGTACCTGGTTGAGGGCTACCCGAGCCCGGTTGCATGGACGCCGAACGGGACGTCGGATGTCGCGATGATCGATCTTGACGGAGACGGCGATCTGGACATGCTCATCGGCTGGTGCGACGGTCAGTCCATCTTCATGCAGGATGGTTCGCCGGAGCCGCCGCCCTGCGACGTCGACGGTGACAACGTCATGGGCATCACGGACTTCCTGCTCGTGCTCGCGAACTGGGGCAAGTGCCCGGACTGCGCTGCGGACCTCGACGGCGACGGTGTCGTCGGGATCCTGGACTTCCTGTTGGTGCTTGCGAATTGGGGGCCGTGTCCTTGACGCGAATGCCAGGCGCGGGACATGCCCGCCCACGGGCGAGCAAGCTCGACCGTGCCACCCGGCGCACGCGGGCGGGGTGGTCGACTCCGCCGCAGGCGGATCGCCCGTGTCTGAACGTCGCACCACGGGCGAGCAAGCTCGACCGTGCCACAGACTTTTATTCCCGATGCGCGTCCTGGAAGGGGTGCACCGCCTCGACGGGCCGCGTCCGGCCGTGCCACAGGTAATACGCGACGGCCTTGAAGTCGTCGAAGATCACCAGGATGCACGGCAGCGCGATCAGGATCAGGATCGTCGCGCTCATGAGCCCGAAGGAAATACTGATCGCCATCGGGATCAGGAACTTCGCCTGGAACGACTTCTCCAGCATCAGCGGCGTGAGCCCCAGGATCGTCGTGATCGTCGTCAGGAAGATCGGCCGCAGCCGCGCCCGGCCGGCGAGCACCAGCGCCTCGCGCAGCCGCTTGCCCTGGCGGCGCATGCCGTTGAAGAACTCCACCAGGATCAGCGAGTCGTTCACGACGATGCCGCTGAGTGCCACGAACCCGATCAGGCTCAGGAAGGTGAGCTGGTAGCCCAGCAGCAGGTGCCCCCAGATCATGCCCGTGATCGCGAACGGTATCGCCAGCATGATCGCCAGCGGCTGCGTGTAGCTCCCGAACAGCCACGCCAGAATGATGTAGATCATCACGCTCGCGGCAAGGAAGCCCAGCGGCAGCGATCCGAAGGCCTGGGCCATCGTGCGCTGCCGGCCGCCGAGCTCGATGCTGATGCCGGGCATCTCCCGTTTGAGCTCGTCCAGCTGGGGCACGAGCTCGCGGGTGATCCGCTCCGGGTTCGCCCACGGTGCCGTATCGGCGGAGACCGTCGTGGCCCGCCTGCGGTTGATACGGTTGATCATGGAGTACGCCGTGCCCTCGGTCACATCGGCAATCTCGCTCAGCGGCACGCGGTGGCCGCGGGGCGTCGTGACGTACATGTTCTCGATGCCGTACAGGCTCGTCCGCGAGGCTTCGTCGAGCCGGACCCGGACCTTGATGTCTTCCTGGCGGTCGGAGAAGACGTGCGGCTCCAGCCCGAACAGCGCGCCGCGAACCTGCGTCGCCACGTCCGCGACGGTCAGGTCGAGCCCGGCCGCGGCGGACCGCAGTTGCACGTGCACTTCGCGCTGCCCCAGCGAGGAGTTGTCGCCGATATCGCGAACACCGTCGTACTCCGCCAGCATCAACCTGATCCTGGCGACGGCCTGCTCGGTGAGCCGGTCGTCCTCGCTGCTGACGATGATCGTGATGTCGGCGCCCGCCGGGCCGCCCTGGATCTCCGAGAATGTCAAGCGCTCGATGTCGTTGATCACGCCGATGTGCCCGCGAATGGCGTCGATGACCTCCGAGCTCTCGCGCTCGCGCAGCTCGACGGGTTTAAGCTCGATGTAGAGTTGCGCCAGGTGCCCGCCGAGGCCGGCGGTCGTGCCCGTGTCCAGGTCCGCCATGTAGCCGATCACCGTGCCGGCGGCCTGGACCTCCGGCTGGGCGGCGGCCGCGGCTTCGATCGCACGGACGACCTCGTCGGTGCGATCGATCGACGTCCCGATCGGCATCCGGAGATCGATGATGATCGTCTCGGTATCCGACGTGGGCAGGAAGGTGAACTCCAGCCGCTCCCCCGCGACCATCCCCACCGAACCGACGAAGACCGCCAGGCACACCGCGATCGTCGCATACCGGTACTTCATCAGCCTGGTAAGTAGTCTCGCGTACGCCGGGACGACCCGGTCGAGGATCACCTCGTCTCGCCACTGCTCGTAGCGCCGCAGAATGGAGGTGAACCCGCCGGTGCGGGCCCGGTCGCGGCTCAGCAGGCTGTGCCCCATATGGCTGGGCAGGATGATCAGGCTCTCGACGAGACTGAATATCAGCGCGCAGCCCACGACCACCGGCAAGGCGCCGATCAAGTCGCCGATCTGCCCCTCGATGAACCGCAGCGGCACGAACGCCACGATGCTCGTCAACACGGTCGCGACCACCGGCCAGAACACCTGCTCCGTCCCCAAAATGGCGGCCGTGAGCGCAGGCTCCTTGCGGTCGTACCGCGCCTGGATGTTCTCCGCCACGACGATCGCGTCGTCCACGAGCAGTCCCACCACCACGATCAGCCCGAACATGGTCAGCAGGTTGAGCGTGATGCCGACGATCGCCATGATCACCAGCGCTCCGCAGATCGACACGACCAGCCCGACGCCCACCCAGCACGCGACGCGCCAATTGAGAAATATCATGAGCGTCGCGAAGACCAGCAGTGCCCCCCACTTCGCGTTGCGCAGGAGCAGGTCGAGGCGGCCCTCGATGAACCGGGCAAGGTCCGAGTGCGTCGAGATCTCCGCCGGCAACGGCGGCGCGGAGCGGCCAAGCTCCCACGCGCGGTGGCGGGGTGTTCTCAGCACGCGCCCGCCCCGCTGCTCGCCGCGGGTCAACGCGTTGACCGTCGCGTACAGCCGATCGACGGCATACGCGTCGAACTGCTCGCCGCGGCAGCCCTGCACGTAGGCGCGGACCATCTCGGCGATCTCGACGGCGTCCTGCGAGCCCGTCTTGAAGACGGTCAGGCTCATCGCGGGTTTCGACTCCATCGGGGCGTCGGGGTTGTCGGGATCGATGTGGCCGAACCGCGTGATCAACTGCTCGTCCACGAAGTACTCGCGCACCTCGGCGATGTCGGCGACCGTCAGCGCAGAGCCGTCGGCCGTGGCCTTGATGACGATCCGCCGGATCGCCTCGGCCCGCTCCGGCACGCCGGTCGTGCGAACGCGAATGTCGCCAACGCCGGTGCGGACGGACCCGCCCGGCACGTCGGCCATCCAGCCGCGGATCGCGGCCGAGATCATCGGCAGGCTCAGTCGATGCTCCAGCAGCGCCCCGGCCGACACGTCCACCCTGATTTCGTAGTCGCGGACGCCGGAGAACAGGATCTCCCCCATGCCCGGCAGCGTCCGCAGGTCGTCGCGGACGCCGCGCACGGCCTGCTTGAGCGCCTCCTCGGGGGCGTCGCCGAACAGCGACACCATGATCACCGGGAGCCGCGGCTCGAACTCCGCGACGCGGATCTCCTCGGCCTCCTGGGGCAGGTCGGTGAGCGCGTCGATCGCGCGCTCGACCTCGTCGACGGCTTTGCCCACGTCGCGCACCGACGAGTGGAACTCCGCGAAGATCCCGCCGCCACCCTCGGAGAGCGTCGTGGTGATCCGATCGATCTCGTCGAGGTCGGCCAGCGCGTCCTCGACCTTTCTGGCAAGGCCCTCCTCGACCTCTTCCGGCGTCGCGCCTGGGTACGGCAGCGTTATGCGCACCGACTCCGGCGTCATCTCCGGAAAGAACTCCTTGGTCAGCGTGAACGAGGCGACCAGCCCGCCGAGGATCGTCCCAACCATCAGCAGGTTGATCGGGACGGGCCGCTCGACACCGAACCGGGGCAGGCTCATCGGCCGATGTCTGCGTGCCGTCGGGCCCGGGCTTCGCCCAGATCACGATTCATCGAGACCGGCTCGACCCGCAGGCCGTCCGAGAGCGTCCGCGCCGCGTTGATCACCACGCGGCATCCCTCGCGCAGCGAACCCGCGAGGACGGCCCACTGCTCGGCGTCGACGCCAAGCTGCTCGAAATCTCCCTGGATGTGGAAGTCCACGTGGACCGAGCGGCTGCGGACCGTACCGTCCTCGATCACCAGCAGACGGTCACCCAGGAGCGATCGCCGCGGCACGACGTAGCGCATCTCGGTGTGCTGCGAGATCACGCGCCCCTCGACGAAGCGGCCCGGGGCGAGCCAGCCCGGTACGTGCGGGTCCTGGCTGATCTCGACGAAGAGTGTCATGGTGCGGGTCTCCTGGTCGTCCAGGGGGCTGATCCTGCGAACCTCGCCCAACCACGGCGGGATCGAGGCGTCCCGGGCATTGAGCACGACCTCGTCGCCGATGGTCACCCCGAGCCGGGCGCTCGACGGCAGCCGCAGCGGCACCTCCATGCGATCGAGGTTGACGACCCTGCATACCCGCCGGCCGGGAACGACGCTCTCGCCGACCTCGATGTCCACGGCGGCGATGAATCCCGCCAGCGGGCTGCGGATCGTGCACCGCTGGACGTTCTTGGCGGCGAGCCGCTGCGACGCCTCCTGGAGACCCCTGGTCGCCTCGATCTGCGAGCGCCGAGGCCCGATCCGATCGAACAGCTCGCGGGCATTGACCTCGATCCGAATCGCGGCCAGAAGCCTCTGCCGGGACTGATCGACCTCGCGGTCGCGGGCGGCCCCGCGCTGCAGCGCAACCTTGACGCGCGCGAAGTCCGCCTCGGCGAGGGCGACGTCCTCGGCGGCGAGTTCGACGCGGGTGCGCCAGCTCGCCTCTTCCAGCTTCAACTGTTCGAGCCGGGCGTCGAGCTCCTCGATGCGCCGCGCGGCGATCTGCGCATGGATCACGAAGTCGGTGTCGTCCAGCAGCGCGACCACGTCGCCGGCGGCGATCTCGGCGCCCTCGACGATCGCGGCCGGGATCCCCGTCACGACGGCGATGACCTCGGCGGGCACGTCGGCCTCGTCGATCGCCCTGGCCGAACCGAAGCCCTGCCACTGCCGGCGCACCGGGACCGCGACCGCCTTCATGACCTCGACGCGGCGAAGCCGCGGCGGTTCATCGACCTTGGCCGGCAGCGGGCGCGTGCGCCACAGCAGCGAGAAGACCCCCGCCGCCGCCGACAGCACGACAACCGACACCACGGTCTGCGTGATGGCGGAGACCAGGATGTTGCGCTTGCGGGCCATGGCGTCGGTATACGCTATGTCGGCAGGGACGGTGGGGGTTTTTCGCCTTCGCCCCGGTTTTGCGTTACTTTGGCCCGATGGCCGAGCGGCTTTCGATCGACGAGGTGCGCCAGGTGGCGACCCTCGCGCGGCTTCGCCTCAGCGACGAGCAACTCCAGCTGTATCGCGGCCAGCTCTCGACGATCCTGGACCACATCGCCAAGCTGTCGGAAGTGGACGTCGAGGGCGTCGAGCCCATGGCTCATCCCAGCGACCTGACCAACCGGCTCGACGAGGACGTCGTCGGCGAGTCGCTGCCGGTCGAGACGGTCCTGGCAATGGCTCCGGCGATCGAGGCCGGCTTTCTTGCCGTACCGAAGGTGCTCCCCGACCAGGAGCAGGCGTGACGGCGCCGCAATCCATCGCGGAATTGAGCCGGGCGATCCGGGCGAAAGAACGCACCGCCGTCGAGGTCGTCCGGACAACGCTGGACCGGATTGAAGCGATCGACCCGGACCTGGGTTGCTTTCACGAGACGTACCCGGAGCGATCCCTTGAATCCGCCGCCGAGACCGACCGCCGCATAGGCCGGGGTGAGTCGCCGGGCCCGCTCGCCGGAGTACCGATCGCGATCAAGGACAACATCGTCACCGGGTTCGGCCGGACGACCTGCGGCTCCAGAATACTGGAGCACTACGAGAGCCCGTACACGGCCACCGCGGTCGAGCGACTTCTCGACGCCGGCGCGATCGTCATCGGCAAGACCCGCTGTGACGAGTTCGCGATGGGGTCCTCCGGCGAGAACAGCGCCTTCGGCCCGACGCGGAACCCCTGCGACCCGTCGCGCGTGCCGGGCGGTTCGTCAAGCGGGTCCGCGGCGGCGGTGGCGGCCGGGCTGGTGCCCGGGGCGCTTGGGTCCGAGACGGGCGGCTCGATCCGCCAGCCGGCGGCGCTGTGCGGGGTCGTCGGGGTCAAGCCCAGCTACGGCCGGGTGAGCCGCTGGGGCCTGGTCGCGTTCGGGTCGAGCCTGGACCAGGTCGGGCCGTTCGGTTCCTGCGTCCATGACGCCGCCTTGTTGCTGGGCGTCATGGCCGGGCCGGATCGGCGCGATTCGACCAGCTCGCCGCGCGACGTGCCGGACTATCCCGGGGCGATCGAGGAGCCCGTTGACGGGCTGCGCCTGGGCGTGCCCCGGCAGTACCTGCAGGACGACAACGACCCCGCGGTGAACGACGCGGTGCGCAGCGCGGTCGAGGTGTACCGGGACCTCGGCGCCGAGATCGTCGAGATCGACCTGCCGCTGACCGAGTACGGGATCGCGACGTACTACGTCATCTCGGCCGCGGAAGCTTCGGCGAACCTCGCGCGCTACGACGGCGTGCGTTACGGCCGCCGGGCGGAGCCGGCCCCCGGCGAGGACCTCTACGACATGTACGCCAGGAGTCGCGCCGAGGGTTTCGGCGACGAGGTGCAGCGACGGATCATGCTGGGGACCTACGTGCTCTCCGCCGGCTACCACGAGGCCTTTTACCATCGGGCGCTGCAGGTGCGAAGGCTCATCAGCAACGAGTACGACCAGGCGTTCGAGAAGTGCCACGCGCTGCTCGGCCCGACCTCCCCCTGCACGGCGTTCCCGCTGGGCCAGAAGTCCGATCCGCTTCAGATGTACCTCTGCGACCTGTACACGATCAACACGAACATCGCGGGGATCTGCGGGATCTCGATCCCGTGCGGCCACGCCGAGGTGAACGGCGCGAAGCTCCCCATCGGCCTGCAGATCCAGTGCAAGGCCTTCGACGAGGTGACGATGTTCCGCATCGCGCGGCTCTACGAACGAACGACGTAGACACGCGGGTGGCACGGTCGAGCGAGTCCGCCGCAGGCGGACGAGCTCGCCCGTGGTTGGGAGTCGCTCCACGGGCGAGTCCGCCGGCTTCGCCGTCGGTCTCGACCGTGCCACCCCTCTTTTATGCACCCACCGCCGTCGGCCACAGCCACCCGAACGTGCCGGCCGTGAACAACGCGTACACCACACCGTCAAGGATGTCCATCACGGTGCTGCGCGCCGACTTGCCGAACCAGATCGACCCCGGGATCATCCCGAAACAATACGCCATCACCGCCGCGCAGCCGGTCACCTGGAACACCTGGAGATACTCCGGGTTGTCGTCGAGCGCGACGTGCCCGATGTACGCGACGAACACGCCGACCACGAGATAGAAAATGAACGTGAACAACAGGTTCTTGCCCATATTCGGCGCGGCAGCCCGCAGGAACATCGCCCCGTGCGGCCCCGCCTCCCATTTCTTCTTCTTCTCCGGATCCTTCATCGACTTCGGATCGTCGCAATACGGGAACATGTACTGGCCGGACGGCGTGTTGGCCGCCCGCAGCGCATCGAGGAACCCGTCCTCGTTGGGAATACCCTTCCAGTCCGCCTTGTGATGCGGCGAGACCATCCAGGCCAGTGCACTGAGCACGAAGACAATCCCCGACGAGAACACGATCGGCATCCAGAGATCTGCAAGGAATCCCATGAGTGCTCTCCTTCAGTATGAGCCCGGCCCACCCACGTAGAGGAGGCCAACTACCCCTCTGGTCGGTCAGAAGCGCCCCGGCGAGCCGAAATTTGACCAGCGTGTCGAAGAGGTCCGAGTGGGACGGGCGTCACACCACGGGCGAGCGAGTCCGCCGGGTGGCACGGTCGAGCGATTCCGCCTCTGGCGGACTCGCTCGCCCGTGGGCTGGCGCGCTACCCACATCGGCTAGACATCGAGAGACAAGACTCCCGGGCCGCGCATGCCCGCGTACCAGGGCGCCGATGACCACCGCCAATCGGCCGGGTCATCGGCCAGTCCGGCTCTGACCGCGTTCAGGTGGATGTAGTTGAACTTCTCCTCGTACTCCTTTTCGGAGTCGATGTTGCGGTCGTAGCCGCCGCCAACCTGCCAGAAGTGGAGCCGGCCGCGGCGATCGGTAATCCGCCGGAGAATCGGCGCGTTCAGTTTCTTCCAGCGGGCAATAACCTTCTTCGCGAAGGGCCCCTTCAGGTTCTTCAGCAAGACAGACACCGGATATTGCGGCAGCGACGGCACGACCATCAGGTGCACGTGATCGGGCATGACGATCCATGTGATGAACCGGTAGTTTGTACGTCTTCGCGCGATGTCGAGCGCCCGCACGAACTCGTCCTTGATGGCGTCGTTGTTGAACAGCTGCAGATGGTGGTAACAGGAGAATGTGAGATATCGAACTTCACCCAGTGTTTCGTAGCGTGTTCGTGTCTTGCGCTTCTGAGCAGTCATGTGACCATCGTGGAGGATGCCCGATGCACCCCGGAAATGACTGCCAAAACGCCGTGGCGTACCTCGCACCACGGGCGATGTCGTCGCCTGGGCGACGCCATCGACCGTGCCACCCATTCTCGACCCCAGCGCTTATAGTGCGACGCATCGCCGACCTCCCGGTCATCGGAATAGACCTCTCCGCGACGAACCTCCAGTTCGGCGTGGTTGACGGCGACAACGCCATCATCGGCCGGGCCCAGGCGAAGACCGAGGTGTCCAGGGGGCAGGACCACGTCATCGCCAACGTCTGCCGTGGCGTGCGCGAGGCGTGTGACGCGGCGGGGGTTGCCCTTGACGGGATCGGTGCGATCGGCGTGGCCGCCGCCGGCGCCATCGACATGCCGCGCGGCGTGGTCCTGACGGCCCCGAACCTTCACTGGAAGGACATGCCGTTGCGGGACATACTCGCAAGAGAGCTCGGCCGGCCCGTCACCGTGGACAACGACGTGAACGGCGCCGTCTGGGGCGAATACAAACTCGGCGCGGCCCGCGGCCGCCATGACGTGCTGGGCGTGTGGGTCGGCACCGGCATCGGCGGGGGGCTGGTCCTGGACGGCAGTCTGCATCGCGGTGACTTCTTCACCGCCGGCGAGATCGGCAACACCGTCATCGACCCCGCCGGTGAACCCGGACAGCGCACCGTCGAGGACCTGTGCAGCCGCAGGGCGATGAAACGCGTGCTGGGCGCGACGATCACGACCGCCGAGATCGCCAGGGCATACGCCGACGACGACCCCGCCACCTGCGAGGTCGTGAATCAAAGCGCCGACTTGCTCGGCATCGCGATCGCCAACTGGGTGACGGTCCTGAGCCTCGGCACCGTGATACTCGGCGGCGGGATGACCGAGGCACTCGGCGAGCCCTACCTCGCGAGAATCCGCGAGAGCTTCGATCGCGACGTCTTCCCCGACGAGCTGCGCGCCTGCGAGCTTCTCATGACGACGCTCCGGGCTGACGCGGGACTGCTGGGAGCGGCGTTGCTGGCGCGGGTTCTTCCGGATGCTCGTTGAGTTTCTTTCTCGCACCCATCGTCCGGAGCCACGTCTGAAGCGCCTCGACCAGCGCCGCACCGCGCTCCACGCGATCGGGATTGTCGGGGAACCGCCCCACCGATACCTCGGTGACCTCGTAGACCTGCTCGCCGCGGCCATGGCCGATGACAAGCCTCGCCGGCCAGCCCTCGATCGTGCGCAGCGTGAAGTCGTAGCCGTCGAGGTCCTGGTACGTCCGGACGATCACCATCTCGACACCGTCCTCGTTACACGCCCAGGTGAGCGCCTGTGGTATCTCCGACCACCGCACGCCGCGCGGGGCCGGTGCGGGCGGATTGACCACGGTTGCCCCGGCGGCGAGTGCCTTGAAGGACCGCATCACCTCGGCCTGCTGCCGTGGGCTCAGGAACTGGTCGGCCCGGCCGGGAATGCCCGCATCGGCCTCCTCGGCGTAGATCCGGTTGAACTCGACGGCGTTCGTGTAGCTGACGCACCCTGTGAGAGCCAGCGCCAGGGCAGCCGCCACCGAGACCATCCCCGCCGCCTCGTGCCCGCCCGCAGCAGTACCGCCGGGTGTACAATCGCCCACTGTGACCGCTCCCTAATCAGCTCCCAAGCCCGCCAGAGAATGATTCACCAGGGTTTCGCTGTCAATACCGGTGCCAATCGACGGCCCCGGAGATACATTCTCCGGTGGCTATTTGCCCGGAGCCGTCGAGCCGATAACGATTAGATCCCCCGTTCGAGGGGCCGCAGGGGCTTTTTCTGCGAGACCGCGCGACCGCGAGCCAACGACCGATGTCCAACGGGAGCAAGACCAAGTCGGGTTCGGCCAAGACGGCGCGGCGGCGCGAGGAGCTCCGCCGGACGCTGCCGAAGCAGACCTACGACATCAAGTCGTTGCTGCAACGGCCGGAGTTCTTCACCGCGGCCATGGTGACGCTGGGCTTCTTCGTGGTCCTCAGCGCGATCATGATCTCCTCGCGCGACCGGTTGATGGTCCAGGTCGGGCAGGTCATGACCGACACCCGGCTCAACCGGCTGGACTATCGCGTGGCGGACCTGGTGACCACCGATCTGCGGCGCGAGGAGGCCGGCAAGTCCGCCCCGCACGTCTACACGCTGAACACGCTGTACCTCGACCGGCTTGCGGCGTCGCTCAACGGCCTGCCGATCGGCCTGGCCGGCAAGACCTCGCTGGAGGAGATCAGCCCGGAGCTCAAGGAAGAGTTCCAACTCTCCGAAGCCGGGCTGCGGGCGCTTGCGTCCTTTGCCATCGAGGGCGAGACAACCCGGCAGTGGCGGCAATGGGTGGACGACCTCACCCGCGTGCAGCTTCCCGCCAACCCGCTGATCCGCAGCGATGACTTCCAGAACTACTGGGTGTTCCGCCGCTATACGCCCAAGCTCAAGAGGCTCCTGCAGACATCGGCCGGCGAGACGACGGACATCCCGCGCGACGCCGAGGCGCTCGAGATGAAGCCCGACGCGCCGCTGGATCTCCAACCGCGGCTCCAGCAGATCGTGCACAACGCGAGCTTCCCGGCGGAGGTCGTGACATACATCTCCGCCAAGCTCGCCTACGACGCGAAGCCCACGATCGTCTACGACAGCGAAGCGACCCTCGTGCTCGCCACGGAGGCCTCCGAGGCCGAAGCGACGGTCTTCGTCGAGCATCACAGCGGCGACGTGATCTATCGCCGCGGCGACACGCTCACGCTCGACCAGTACGGGGCGCTGCACAGCGAGGCCCAGCAGTTCGCCGCCGGCGCCGGCTTCGGACAGCGGTGGCTGCCGCGCGTGGCGATCATCGGGCTCATGGCGATCGTCTCGATCTTCCTGGTGGGCTACACACTGCTCTTCTACCCGCGGATCACGCAGAACCCCGTGAGGCTCTTTGCGCTGTGCACGCTGGTGGCCGGGATGCTCGGGCTCTCGGCGCTGGTCGGCGCGAAGGCACCGAGCATCATCCTGCTCGCCGCGGTCGCCCCGACGATATTCGTCGCGATCGTGGCGCTGCTTGCCTACGACCAGCGGTTGGCGCTGTTCATCAGCGCCCTGCAGTCGGCGCTCACGACGCTGGCGCTCGGCCAGAGCGTGGGGCTGTTCATCCTGCTCTTCGCCGGCTGCGGCGCCGCCGTCGCGCAACTGCGCGAGATGCGTCACCGCAGCACGATCATCCAGGCCTCGGCGATCACCGCCGCGGTCCTCGCGTTCGGCGGCGTGCTGCTGGGGATGCTGGAGATCCCCACCGGCCCCGGCGCGGGGTGGGAGCCGTGGCGGCAGATCCTGTTCAACGGTTTCTGGGCCGGCTTCGCCGGCTTCGCGGTGGGGTTCGTGGTGCTGGGGATCCTGCCGACAATCGAGAAGTGGTTCGACATCACCACCGGCATGACGCTCGCGGAGCTGCGCGACCCCAAGCGGCCGTTGCTCAAGCAGCTCCAGCAGAAGGCGCCCGGCACGTACAACCACTCGCTGCAGGTCGCCAACATCTCCGAGGCGGCAACGGAGGCGATCGGCGCCAACGGCCTGCTGGTGTACGTCGGCGCGCTGTACCACGACATCGGGAAGATGAACAAGCCCGAGTACTTCGTGGAGAACCAGGCCGGCGGCGTCAACCGGCACGACAAGCTCTCTCCGGCGATGAGCCTGCTGGTGATCGTCGGCCACGTCAAGGACGGCATCGAGCTCGGGCGCGAGTACGGCCTGCCCAGACAGATCCAGCACTTCATCGAGAGCCACCACGGCACGACGCTGGTGGAGTACTTCTACCACGCCGCAAAGAGCCGGTCCGAGGACGGCAACGTCCAGGAGATCGAGTTCCGCTACCCCGGCCCCAAGCCCAGGACCAAGGAAGCGGCGATCCTCATGCTCGCCGATGCGGTCGAAAGCGCGACGCGCTCCATGGCCGACCCCAACCCCGCGCGGATAGACGGCCTGGTGAAAAAGCTCTCCCGCAAGCGCCTCACCGACGGCCAGTACGACCAGTGCGACCTGACCTTCCGCGAGCTCGGCCTCATCGAGGCCTCGATGATCAAGAGCCTCTGCGCGATCTACCACGGCCGCATCAGCTACCCGTCGCAGAAGGAAGAGGAAAAGAAGGAAACCGCGGCGGCCGCAGCGCCCGCGCCTTCCCCCACCCCCGAACCCGTCCCCGCCAAGCAGGCTTCCGCCTGACCCGCCCGTGAGTCGCGCGACGAAACCCACGTATGGCGCCAGCAACCCACCTGCGGCGCCGGCAACCCACGTATGGCGCGGCGAGCCGGTGCCGGGAATGCCAACCATTTGTCGACCGACGACCCGACCGCTACCCCCAATTCCCCAACAGGAGCAGGAAGTCGGTGATGCCGACAGTGCCGTCGAGGTCGAGGTCGGCGAGACAGCACCCAGGCTCGCACGGTCCCCAACTGATCAGTGTGATGACGAAATCAACGATATTGACGGTGCCGTTGCCATCGATATCGCCAAGCCTGATGTTGGCCGCGGTTCCGTCGGGAAGCTCGTAGGCCCCCA
>JADFOJ010000131.1 GCA_022562915.1 Planctomycetota bacterium | reverse complement strand
CCGGATACCCACGTATGGCGCCAAGTACCCACCTGTGGCGCCGGGTGCGGGCGTCTATTGCGGGTCCATGGACCCTCGCGGATCGACCGGCTCGATGAGGGTGGCCCGGAGGTAATCCCGGTTCATTCGCGAGATGAAGCTGATGCTGATCTGTTTCGGGCAGGACGCCTCGCACTCGCCGTAGTTCCGGCATGAGCCGAAGCCTTCGGTTTCCATCTGGCGGACCATGTTCACCACCCGCGCGTACCGTTCGGGCTGGCCCTGCGGCAGCAGTCCCAGGTGCGACACTTTCGCGGCGGTGTACAGCATCGCGGCGCCGTTGGGGCACGCCGCCACGCACGCGCCGCAACCGATGCACGTCGCGGCGTCCAGTGCAAGTTCCGCGACCTCCGGTTCGATCGGCATCGCGTTGGGATCGGGCTTGGGGCCCGCGTGGACGGTCACGTAGCCGCCGGCGTGCATGATCCGGTCAAAGGCGGAACGGTCGACGATCAGGTCGCGCACGACAGGGAACGCCCCGGCACGCCACGGCTCGATGGTGATCGTCGAGCCGTCGGTGAACTGCCGCATGTAGAGCTGGCAGGTGGTCGTGCCCTTGGACGGCCCGTGCGGCCGACCGTTGATGACCATCGAGCAGGTGCCGCAGACGCCCTCGCGGCAGTCGGAGTCGAACGCGACGGGCTCGTCTCCCTGCTGGTTGAGCCGCTCGTTGAGCAGGTCGATCATCTCCAGGAAGGACGTGTCCGGGCTGATGTGATCGACGTCGTACCGGACCATCCGGCCCGCCTCGGCGGCTCTTCTCTGCCTCCAGACCTGGAGCGTGAACTTCATGACTTGTAGTCCCGCCGCGCCAGCGGCAACGCCTCGAAGTGAAGCGGTTCCTTGTGCAGCACGGGGAGCCGGCCCTCGCCGGTGTATTCCCAGATCGCCACGTGGGCGAACTCCTCGTCATTGCGCAGCGCTTCGCCATCTTCGGTCTGGTGCTCCTCGCGAAAGTGGCAGCCGCATGACTCCTCGCGTGTCAGGGCGTCGAGGCACATCAATTCGGCGAACTCCAGGAAGTCCGCGACGCGACCGGCGTGCTCCAGGGACTGGTTCAGCTCGGCGCCGCTGCCGTTGACGGCGAGATCCTTCCAGAACGCCTCGCGTATGTCGGGGATCGTCTTGAGCGCCTCCTGGAGACCCGCCTCGCTGCGAGCGATGCCGCAGTGATCGGTCATGAGCTTTCCCAGCTCGCGGTGAAACGACTCGGCGCTCCTGGTGCCGCGGATCGACAGCAGCCGGCCGGTCCGTTCGCGCAGCACCTGTTCGGCCTCGGCGAACGCGGGGTGGTCGATGCCGACCTCGCCTGGCTTGTGCCGGCTGATGTAGTCGGCGATCGTGACGGGCATGATGAAGTACCCGTCGGCGAGGCATTGCATCAGCGAGCTGGCGCCGAGCCGGTTGGCGCCGTGATCGGAGAAGTTCGCCTCACCGATCGCGAAGAGACCCGGCAGGGTGGTCATGAGGTTGTAGTCGACCCACAGGCCACCCATGGTGTAGTGCGGGGCGGGGTAGATTCTCATGGGCATGGTCCGGGGGTCGTCGTCCGTGATCCGCTGGTACATCTCGAAGAGGTTGCCGTAGCGGCTCTCGATGACCTCGGGGCCTCGGTCGCGGATGGCGTCGCGGAAGTCGAGATAGACGCCGTAGCCGGTGGGGCCGACACCGAGTCCCTTGTCGCAGACGTCCTTGGCGTTGCGCGAGGCGACGTCGCGCGGCACGAGGTTCCCGAATCGGGGGTAGCGCTCCTCGAGGAAGTAGTACCGTTCGGTGTCCGGGATCTCCGAGGCGCGCCGCGTGTCGCCCTGGTTGCGCGGGACCCAGATGCGCCCGTCGTTGCGCAGCGACTCGCTCATGAGGGTGAGCTTCGCCTGGTGCTCCCCGGCGGCGGGGATGCACGTCGGGTGGATCTGGCAGTAGCAGGGGTTGGCGAACCCGGCGCCGATCTTGTGCGCCCGCCACGTGGCGGTGACGTTGCACCCCCTGGCGTTGGTCGAGAGGTAGTAGACGTTGGAGTAGCCGCCGGTGGCGAGCACCACCGCGTCCCCGGCGAATGAACCGATCTCGCCGGTGACGAGGTCGCGCACGATGATGCCGCGGGCGCGGCCGTCGACGACGACGATGTCCAGCAGCTCGGTGCGGGTGTGCATTCGCACTCGGCCGTCGTGGATCTCGCGGGCCAGCGCCGAGTTCGCGCCGAGCAGAAGCTGCTGGCCCGTCTCGCCCCGGCAATAGAAGGTCCGCTCCACGAGCACGCCGCCGAACGACCGGTTGGCGAGCATGCCGCCGTACTCGCGGGCGAAGGGCACGCCCTGGGCGACGGCCTGGTCGATGATCCCCGTGCTCAGCTCGGCGAGACGCCAGACGTTGGCCTCGCGCGACCGGTAGTCCCCGCCCTTCTGGGTGTCGTAGAAGAGCCGGTACACCGAATCGCCGTCGTTGCGGTAGTCCTTGGCCGCGTTGATCCCGCCCTGGGCGGCGATGGAGTGCGCGCGGCGAGGGCTGTCCTGGAAGCAGAAGCACTCGACGTTGTAGCCCATCGCGCCCATCGATGCCGCGGCCGCGCCGCCGGCGAGGCCGCTGCCGACCACGATGATCGTGTACCGGGGGCGGTTGCGCGGACCCACCAGGCGGATCTGATCGAGGTGGGTTTCCCACTTCTCCTCGATACGACCGTGGGGGATGGCTGCGTCGAGCTCGAGCGTCATGGCACAGGCTCCGGCATCGCGCCGATGATGAACAGCAGCGGGACCGAGCAGAATCCCAGCACCAGGATCACCGACGCCAGTGCCGCGCCCCAGCGCAGGGCCTGATTACGGTCGGGGTTGTCCAGGCCGAGTGTCTGGAACATGCTCCACGCCCCGTGGTACAGGTGGAAGCCCAGCAGCCCCGCCGCGATGACGTAGAAGACCGCGACGTACCACACACCGAATGCCCGTGAGAGGTTGGCGTAGACCTCTTCCGGTACGACCTCGGGCAGCATGGACAAGCTGCCGGTCGTGAAGTGCAGGATGTGGATGACGACGAAGACCAGTATCAGGACACCGCTCGCAAGCATCGTCCGCGCGGCGACCGTCGAGACCACCCGCTCCGGGCGGTGGCTGTAGCGGATCGGGCGGGCGGCGCGATTGAGCACCTGCAGGCGAATGACCATGCCGACATGCAGGAGCAGTGCTGCGAGTAGAGTGACTCGCGTCGCCCACAGTACGAACTCGTCGGGGACCATCGGCTCGCCCATCGTTCGCAGGAAACGGGCGTAGACGTCGATGTGCGGGACACCGTGGGCGTCGGTGCCCGTAAACGTCTTGAGGTTGCCGAGCATGTGCAGGATGACGAAACCGAACAGCATGATCCCGGTGACGGCCACGACGGTCTTGGTGCCAAGGGTACTGCTGAGAAAACGTGTAGCGCGAACCATGCGTAGCGACCATGCCCTCTCCGGGCGGCGACCCTTCCGCGCCCCTCACGTCGCACGTATATAACAGGTCGGGTCACGGGAATCAACGCACGCGGCGACCGAGACGGATACAATTCCCTGACGGTGTTCGAACTCGAACGCATCTCGATCGGCGCGGTTCCCGCCGCCCTTGACAAGGCCGAGCGCTACCGCCTGCTCAACGAGCCGCTCCTGGCCGAGAGCATTTGCCTGGACGTTCTCGAGGTCGATCCCGAGAACCAGCAGGCGCTGGTGACGTTGATCCTGGCGCTCTCCGACCAATTCCTTCATTCAGCGCCGTCGGAGCTGGCCAAGGCCCGCGACTTGTTGAAGCGTCTGACCGACGAATACGAGAGAACGTACTTCGCGGGGATTCTCGCCGAACGACGGGCGACGGCGTTGCTCGAGCAAGGCGGCGGTCGCCGCGGCGCCGTTGCGTACAACCTCTACTGCGAGGCGATGGATTTCTACAAGAAGGCCCGCGCGCTCGCTCCGTCGGGCGTGGACGATCCGATCCTGCGTTGGAACACCTGCGCTCGGTTGATCAAGAAATTCCCCCATGTCCGGCCGGCGCCGGACGACCCCGCCGAGCACATGCTCGAGTAGCACCGCGTGATGCCGGCGCGGTGGGGTGAAACTTTCTGTCGGAGAGCACCTGATGAAGAATGTTCGTCGGTTATTGCCTGCGATCCTTGTCGCAGGACTCTTGATGGGCCCCGGCGGATGCGAGAGCTCGCCCAGGTCGGATGGCGGCTCGTCCGGCATGGCCGACGACGTGACACCACGGTTCGGAGGCCCCAGGGACACGAGCAAGGCCCGGCAACTCTGGGACGAGATGGACGGGTACACGACCTGGTCGCCGTACCCCGGCATGGCCGGCTGGCAGCCCGGCGAGAGCCCGCACGGCAATGCACTGAAGTACTACATCAACTCGATCGCCGCCGGCAACGCGGAGAACCCCGGCAACGGGTCGATCATCGTCATGGAGAACTACGGCACTGAGGGCGGTCCGCTCATGACCGTCAGCGTCATGAAGAAGGTCCGGGGCTATGACCCGGACAATGCCGACTGGTTCTGGGTCAAGTACGGTCCCGACGGCACCGTCATGAGAGACCTGAAGGGTATCACGCTCGCCGGCCGCGTCGGCGTGGGGATGTCCGACGGCTGCATCAATTGCCACCTGCACGCCGGCGGCGGGGATTACCTCTTCTCGAACGATTGACTCTGTGTGGCGGGGTGGGTGGCACGGTCGACGGCGCGCAGCGACGTCGCCCGTGGGGTTGGATGTCGCTCCACGGGCGACGTCGCTGCGCGCCGTCGACCGT
>JADFOJ010000065.1 GCA_022562915.1 Planctomycetota bacterium | reverse complement strand
GTAAGAAAGAAATAGACCGGGACTAATTTCGCCGCGAAATTAGTCCCGGTCTATTTCTTTCTTACTCCCGGTCTATTTATCCGCTGAAGCCTGGCGGCGGCGCGGTCGATGCGGTGTGGGGCGCGGTGCGCGCAGGACCTGACACTCCAGGAGAAACCAACCGATGGACAGTTTCCCGAACCTGCCCAAGCCCGGCACGACGGCGGCCCCGCAACAGCCCAGACAGCAGCCCGGCGCCGGGCCCGCGGTGGCCGAGCCCCCGCCGGCCCGCCACGACCAGCCCGCCCAGGTCCCGCTCAACTACGGCAGCGAGAAGGACGCCGGGGAGTTCATGACCGACGCCGACTTCACGGAGAGTTACCTCGAGGAGCGCAATCCGCTTCCGGGCATCGTGCTCGGTGTCGGCGTGGCCCTGTGCTACCTCATCTTTGCAGGGTACGGGTACTACGCCGGTGGCGCCCACTCCGCGATCGCCCTTTCGATCATGGTGTCCGTCATGCTCGCCGTCGCGTGCGCCACGGCGACCGCCGTGGGCTGGGTGGTCTGCAAGGTCTTCGGCGACGACATCGGTCCGGTCGGGACGCTCTTCCTGCGGTTCTCATCCGTGGCGTCGTTCCAGATCGCGGTCTTTTCGGGTCTCTGGCTCGCGATGGGGTTCTTTCCCGCCGCGATCATCAGCGTGCCGTTTCTCCTGGCAATCGTCGTGTACATCGGCGGCCTGGACATGCTCCGCGCGATCGTGTTCAGCGTGATCCTGTCGCTGCTGAACTTCATGCTCTTCAGCTTCTTTGCGGTGGGCGCGATCACCGCAAACATGCCTGCGTGATCAGGCGTTCGCAGGGCGAAGCTCCCCGGGCGCCAACAGCTCCAGCCCGAGACCGGCGAGCACCGCTTCGATCGGATTGATGACCGTCCGGCCGGGCTCGGCTTCGCCGCGGCCGGCGCTGCCTGCGAAGAGCAACCCGACGCAGCGGTTCTCCGAGTCGTAGACGAGCGAGCCGGAATCGCCGCCGTCGGAGAAGACCTCCTCCGCCGGCGACTGGCTCACGATGATCTGGTCCGTGAAGGTGCCGCTTCGCATGAGCCCGTAGTCGACGTTCACCGTCCCGAAGATCGCCTGGATGAAGCCCTGGGTGTGCTCGGTGGTGCGGCCCGTCTTGTGCACGAAGCGGCCGAGGTCCGCGTCCGTGACCGAACGGATCTCCGCAGGCGTGTCGCGCCCGACGTCCACCGTGTCGAACAGGACGTCCGGAACGTTCAGGGGCGCCGCCACGGCGGCGTCGATGCTGTTGTCCGCGCCGGGTGAGAAATCGATCTCCACGAAACCGCTCAGCGTCGCCAGCCGGTCATCGGGATCGACCCCTCCATCGGTCGGGGCCGGCTGAAGTATCGGATCGCCGATCAGGGCGTCGTTGACGTTCGCCAGCACGTGGTTGTTGGAAAGGATCAGGACCTCGCCGCTGTCGGCATCGCGGACCAGGCCGCCAAGCGTGCCGGCGGTGATGTTGCGGTGGCCGAGGCTCACGCCGCCGGGGCTAGGACGCACCCGTCGGGTGAGGGCCAGCGCCGCGAACTGCGCCTCCTGGACGTCCGTGATGAATTCGATCACGCCGTCGGCGGCGTCCTCGTCCGGCACCGAGAGCGTCCGCGGGATGCGCAGGTCAAGCGGCAGTCGTCCAAGACCGATCTTGACGCTGACGTAGACGATGATCGCCAGATCCTCCGTGGCCTCGCCGCCGACGCGCTTGCGGCCCACGGCGTAGCCGTTGATGGCGCCGCCCTGGAGGAACAACGAAAAGAGGTTGACGCCGCTGAGCAGACGCCGGCAGTCCTGGTAGGTCGCTCGTGCCATGAAAGTGGGCTCCGGAGTCCGAAGACGAAGGCGAAGGCGAAGGCGATGACGAAGGGTCAGGTTGCCTGGAAGCCGCGCGCGGGGTGCATCTCCACGGGGAAGCCGCCGAGCGAGCGCGGAAGCTCCGCCGGCCACTGGTCCGTATCGGCGTACACGATGACGCACGCCCGGGACGGATCACCGGACGACATGCCCGCGGCGACCCCGTGCACGGCGTCGATCTTCATGAGCCGTACCCGGTGATCGAGAATGACCTGTTTCAGCGTGGGCCCGTTCACTGCGTCGCTCCATCGTAAAGAGCCGCCAAAGTAACGGATGAGAGGCTCTGGAGGTCGAGTTTGCGCCGTGACGACGGGGTCGGCCGCGCGGAACCCGCGTATGGCGCCAGGAACCCACGTGTGGCGCCAGCGACCCGCGTATGGCGCGGCGGGTCTTGCGAGCATACGGCGGCAGCCTCGCACCTGTGTCCAATGCCCTGCGCAGGACTCGAACCTGCAACCCGCTGATTAAGAGTCAGCTGCTCTGCCAAATTGAGCTAGCAGGGCGGTGAAGGGCCGAGTTTATCCTACGGCTTCGTCGGGTCAAGGGTGCTCGGTCGTCTGGGTCGTGTCGGCGAGCGCCCCGGGGCCGTCCGTTCGCTACAGGAGGGGCTCGCCGGTCATCGCCGGCGGCTGGTCGATTCCCAGTATGGCCAGTGCAGTCGGTGCGATGTCAGCGAGGCGGCCGCGGTCGCGGAGGGGTGTGCCCTTGTACGCCTCGCCGACCATGATCAGCGGCACGTCGTGGGTCGTGTGGGCGGTGTGCGGGCAGTCGTTCTCCGGATCCCACATCTGCTCGGCATTGCCGTGGTCGGCGGTCACGATCACCGTTCCCCGGCGCCCCAGGGTGGCCTGGACGATGCTCCCGACGCACTCGTCCACGACTTCGATCGCCTCGGTCGCGGCGGCGAGGTTGCCGGTGTGGCCGACCATGTCGCCGTTGGCGAAGTTGACGATCAGCAGTCTCTCGCAGTCATCCTGCTCGAGGCGTTCCAGGATGCCGATGCACACCGGGTAGGCCGACATCTCCGGCTTCCGGTCGTAGGTGCTCACGTTGCGCGGGCTCGGCACGAGCAGCCACCGCTCACCGTCGAACGGCTCCTCACGGTAGTCGTTGAAGAAATACGTCACGTGCGGGTACTTTTCCGTCTCGGCGCACCGGAACTGCATCAGGCCGGCCTTGCTGACGACGTCGCCGAGGATGTCGGACATCTTCGGGGGCTTGTCGAACGCGACCGCCGAGACGGGCAGGCACTGCTCGTACGCGGTCATCGTGCAGAAGAACACGTTGTCGATCTTCGTCGGGCGATCGAAGCCGTTGTCGACCTTGTTCCACTCGGCGTCGTCGAGCGTGAACGCCCGGGTGAGTTCTCTTGGACGATCTCCGCGGAAGTTGAAGAAGACGATCGCATCGCCTTCCCGCACGACGCGGTCGCCGATGCGCGTGGGCGCGATGAACTCGTCACCGGCACAACCGGGCTCGCTGGGCTGGTCGTAATACGCCTGGATCGCCTCCGTGGCAGACGGTGCGGTCGCGACGAGGCCCTGTCCGACGAGACAGTCGTATGCGCGGGCGACCCTCTCCCACCGGTTGTCGCGGTCCATGGCCCAGTAGCGGCCGATCACCGAGCCGATCCGGCCGACACCGGCGGAGTCGAGCCGTTGCTGGACCTGCCGCACGAAGCCGAGCCCCGTGTGCGGTGCCGTATCGCGGCCGTCGGTGATGGCGTGCACGAGCAACCGGTCCGCGGGCAGGTCGCGCCCGGCGGCGAGGTCGATGAGGGCGAACAGGTGCTCCAGGTCGCTGTGGACCTTGCCGTCGCTGACCAGTCCCAGCAGGTGGACGGTGCCGCCGGTCGATTCGACATGGTCGAACGCGGCGTTGAGCGCGTGGTTCTCGGCGAATGACCCGTCGTGGATCGTGTCGGAGATCCGTACGAGCTCCTGGCTGACGATCCGGCCGGCGCCGATATTCTGGTGGCCGACTTCGGAGTTGCCCATCACACCAGCCGGAAGCCCGACGTCGTGGCCCGACGTTCGTATCAACGTGGTTGGATACTCCTTGGCGAGCCGATCGGCAACGGGCGTCACCGCGAGCCGCACCGCGTTGAAGCGGTCGTGCTCGGAGTCGGGGTTCTCTCCCCACCCGTCGCGGACGATCAGCACCAGCGGTGCATGAGAGGGCATCGTGCGATTATCACAGAAATCCCTGCCGGTTGTGAGTCGCCCCCCGGGCGCCTATCCTCCGACGCCATGACCACCGTGGGTGACCAGAAGTCAGCCGGGACCGGGCAGACGACCCTCAAGCAGCGCTACGATGCGGTTCGTGCGCGGATCGCCGAGGCCGCCCGTCGCGTCGGCCGATCACCGGACGCCGTGTTACTTGCGGCGGTGACCAAGAACGCGTCCATCGACCAGGTGCGCGAGCTGATCGAGCTGGGCCACGTGGACTTCGCCGAGAACCGCGTCCAGACGCTGGTGCAGCGGGCCGGACAGATCGAGGAGTTTCTCCAGCGGCACCGGCAGATCAGGGGGTCCAAACCCGTCAACCTGCCGGACCGCCTGCGGTGGCACATGATCGGCCACCTCCAGCGGAACAAGGTGCGCCGCGTGCTGGACCTGGTTCGCCTGGTTCACTCCGTCGATTCGCTTCGGCTCGCCGAGGAGATCCAGGTCGCGTCCGACCGCCGCGAGGAGCCGGTGGAGGTGCTCGTCCAGGTGAACACCTCCGGTGAGAAGTCCAAGTTCGGGGTCGCTCACGCCGCGGCGAGCCACCTCGTCGAGCAGATCGACACGATGATGACGCTCAGGCCCCGCGGGCTCATGTGCATGGCTCCGCTGTCGGACGATCCTGAAACGGCCCGTCCCGTCTTCGAGCGGTGCCGGGAGTTGATCGAGGACATCCGCAGCGAGGGGCTCGGCGGCAACCACTTCAACATCCTGTCAATGGGGATGTCCAGCGACTTTGAGATCGCCATCGAGTGTGGCGCGAACATCGTCCGCGTCGGCTCGGCGATCTTCGGCCCGCCGGTCCCGGAAGCAGAACAGTGAATCAGAGCAGTAGAACAGTAGAACAGTAGAGCAGTAGAAGAGCAGTAGAGAAGTAGAGCAGAGAGCTCAGCGCGGCCGGGCCGTTCGGAACAGGTTCCGCAGCGATCCGCCGCCGCGCACGATGAGCTTGCCGCGCTGGGCGTCCTCCAGGTCGTACACCATCAGTACCTGCTCGCGATTGTCGATCACCCAGAGCGCCTCGTACGGTCGATCATCGGGTCCCTTTCCCGTCCTGGCCGTCAGGACCGTGTAGTCGCCGAGTTCCGCGACGGTCTCGGCGTACGCCGTCGAGCCGGGCAGCCGGCCGGCCTGGACGATGGCGAGCGCGGCAATGACGAACGCCGATGCCCACAGGACGGCGGCGGGAGTGGTTCGAGAACGGGTCATCTGCTGGACTCCATAGTGAGGGCTTCGCGCAACACGCCTGGCGGCGGAATCAACCACCGGCTCGGACGCGGCCGAGCTGGTTCGCTGCGTCCGCGGCGAGGTTCCGGTAGGCCAGACCCCTGATGCTGCGGGTCGAGGAGTCATACGTCATCACCGTCATCTCCTGGTTGACGGTGTCGATGATGTAGACCACCGAGCTCTGGACGTTGTTGGCGCCGCCCGTCACCATCGTGTACGCGCCGCGGGCTCGCATCTGGGCGGACGCCGAGGGTGCGAAGGTGACCGTCGCCAGCACCACCAGCAGCACCGCGTTGAGCGCGATGAGCGCCGGGACGTTCGACGAAGGTCGACGAGGGGACGAACGTGAGGTTCGTTGGGATCGCATGGCGTCGTTGCCCCTTTCTAGAGAGGTCGTCGTGGCACGATTCGGTCCGTCAATCCTGGTGGCCGCGTTTGGACGGCATCAAGCTGACACCGAGGACGATGGCCAGCAGAACGAACATGAAGAAAAACCCTATCCACGCCGGTGCCGAGCGCGACAGCGCCGGCTGAGGCGGTGCGGAGCCCTGGGCCAGGGCGACCACCGGTGCGACCACGGCCGCCGCTGCGACGGTCGCGGTCATCGCTGTTCCGAGCATGTGACGCAGTCCCGGCATGACCTTGAAGCATACGGCGCGGTCCGGAGTGCTTCAAGGCCCCCCCTTCAACGAAGCGCCGCGGAGTCCTTGGCGCCGAGCGTCTGGTAGATCTGCGTCGTCGCATCGGACTGGTTGAGCGTGTAGAAATGGATGCCGCGGACGCCGTGGTCGATGAGGTCGCGGCATTGCTCGGTCGCCCAGTGCGTGCCCACCCGCTTCACCGCCTCGGTATCCTCCCCGCACCGCTGGATCTGCTTGAGCAGCGCGGCGGGAAAACGCGTGCCGCCGGAGAGCTCCGCCATGCGCCGCAGGGTCCGGGTGGAGGTGATGGGCATGACGCCGGCCACCAGCGGCACCCCGATGCCCGCCAGCGCGCACCGCTCGCACCAGTCGTAGTACATGCGGTTGTCGAAGAACATCTGCGTGCAGACGTAGTCGGCGCCGGCGTCGACCTTCGCCTTGAGATGATCCAGCTCCACCAGGCGGTTGGGTGTGTCCGGATGACCTTCAGGGAACCCCGCCACGCCGATTCCGAAACCGCGCGGATCCGGATGGCCGCCCTGCTCGCCGAATTTCCGGATGAACTTCACCAGGTCGATCGCATACCGGAAGACATCGTCCGACCGGTCGTAGTCCGGCACGCTCGCCGGCGGGTCGCCGTGCAGGGCCATGATGTTGGAGATGCCGTGCCGGGCGTAACGTTCGAGGATCTGCCCGATCTCCGACTCCGTGTGGCAGACGCATGTCAGGTGCGGTACCGGGTCCAGGTGCGTGCTCTGGTTGAGTCGCATGACCATGTCGTGCGTCTGCTGGCGCGTCGAGCCGCCGGCACCGTATGTCACCGAAACGAAGGACGGCCGCAGCGCCTCGAAGTCGGCGATGCGCTGGAACAGGGCGTCCCATCCCGCGTCGGTCCGGGGCGGGAAGAACTCGAAGCTCAGCGTCATCGAGTCGCGCCGAAAGATGTCGGTGATGTGCATCGGCACATGGTATGCCGTGGATGACCGGTCCCGGGGCCGCCGCCCTCGCGGTCGCTGCTACACTGGTTTGAGAGCGCCCGGATGACGACTCCACCGCGAAACAAGATCCCCCGGCCCACCGTCAAGCGGCTGAGCCTCTACCTTCGCGAGCTGGAGACCCGCACCGAACTCGAGCAGCAGACCATCAGCTCCAAGCAACTGGGCCACGCACTCGGCCTGACCGACGCCCAGGTCCGCAAGGACCTGGCGTACTTCGGCCAGTTCGGGCATCCGGGCATCGGCTATCAAGTGAGCGAGCTCACCGGCCGGCTGCGCCAGATCCTGCGGACCGACCGCACCTGGAACACCGCGATCGTCGGCGCCGGCCGAGTCGGCAGCGCGCTGATGGCGTACGAGCGGTTCCATCACAAGGGGTTCGAGATCGTCGCCGTGTTCGACAGCGACCCCGCCGTGATCGGACGGGAAATCGCGGGGCACCGCGTCCGGCCGATGACGGACCTGCCGGACCTCGTCAAGCAGCGCGACATCATGCTCGGGATCGTCACGGTACCCGCCGACGCGGCCCAGGCCGTGGCGGACGCCCTCATCGATGCGGGCGTTCCGGGGATCCTCAATTTCGCGCCGGTGCGGCTGGAGGTTCGCGATGCGGTGAGCATCGCCAGCGTGGACTTCTCGGTCTCGCTGGAGCAACTCGCCTTCCAGGTCTCGCTGGGGCTCACCGGGTCGCTCGACGACGAACGCGAATGAGCGGAAGAAAATAGACCGGGACTATTTTTTCGCGACCACGAATCGTCGATATCGCGGCGTCCTGAGCCGCGAAAAATTAGTCCCGGTCTATTTTCTTCCGCTCGACCGAACGCGAGTGATTACCGCTTCGGTATGAGCACCGGCATCGGCTTCTGGACGCGCGTCCCCCGCCTCGTGTTGCGCCCGTCGATGGGCTCGAGCAGCTGTTCGCCGTTGACCAGGTGCGCGGGGAACTGCTCCAGGAGCTGCTGCAGCGCCGGGCTGTAGAGACCACTGCGCGAATCAATCGCGGTGTGGTCGAAGACGCCTACGGTCACGGCGCTCACCCGCTTGTCGTCGTCGTGATAGAAGTACGCCTCGAAGCCCTGGCTGCGCAACCGGCGGGTCTGCGCCTCGGCCTCGAAGTGGATCTCGTCGAGTGAAAGCTCGCCGCTTTCGAAGTCACTCCAGATGCCGACCTCCAGCGTGTACAACGGGTTTCGGTTCGGGTACCGCAGCCGGACCGACATGAGCGAGTACGGATCGATTGCGGCGGTGATCGGCCGAAGCCTGATGCGGGTCAGCATCGCCCGGGCGAACGCCGGTTGCTCCCGGATCAGCGTGCCCTTGACGCGACGCAGGTTCGCCTGCGCATCCGGGTCGTCGGCGCTGTCGTAGTGACCGCTTGCGACCACCGCGCCACCACCGGTGGAGTGCACCCACAGGTCCGTCAGCTCCGGCGCGAGCGCGCCCAACTGCGAGACCATCCTGTCGGCGGCGGCCATGGAGCCGGTCTCGGAGGGGAACGTAGCCAGCACGACCGTCCAGACGGTGTCGCCGCTGGTGGCCCGGCGGTCCACCGTCCGGTCCCAGTCAGTCCCCCAGTCATCGGGCGGTGCCGGGGCCGTGAGGTCGTCACCGGACGACCGCGCCCCGGTCGCCGCGGGCCCGCACGATGCTGCCGACATCCCCAGGACAAGACCCAGAACGCCCCCTGCAACGGCGCCGGCAAAGTTCTTATGGAATGTTGAGTTCGTGGTCATCGGGGCATTCCCAATCTTTCGGTAACCGGCGGTTGACACGCAAGTTGTAGCATTTCGCCGCACCGTCGGAAAGTTCAAGCGGAGCGAGGACCTCCGACGATAGACTTCCTGTGGACGCGGGCACGTGCGGCCCGTCTCGATGACAGGGAAGAGACCTCTGGCGCGCGTGGTCGAACGACCGCGAAGGAGTTCGTTTGATGGCTGAGATTCCGTCCATTGGGCTCGGTTCGGTGGGACCGATCAACCGGGCGGCGCCGACGTCGGCCGATCAGGCCACGGAGAAGGCGAGCCGAAACGGCGAGGCTGTTGCCGGCGACCGAGTCGAGCTTTCGAGACACGCCGTGCTGCTGGATCGCCTGCGACACCTGCCGGACGTCCGGGCCGATCTGGTCAACGACGTCCGCACGGCGATCAGAGACGGCACGTACGAGACCGACGAGAATCTCAACGGTGCGGTGGCGAGACTGCTCGAGGATCTCCAGGTCTAGTGACGGTACGCCGGGTGCCACCCCTACTCTGGCAGTAACCCCAACTGCCGGTACTTCTCCCGGTACTTTTCGTAGAGCGCCTTGTGGCGGTTGCCGAGGTCGATCCGGCGCCCGTCGATGTACGCCATCAGCGTGTCCGTCGTGATCTGAAGCGGGTCGCCCGTGGTGACGATCAGCGTCGCGGCCTTGCCGACCTCGATCGCGCCATGTGTCGAGCCGATGCCGATGATCTCGGCCGCGGCGGCCGTGATCGCCTTGAGCGCCTGGTCCTGCGGCAGGCCGAACGCGACGGCGGTCGCGGCATTGTGGTTGAGGTTGCGCTCGTGCGCGGCGCCGCTGCCGGAGGCGATCGCGAAGCGGACGCCCGCCTCGTAGAGCCGTGCCGGCAGCGTAAAGGGTCCGTCGTACGGATCGTCGCGATGTCCCGGCAGCGAGTGCAGCCCGCCGATCATGACCGGCACGTCGTGCTCGCGGAGCAGCGCGGCGGCCCGGTCGGCCTCGCGCCCGCCGACGATCACGATGTCGAACTCACGCCGCGCCGCCCACGCCACCGCCGACTCGATCTGTCCCTGCGATGACGCACGCACGAAGATCCGCTCGCGGCCGGCGAGCGCCTCGCGCAGCGCCTCGAAACGCAGATCGGTCTTCTGGGCCGGGTCGGCGCCGACCGCCTTGATGTAATCGGCCGCATCGTCAAACAGATCGTCGATCCTCCGGAGGTTCTCCTCGATCTTGGTGCGCTGTTCCTTCTCGGGCGTGGACTTTCGCCACCGGACGTCCCGAAGGTCCGGCTCCGTCCGCGGCCAGGAGATCACCACGCCGGCGGAGGGCACGATCGTCATCTGCTCCCAGGTCCATCCGTCCAGGCGGATCACCGACCCGCGGCCGGCCACCAGGCCACCGCGGGGGAAGACCATGGCGGTCAGGATGCCGTTGGCGCGGGCCACGGGGATGAGATCGCTGTCGGGGTTGACGGCCACCGCCGCCCTGACCTCCGGTGTGACGTCGCCAAGCTCTGAAAAGTCCCGCGTCACGGCCACCGAGCGCGTCTCGACGAGACCCAGCGTGGTGTCGGTCGAGATCAGCCCGGGGTAGACGTGCAGCCCCTCGGCGTTCACGGTCTCGGCGCGCGGCACCGCCGGTGGCGTACCGCGGCCGACGTCGAGAATGATCCCGTCGTCGAAGATGACGTAGCCATCCTCGATGGTCGGGCCGGTGACGGTGTGTACCGTCGCCGACATGAGGATCACCGGCCGCGACTGCGGCGGGGCGGGAATCTGGCGTGACTGGCCCAGGGCAGCCGCGCCGGGAAGCGCCGTGCAGGCGAACAGGACCGCGAATCCTCGGGTGGTCATCATGGGTCAGTGGCTCCAGCAACAGGAATAGGGGCGATCGAGGGCGGTCGGCCGCTCGTCGTCGGCATCGGTATCCGGTTCGGGCGAGTCGGAGTCGTCACCGTGCTTTGGGCCGGCGGAGGACTTTCCGTCGGCGTCGGCGAGGATCTTCTGGATCAATCTCTGCCGTTCGGTGGAGATCCGATCGCGCAGTACGCGGTCGGAGTCGAGATCGAAGTACCGCGCGCCCTCGATCCAGGTCTGCTCGCAGCGGGCGTAGGTGCTCAGGGGGCTCTCCGACCAGATGACGAAGTCCGCGTCCTTGCCCTGCTCCAGCGACCCCGTCCGGTCGTCGATCCGAAGCTGCCGGGCCGGGTTGATGGTGACGAACTTGAGGGCCTCGTGCGGATCCAGCCCGCCGTAGCGGACCGCCTTGGATGCCTCGGTGTTCAAGCGCCGGGCCAGCTCCGACGAGTCGGAGTTGAAGGACACCACGACGCCGACATTGTGCATCAGGGCCCCGTTGAACGGTATCGCATCCATCACCTCGATCTTGTACGCCCACCAGTCGCTGAAGGTGCTCGCGCCGGCGCCGTGCTCGGCGATGGCGTCGGCCACCTTGTACCCCTCCAGCACGTGCTGGAAGGTCCCGACGGTGAAGCCGAACTCGTCGGCGAGCCGTATGAGCATGAGGATCTCGTCCTGCCGGTAGCTGTGGCAGTGCACGAGGCGGTCGCCCTGGAGCACCTCGACCAGCGCGTCGAGTTCCAGGTCGCGGCGCGGCGGCATCGCGCGTGACCGCTCCCGGCGAGGCAGGTCCAGGTACCGGTCCCACTCTCGCCGGTAATCCACGGCCGCGGTGAACGCGTCCCGGATCGTCGTCTGGACGCCCATGCGGGTGTTGGGGTACCTTGCCTTGCTCCGCTTGACGTTCTCACCGAGGGCGAACTTGATCCCGCCGATGACGTCCTGGACGTGCATGTCCCGGCTTGTCCCGGACCACTTCAACTTGATGACGCAGTTCTGGCCGCCGATGGGGTTGGCGGACCCGTGCAACTGGTTCGCCGCGGTCAGCCCGCCGGCGAGCGCGCGATAGAAGTTGATGTCGTCGGGGTTGGTGACGTCCTCGATGCGGACCTCCGCGGTGACCGTCTGGCCCATCTCGTTGACGCCGCCGCTGATGCCGGTGTGGGAGTGGCAGTCGATCAGGCCGGGGGTCAGGTGCCGTCCGGTGGCGTCGATGACGGGGACGTCCTGCGGCGCGCCGGGGAAGCGCTTCGTCGAGCCGACCCACGCGATCCGGCCGTCGCGGACGTAGAGCACGCCGCGGTCGATGATGCCGTCCGCGCCGGCGGTCCAGATCGTGGCGTTGGTAATGACCACGTCCCGGGGTTGCGGCGGTTGGGCCCTGCCGTAGCCGCCCAGCGGGACCACGAGTTCCTCCGGTGGCATGTCGAAGGGCTCTTCGTCTTCATCATCGTCTTCACCGTCGTCTTCGTCCTCGTCTTCGTCTTTCGCCGCCTGCTCCGAGGCGTCCTGGTCGGCGTCCGGCTCGGGTTCGGACCGGGGCGTGATGGTGAACCTGAAGCCGGCGCCGTCGGGAAGCTGACCGTTGCCGACGATCCGGTCGCCGGCGATGATGCCGGTCATCCGAACGTACCCGTCGACGTCGAACAGCCCGCCGTCCAGGACGAACGAGACGCGATCGCGCTGCACGACGACGCTGGTGGCCTTCTTGCCCTTCTTCTTCTCGTCCGCCGGCAGACGGGCGGAAACCTTCTTCTTGGTCGTGTCGATCTCGACGATCGCCTCCAGACCGGTGGTCGTCGTGAGCGTGCCGGTGCCCTTGAAGGTGATCCGGGGGTCGCGCGAGATCTCGTAGCGGCGGCCGTTGATCCAGGTGTCGCGGATCTTCGGCTTCTTCTCGAACAACGATCCTTCGACCACGACCAGGTTGGCGACCTTGCCGGGCTCGACCGTGCCCATGATGTCGTCGAGGCCCAGCAATCGGGCGGGCGTCGTGGTGAGTGCAGCGAGCGCATCGGCCTCGTCAAGCCCGTGCTTGATCGCCACGGCCAGCGCCGCGTGGAAGTCCCCCCGCTTCTTGAGGCGGTGGGTGGTGATCGCGATCCGGGCCCCGGCATCGAGCAGCCGGCGGGCGTTGGTGGGGGCCTGCTCCCAGGTCATCATCGTCCGCAGCGAGACGTCGTCCGCCTCCAGCAGCGACGAGACGGCCGGACGCTTGGGGTACTTCACCGGCACGATGACCGGCAGGCCCGTGGCCACGATCAGGTCGAGACGCCGGAACTCCAGGCCGCTGCCGAGCAGGGCCCCGGTCAGCTCGAACTCGTCGATCAGTCGAGCCGCCCGCAGGGCGTCGTGCTCGTCGCTCACGTCGAACAGGACCTGCTGGCGACCGAGGATGACGTTCGACAACGCCGCCAGCGCGTCGGCTCGCAGCGGCGGCTCGTGCCCCTGCGGGTCCTCCCGCCATATGCGCTGGGTGACGCCGTACCACTGCGCGTCGTAGAGGGTCTGGCGGATCATCGCGATCGCGCCCATGAGCGACCGCGGGTACTCCCGATCCTCTCTGCCTCCGGTGTCGAACCCGATCGCCATCGCGGCATGGTCCAGGTACGCCAGGACGTGCTCGTCCTCATCGGCGAGCGCGATGACCGTGCCGCTGCCCCGGAAAATGCCCTTGGCCGGGTACACGGCCGCAGCGGTGAAGCCGAGCTCGCGCAGTGCCTCGCGCAGCGTGGCGTCGGGGCCGGGTTGCTCGGACATCGCGACCTGCGGATGCACGCGGGTACAGAAGTGGGCGCCCGCGCCGTCGGGGTCGGCCGCGACCTCCACGAGGACCGCCGCATCGATCAGCCCCGGATACACCGTGAGGCCATCGCCGTCGTGAACCCGGGCGCCGGCCGGGACCGGGACGTCCGGGCCGACCGCCACGATGACGCCGTCGCGAATAATGACGGTGGCGCGGTCGATCGAGACCTGTGGGCTCACGACGACGGTGGCCCCCACGATGGCGTGGGCTCGCACCTCCGCGGGCCGGATACCGTTGACCGGGGCCGTCTGGGCGAGGCAGGGGCCGGCCGACAGGACCGCCGCCACGATCACGAATGGGGACGCAGTGTGCATTAAGAAGCTCCGTAGAGTCAATAAAGATGCAATTGTAGTGAACCGCATGCCGATTCAAATGTTGTACCCCATGAATCGTCGGCGGCCACCGACTCTGCCCGGATTCCCGCTGATTCCACACCCACGACCCCACACGACGATTTTCGCCATCCTGGCGGCCCCGACCCGGCGCATGGGCTTGGCGCTGTGCCTGTGTGCAGGACTCTCGATCCCGGCCGGATGCGCGTCGAACGGTTTCGGTCCGGGCAACCGCTCGGACGCCGCGATGATGACCGACGGCGGCCAGGCGATCGACACCGGGTGGCCGTTCTGGCCCAGGCACATGCGGATCCATCCCCTGAGCCAGTTCATCGAGGACCGTCAGACGGGCGATGTCCTGATCGAGGCCCGCATCGAGTTCAGCGACGGCTACGGTCACCTCTGCAAGGCGTTCGGCCGGATCGTGATCGCCCTGCACGACGCCGACAGGTCGCAGTTCGCTGCCCAGGAGATCGCCAAGTGGCCCGAGGACCTGACCGATCTGGAACTCAACGAGGTCTACTTCGACGACGTCACGGGCACCTACCTGTTCCGGCTGGAGATCGCGGACATCACGCTTCCGGCGGAGTCCGAACTGCGGGCCATTTTCCACTCGGCCGACGGCATGCGGCTTCGGGACGAGTACGTGATTCCGTAGCGGCGTCGGTCAGTTCCGCTCCTGGATCACCGAGTACTGATCAAGGATCAGGATGACCAGCTCGCCGTCATCGAGCCGGAGTTCCAGGCGGTCGAGCCACAGGCGATCGTCCTTGGCGTGCGCGAACCAGGAGCCGGTCCGGGCCTGCTGGAATCGCGTGATCACGCCCTCCACCGAGTTTGTCCAGGACCCGTCGCGGCGGGGAAGCTGCTGCGTGACGACGACCCTGGTGCCGGGTGGGGGGAGCGAGGCGTGGAGGACCATGGGAGCAGTGTAAATGACCGTGCACGAATGTGCACGGTCATTTGGAGCAGGCGAGCAGGCCCCTGCTCGCCTGCGGTCTACTGCTCTACTGCTCTGGCCGCGGGTACGGCAAGCTCAACGGGGCCGATCGACGCGACGGTCGCGGTCCCGAACTCCCGTTGACCGAGGTACGCGTTGAGCTGGTCGAGGGTGATCGAATCGATCGCCCCGGCCAGTTCATCGAGCGTTCGCGTCCGGCCGATCCGGAAGTGATCGTTGCCGATCGCCGCGGCACGGGCCGCGGAGGACTCGCCCTGCATGATCAGCTGGCTCTTGAGACCGACCTGCGCCCGGGCGAACTCGTCGGGCCCGACACCCTCCCGGAGATGCTCGACCTGCTCGGCGCAGACGTCCAGCGTTTCCTGGGCCCGCTGCGGCGTCGTGCCGGCGTACAGCGACACGGTACCGGTGTCCCGGCCGGCGCTGTACGACGCGCCGACGCTGTAACACAGTGATCGCTTCTGCCGCACCTCGGTGAAGAGCCGGGCACTGGTTCCGCCGCTGAGAACCGCGACCGCCAGCCGCTCGAGCATCGAATGTGGATCGGCCTCGCGCGGCGCATCCCACGCCATCCCGATGTGCATCTGCGCCGTCTCCCGGCTCACGTGGACCCACCCGCGCGACGATGACCCGGTCTCGGTCGGCGGCTCGCAGCGACCCGACCAGCCCGCGAGCACGGTGTTGAGCTGCACCGCCACCGCTGCCGGGTCACCGGCACCCGCGCCGGCCAGGATCGAGCCCTCCGGCACGCACCTCCGGGCCCAGGAGCGGCGCAGGTCGTCGATCGCGCAACGCTCCAGCACGTCGCGCCGGCCGAAGCCGTGGCGGTTGAACGGGGGCGCCTGGTGGCGCTCGCGCAGACGCAGCATGACCAGGTACTGCGGATCGTCGTCCAGGGAATCCAGTGACTGCAGGCAGAGGCTGCGGACCGCGTCCAGGGCCGTCTCCGGCAACGCCGGCCGGAGGATCATGTCCGCCAGCAGCGGCAGCGTTTCGGGAAGCTTTCGGCCCACCAGGGTGGCGCCCAGGCGCAGGTGATGGGTGGTGACGTGGCTGGACCGCTGCACGCCCAGACGGTCCATGGCGTCGCTGTGCCCGCGGCTGTCCAGGTCTCCGGCGCCCCGGAAGATGAGCTCGCTGAGTACCGCGGCCAGGCCGTCATCGCCGTCTGTTTCAGAGGCCGAACCCGGTGGCAGCAGCCAGTTGAGCGCCACCGATGCCACGCCGCGGATCGGCTCGAAGACCAGGGTCGCCCCGCAGTCGAGTTGGATGGTTTCGATCGAACTCACGGTCGCGCATGATATCGGGTGAGGCGGCCGGTCAGGCACTCGCCCGCGACGGGCGGATATACGGACCATCAGGCCATCGGGCATCGTCGACCATACGGACCATACGGCACATACGGAAGACCTGGACGCTCCGGGCGACGCGCTCGGTGGCGCTCGGAGCGGTTTGGACCGTTCTAGAAGTGGACAACTGCGCGCGCCGCGCGATGGGTGACGCATCGATGCGACTGGTACTCGATAGTCTGGTGGCTCTCATGCTCGTCGGTATTCTGGCGGGCGTAACGCTGCATCACCGGTATGAGCGGGCGATCGAGGAGAAGGTCATAGCGACGAGATCGGAGATACGCCGTTTCCACACGCAGGTCATGATTCAGGCGGCCATGGAGAACGTCCCCTTGACGCAGCGGGGCTATCCCGTCGTGGTCGAGCCGGAGTGGTTCGCCGGCAACCGGCCCGCGAACCTGTTGCTGGGTCCCACCTACCCCTGGGTCGAGATCGCCGGTCAGGCAGAGCGCGACCGGCTGCATCCGGCCAGGCGCATAGCCACCAGCCGTAGCCTCGCCCAGTTCTGGTACAACCCCTACCAGGGCGTGGTGCGGGGCCGGGTGCCGGACAGCGTCTCCGATGCCACCGCCCTGCGGCTCTACAACCGGATCAACGACAGCGACGTAGCCCGGATTTACTAGCAGCCCGTTGAAGAAGTCATTCGGGCTGCGAGCGGCCCCGATCCGCCAGCTCGGCGTCGCCGAATCTCGCCGTATCTCCGGGATATGCCTTCGATCCGGCTCCTTGATCTGACGAATCTGGTCGCGCTCTCGCCATCGAAGCACTTCTTCAACAGGCTGCCAGCGATCGCTCCGTAGCGGTCTCCGGAGGTCACTCCACGGGCGAGCTCGTCCGCCGGAGGCGGACTCGCTCGACCGTGCCACCCCGCCCACCGGGGCCCAAGCGGCGTGCCGTCAGGGGCCGCAATCGAGGCCGAGGGACTGCTCGATGGTGTAGCTGCCGGGGTCCCGCCGGTGCAGCCACGCGGCGGCGTCCAGTGCGCCACGGGCGAAGAGATCTCGGCTGGTGGCCAGGTGGGCGATCCGAATTCGCTCACCGGCGGAAGAAAATTCCACGGTATGTTCGCCGATTACATCGCCCGCCCGGACGGCGTGGATGCGGTCCGCCGGCAGCTCGATTCCGGCACGCTGTCTCATCGAATCGGCGATGCGGAGCGCGGTTCCAGAAGGGGCGTCGCGTTTGCCGGCGTGGTGCACCTCGATCAGATCGACGTCGTAGTCATCGCCAAGCAGTCTGGCCGCTTCCACCACCAGATGAATCATCACCGCGATGCCCGCCGAGGTGTTCGGCGCGACCAACACGGGTATTGTCTGTGATGCAAGTTCAATAACCGACAGTGTTTGTCGCGATACGCCTGTCGTTCCGATCACGAGCGCAGCGCGGTGTGTCAATGCAAATTTCACGGCGTCGCGGCACCCTTCGTCGGTGGAGAAATCGATCACCGCGTCCACCGGCGAATCGGCACCGTCGTCGCCGGCGACATTCCTGGGATCGATCCGGGCGACAAGTTCAAAGCGCGGATCGTCGCGCGACAGCTCGCATGTTCGCGCGCCCATTCGTCCCGCGGCACCGTGTACGGCAAGTCGAATCACTGCTCTTTCCTTCATCCGGACTGGCGAGAGACGCCATTTTCTGTAAAGATACTTTCGACGCCAGCCCGATATGGATACAAATTCTAGAGGCGGTTGTTCCGCCCATACTTTTGTAGGCCTGTTGCTCCGACGCGACACCGTACACAGGAGTCCTACCAATGGCGAAAAAGAAACGCGCCACGAAGAAAAAGGCCGCCAGGAAAAAGACGGCCAAGAAACGCACCGTGAGGAAGGCCACTCGCAAGAAGACGACCCGCAAGAAGGCGACTCGCAAGAAGACGACCCGTAAGAAGGCGACCCGCAAGAAGGCGACTCGCAAGAAGGCGACCCGCAAGAAGGCGACTCGCAAGAAGACGACCCGCAAGAAGGCGACCCGCAAGAAGGCGACTCGCAAGAAGGCGACCCGCAAGAAGGCCGCCAGGAAGACGACTCGCAAGAAGCGACCCAAGAAGAGCTAACTCTTCGTTCAGGCGATCTCACGGACTGCGAAGGGCCGGCTCATCGGAGCTTGGCCCTTTTTGCGTCTGCCTCAGGCAGCCTCGGCGTCTTCGTCGGTCGTCTTGCTGACACCGTCAGCCGCATCCGCCCGCTCGGTCCAGTCTTCGACGCGCGAGCCGAGGTTCAGCTCGCTGGCCAAGGTCTTGCGGTATCCCAGCTTGCGGATGACCTCCAGGATCTCGGTCCATGTGGGGAACGTCAGGCCGTTGACTCGCTTGAAGCTGTCGATGGCCATGACGAACATGAACTGCTCCTGGGTCATCTCGCCTTCTTCGGCGGCGCGCATGAAATCGGTGCGCCGACGGCCTGGGCCGCGGCGGCGCTCGAGGTTCGTCGCCGGCGCCGGCGTTGGACCGTCTCTCCGCGCGAGTCCGGCGCGCCGGTCCACGATGGTCTTGCGGCGGCCGTGACTGCTGGAATCGTCGCTGAGGGGTTTATCGTGCTCGGTCATGGTGCTCCCGATTCCGTTACACTGGCGCGCAGTCCCCGGCGGGCGTGCCCGCGAGCCCGTACTCGTGCCAGGGCCGCTCGCGCAGACCATGTCCATGTCGACCAGATCTCACGCGCAGTTCACCCCCACGGCGGCCATTCTTGCATGGCTGTGGCCGGGGCTGGGGCACATCCGCCACGGCGAGCGCCGTCGAGGATTCCTGGTCATGTTCGGTGTCCTTTTTCTCTTCGGGTCGGGCCTGTTGATCGGCGGCATGGATTCGGTGGACCGCAGGGACGACCAGCTCTGGTTCCTGGCCCAGGTCCTGTGCGGGCCGATTGCGATGGGCGTGGACCTGGTCAATCAGTCGATTGTCAAGACCCTGCCGCCGGACTGGCAGCAGCGGTACGAGCAGGGTGACCAGGACGTGCGGGCCAAGCTCCGCCAAAAGGGTCTCGGTCACGTCAACGAGATGGGGACGCTCTACACTGCCCTGGCAGGCCTGATGAACCTGGTCGCGATCCTCGATGCGCTGCATCCGGCGCATCGGCGGGCCGAGATGAGACGGCGCTGGAACGCCGGGGTCTGATCGACATGATCGCCTACATCCCTTTCCTGGACCCCATCAACGCCTTTCACGAGTGGTGGTTCGTCCTGCTCGTCCCGCTGTCCTTCGGCATCTCGGTGATCTATCGGGCGCTGAAGCTTCCGAGCCTGGAGCATTACTGGCGGAGTGTCATCTCGATGACGGCCCAGATCGTCCTGTTCATGCTGGGCCTCGGGATCGCCCTGGTGATCGTGGTCGTGCAGATCATCCCGCGGTTGCCGATGAATTGACTCTCCCAATCGTGGCCTCCCGCGTCCGGAAACATCCGGTTGCATCCGGATTTGCCAGAATGGGGCCCCGGCGGTTGCCGATGAAGTCAGTGGGGATGAACCCCTCCTCGGCCGCATTCGGTCCGGAGAGTGCCATGTACGTCCACCTGATTCCGTTGGAGACTCGGCCGCAGGGATCGGCGATCGGTTCGTCCGACGAGCAACTGCCGTTCACCAGCAACATCAGCCGCGGTTGCACCGTGGCCCTTCAGTACCGCGAGATCCGCATCATCGCCCAGATCCTCGAGATCGAGGCGGATCTGTTCTACATCGGCCAGGTGCTGGACTTCGACGGGACACTGGAGCCGGAGATCCAGGGCGTGAGCATCGGCAGTTATCTCCGTTTCCGCGAGATGCACGTGTTCTCGTGCCACAATAACTGAATGACCCGGTCATTCAGTCAGAGCAGACGAGCAGCCCCCCTGCTCGTCTGCGCTCTACTGCTCTACTGCTCTACTGCTCTAATTCCCCCTCCCCCCGGGTGGAACCGCCCCCGCTTTCTCGCGTAGACTCCTTCGGTTCGCCGGCCGCTGCCGGCACGGTTGCAGGAGACTCACGGTCATGGCCAAGATGTTCTACACCCTCGACGAGGTCTGCTCGAAGCTGGGCAAGGACGACGACGAGGTCAAGCGGATGGTCCAGTCCGGCCAGATCCAGGAGTTCCGTGATCGCGACAACCTGATGTTCAAGGTCGAGCAGATCGACCTGCTCGCGGCCGGCGAAGAGGACACCTCCGACGTTCACCTGGAACTCGACGACACCGGCGGTGGACTCGACGTGCCGATGCCGGAGGACTCCTCCATCGGTCTGGCTGACTCCCGCGAGGGCACGGGCCTGATCGACGCCGGTGCCTCCGGCTCCGGCTCCATCGGCGGCAGCGGCCTCGGCCTGGCCGATTCTCGGGAGGCGATGGATCTTGCCGATTCGCGCGAGGGTACCGGCACGGGCACGGGCACGGGCGTGTCGGTCTTCGATACCGACCACGGCGGTGAGGAGTCCGACAAGACCGCGGCCGGCGAGGTTGTCGAGGAGGAACTCGGACTCGATGCGGTCGGCTCCGGCAGCGGTCTGCTCGACCTCACGCGAGAGTCCGATGACACATCGCTCGGGGCCGAGTTGCTGGAAGAGGTCTACGCCAGCGAGGAGAACGTGGAACTCCCGGCGCACGCGTCAGGTCTGTTCGAGGCGGCGGCCGTCGAGCGACCCGGACAGGAAGTGACGCCCGCCACGGTCCCGGCAGGCTTGCCCATGATGGTGGAGGCGTATGACGGTGCGGGTTCCGGCCTTGGTGCGGGGCTGCTCATCGGCGCGGTGGCGTCGCTGGTCTGCGTGGCGATCATCGCGATTGTCGGAACAGGCGGGGCGACCCCCATGCTGGCGATGAAAATGGCGTCGAGCGAAAGCAGCATCTGGATATGGTCCGGTGGGCTGCTGGCAATCACCGTGATCCTGGGACTGATCGGCCTCTTCATAGGCAAGGCGTCGGAGTAGGAGAGCCCCCAGGAGAAGCTCGCGGCTCCTGGGTGGATGGTCCATGCTTCTGACCAGGTACGGCATCCGGGAATGGCTCACGGCAACGGTGCTCGCCGTCGTCATCGGTGGCGGCCTTGCCTGGTTGGGATGGTGGCCGGCGGTCGCGGTCGTGGCGGTGCTGTGGCTGGCGGCGGCCATGTTCTTTCGGGACCCCTTCCGGCGTCCGCCGCGCGACCTGCCGGCCGGAGCGATGCTCAGCCCCGCCGATGGGCGAATCAGTGCAGTCAGCCGGGTCGAGCATCACGAGGCGGTCGGCGGTCCGGCGGTGGTGATCCGGATATTCCTGAGCGTCCTGGACGTCCACGTCAACCGCTTCCCATGCGATGGCGAGGTGGTCGGGCTGAAGTACACGCGGGGTCGTTTCCACGACGCCCGTTCCCCCGAGTGCCCGCTGGAGAACGAGAGCCAACTCGTCACGGTCGAGGTCCAAGGCGGCCGGACCATCGGGATCCGGCAGATTGCAGGCAAGCTCGCTCGGCGCATCGTCTGCGATCTCCAACCCGGCGATCGGCTCGACCAGGGGCGCCGATACGGCATGATCAAGTTCGGCTCGAGCACGGAGTTGATCCTGCCGCGGGAGATCGTTGCCGGGATCCACGTCAGTGAAGGTGACCGGGTCAAGGGCGGTGTCACCCTGCTGGCGACCGTGACGTAGCAGCCCGTTGAAGAAGTGCTTCGATGGCGAGAGCGCGACCAGATTCGTCAGATCAAGGAGCCGGAGCGAAGGCATATCCGGAGATACGTCGAGATTCGGCGACGCCGAGCTGGCGGATCTGGGC
>JADFOJ010000008.1 GCA_022562915.1 Planctomycetota bacterium | reverse complement strand
GGTGTCGCCGCCGATCGCCTGGCCGGCGAGGGCGCCGATCCCGGCGCCGAGCAGAGCACCGGTCCGGGCGTCGGTGCTGCATCCGGCCGGCAGGGTGATGGCGGCACACAGACCCACCAGCACCGGCGTGAACTCTCGGCGGACACAACGTGATTGACTGGCGGCCATGGTGGATCTCCCTGTTGGTACGTTGCCGTCTTTCCTGACACGGGCCGGGCCGGATCCATTCCATGCACCTGCCCCACCCGCGACAGCGACCCTGTGGGGCGAGAATCGGACGTTGCTTCGGGCAATGGCGGATTAGAGCGGGTTCACTCCAGGTGTAGCGTTCTGAGTGCGATGCTCTTCGCTGTGGCGGCGCCGCCGGATCGACGGCATATTCCTGATATTCCGAGATTCGGCGACGTCACCACAGCGGAGATGATCGTGCTCAGAACGCTACAGATGGAGTGAACCCGCTCTAAGACGCCCCCCGATCCATGCCTTTCCGAACGAACCTTGCTTCTACGCGTAGAGAGGAGAGCCCCGGAGGGTTTGGCACGCTGCGGGGGCCCGCCGGACGGCCGGCAGCCCGCGACCGATGGAAAGATCTCTCTCACACCGAAGGAACATCATGGCCATCGAAGTACGGGTCTCGCGCGGGTACGCCTGGCGGATGATCATCATCGCGGTGGTGTGCCTGGTCTTCGGCGTGTGGGGCGTCTGGGACTACGTCATCGCCATTCCGCGCGACCAGGAACTGTCCGCGCGTCTGCAGTTGATTCAGACCAGCAGGGACGCGCTGACCACCGAACAATCGCGCGGCCGGCTCACGCCGGAGGCCGAGGCGGCCCACGCCATGGTCCTCGCCGAAATGGACGCCGTCATGAAGCGCGAGCTCGGCCGGACGGGCAGCGATCCCATAGCAACGGCGGCGGATTTTGAGGAGGCCGTGAAGGCCGTCCGCGAGAAGCTGCAGGCCAGCGACGATCTGTGGTGGATCTCGCTGCTTGCCATCATTCGCAACGGGCTGGTCGCCGAACGGCACCTGCCGCTGACCGAGCAGGAGTATCCCGAGGCGAACGCGGCCTTCGAGCAGACGGGGGTGGCGATCGAGCAACTCGACGAAGTGACCGCGCCCGGCAAGTACGATCGGCTCACGCAGTGGGCGTTCATGCTGTGCCTCCCGTGCGTGCCGTACTACCTGTGGATGTACTTCGCCGCGAGGCGGCGCGTGTACCGCCTGGACGACGAGGGAACGCTGCACACGCCGAAGGGCAGCTGGACCCGGCCCCGGATCGCGGACATCGATATGGGCCGGTGGATGGCCAAGTCGATCGCCTGGGTCGTGCACACCGACGGCACTCGAATCAAGCTCGACGACTACAAGTTCCGCGACCTGAACCTGATCATCGGGGCCATCGCGAGCCGGCTGCACCCCGACGACTGGGACGATGAGGCCCGCCCGGTCAAGGCCGAAAGCGGGCAGCCCACCGCCGAGACAGCGGCTGCGGAGGAATAGCGGGGCTGCAATCCGCCTCCCGGAACTCCCAAGAAGGGCGTAGAGGAGGCCCGTCATGAGCGTCGCGATGAATGCCGAGGCTGCCGAAGCCGGTTCGTACGCCGAACCCGGCGCGAGATCCCGCAGCGATACCGACCGCCACTTCGGGATCGCCATCCATCTTTCTCCGCTCGTGGCGTTCCTGTTCGGCCCCGCGATCCTGGCGCCGCTGGTGCTCTGGCTGATCCGCAAGGACGAGTCGCCCTTCGTCGACGATCACGGGCGCGAGATGCTCAACGCGATACTCTCGTTCGTGCTGTATCACATCGTGGCGATCCTGACGCTCATCGGGATCATCGCGCTTCCGGTGTTGTACATCGTCGGAGTGGTCAACCTCGTCCGCGGTGCCGTGTCGGCCGGCCGCGGCGAGTTCTTCCGATACCCGATGACGATCCGGTTTCTGAAATAGTTGTGGCACGGTCGAGGAGAAAATAGACCGGGACTAATTTCCAGGCTGCCGTCGCGGCGTTGCAGTAGGCGACCGGCTGGAAATTAGTCCCGGTCTATTTTCTCCCACCGCCGGTATACTGACGGCCGTGTCGCTGCTCACCGTCCGGGATCTCGTCAAGAGCTACGACGGCCGCACGGTCGTCGACCAGGTATGCCTGGCGGTGGACCCCGGCGAGATCGTCGGTCTGCTCGGCCGCAACGGTGCGGGCAAGACCACGACCTTCCGGATGATCATCGGCATGATCACGCCGGAGGCCGGCACGATCGTGTTCGCTGAGCACGACGTCACGACGCAGCCGATGTACCGGCACGCCCAGGCCGGCATGGGCTACCTCAGCCAGGAGCCGAGCGTGTTCCAGCGGCTCACCGTCGAAGACAACCTGCTGGCGATCCTGGAGACGCTCAAGCTCTCCAAGGCCCAGCGCGTGGCACGGGCAAAGCAGCTCCTGGAGCAGTTCGGCCTGGTACACAAGTCGCTCGACCTCGCACGCACGTGCTCCGGGGGCGAGCGGCGCCGGCTGGAGATCGCCCGGGCGCTGATCACCCGACCGAAGCTGCTGCTGCTCGATGAACCGTTCGCCGGGGTCGATCCGCACAGCGTGGAGGAACTCCAGCGCGAGGTCAGGCGGCTGGTCGACGACGGGATCTCCATACTCATCACCGACCACAACGTGCAGCAGACCCTGCGGATCTGCGACCGCGCCTACATCATCCACGACGGCAAGAACCTCAGCGAGGGTACGCCGCGCGTGATCATCAACGATCCGGTGGTGCGCGACGCCTACCTCGCCTCGACCTTCCGCGGCGACGAGTTCGACGATTCGCCCGCCGATCGAAAACGCGCATAGCGGGGGTCGCCTCGGTTTTTCCCGTGGACGTTACTATGACGCCATGACCCGGTGGCATCTCTCTCGGATCGGGGTCTTCGCCCTGCTGGCCGGGGTGGTCTGGAGTTCCACCGGATGCATCCGGCGGACGCTCGCGATCACCACCGAGCCGTCCGGGGCCCTGTTGTGGCTGAACGACCGGGAGGTCGGACGGACGCCCGTGGAGGTCGATTTCGACCACTACGGGACCTACGACGTCCGGCTGGAGCGCGATGGGTACGAGCCGATGATGACCTCGGGCAAGGCCAAGGCCCCGTGGTGGGACACGGTGGGGCTGGACCTCATCGCCGAGGCTGTCCCAGGCACCCTCACGAGCCGCATCGAGTGGCACTACGTCATGCAGCCCGTCGATGATGACCGCGAGAGGCTCATCGAGCGGGCTCGCGACCTGCGAGAAATACTCGGCCCCGACGCATGACTTTGCGACGGATCCCGGCCGCGACACCGTCAGAGGTGTGTGGCGCGATTGGTGCGCCGCGACCGGAGGCATCTCCATGACAGGCATCACTCACATGACGCGCACCCGGCGATCTCACGCCCGGACCATCATCGTCACGCTCGCCATGCTGCCGGCATCGGTGGCCCCTGCCCAGAACGCGACCGAACCCCCGGCCGGACCGATGCACCCCATCGACGCGCTGCTGCAACAGATCGAGGACCTGCAGAGTACGGTGGATGCGCTGCGCAACGCGCTGGCCGAGTCGAAGATGGAAGCGGCCGTCTGGCAGCGCGAGCGCGATGAGCTGCGCCGGTTCATCCAGGACCACCACGAACTCGGTCGGGACTTCGAGCAGTACCATGCGTTCCAGGCCGCCGCCCGGCGCGACGCGCAGCGGCAGCGTGTCGACGAGGCCCGCTCGCAGCACGAGGCCCGCCACGCGGCGAGAACTGCCCAACGGCAGGACTACATGGCCCGCCGCGCCAAGCGGGAGTCCGAGCAGCACCGTGTGGAGGAATTCCGCAAGGCGGGCTTCTCACCGCTGGGGTTCGAGGTGTATCTCAGCAACGCTGCCTTCAACTACAAGACATACACCGGCACGCCCGCACGGTACGACTACAACGTACTGACCGGCGGTCACTTCGTCCGGGTCTACCCGCACCACCGCGCCAACGTGATCGACTTCTCGTCGATGACGATCTCCGGCAGCGTCATGAACGCTGCTGAAGAGGTCCGCGACATCGGCATCGCCCTGACATTCTTCGACGAAGCCGGCAGCCAGGTCGGCGGCGAGATCATCCAGGTGAACAATGCCCGGCCGCAGGTGCCGTATCCGTTCACCGTCACGATCGCGATGGCGCTCGATCGGCCATTCGACTCCACGAGCACCTACGTGCTGTACGCCGACCCGTCGGCGCCGTAGAGCGGCGCCAATAATGCTCCGTGCAACGCACCAACCCCTGGCCCCGCCGTCTGATCATGCCGCTGGCGATCCTCGTGGTCGCCGGGGGTCTGGGCTGGTGGAGCACGCACGACGCCGCCCGGCGGCAACACGAGGTCCGCAACCTGGTCGCAATGATCCTGGACGACGCCCTCAACGGGCGTGACCCGGCCGCGCGGCTCGCCGCCACCGACCAACTGGTGCGCGGGCGGGTGGTCGCACGGCTTCGGGAGATCGTCGACCGATCCGACGGCGGGCCGCCGCGAGTCTCGATCGAGGTCGTCGAAGGTGACACGTTCACGGCACCGACGACGGCCGCCCGGGCAACGCACACGGCGACGCTTCACGTCGACGGCACGGTGGTGTTGGGCCTGCGAATCCGGCACCAGGGTACCTGGGCGGAGATCGCTATCATCGGCTTCCGGACACCGCCGCCGAGGTAGTCAGGACCGCCGACACCGACCATGCAGATCTGGCTCAACGGGAAGTTCGTCACGCGCGATGCAGCGCTGGTCTCGGCCTTTGATGCCGGACTTCAACACGGGATCGGCCTGTTCGAGACGTGCGCAGCCCGCAACGGGACGGTCTTCCGCGCCGCCGCGCATGCGCGCCGGCTGGTGGAGTCCGCCGAGGCGCTTCTGCTGAGCGACGTCCTGCGGATCGAGCCGCTGGCCAAGGCCATGCAAATGGCCGTCGAGCACAACGAACTCGACGAGGCTCGCGTCCGGTTGACCGTCACCGGCGGCGATCTCGGCCTCACCGCCGCACTGCAGCGCCGCCGCATCGATCCCACGATCCTGATCGACGCCCAGCCGCCGACGGTCTATCCCGATGCGTTCTTCGAGGATGGCGTCATGGTGACGATCGCCGAGGGCCGGCTGAACCCCAGGTCGCCCATGGCCGGGCACAAGACGCTGAACTACTGGCCGCGGATCCACGCCCTCCAGCACGCGGCGGCGAACAAGGCGGGCGAATCACTGTGGTTCACCGTCACCAATCACCTTGCCGGCGGCTCGGTGAGCAACGTGTTCGTGGTGCTCGACGGGGTGCTGGCGACGCCATGCGCCCGCGGCGAGGAGCCTGCCGACGCGGTCGGCCCCACCGTGCTGCCGGGGATCACGCGGGCAGCGATCCTGGAGTTGTGTCTCGCGATGGGCCTCGAAACGCGCCGGTGCACGTTGGACATCGACCAGCTCCTGTCAGCCGACGAGGTCTTCCTGACGAACTCCAGCTGGGGCGTCCTGCCGGTGGTGGCGGTGGAGAAGAACACCATCGGCGACGGCCTGGTCGGCACGATGACCTCCCGGCTGCGCGACGCCTGGCTCGAGCTGGTGCAGCGGGAAACGACCTGACCGAGGCTCTTACTCGTCGCGCTGGATGACGCGAACGTTGGACCGGCCGTCGCCGCCGGGCAGAAACGACGCCAGGCGACGCCGGGCCGCGCCCAGCAGGGTGAGGCCACTGAACACCAGGACGGCCGCGGCAACCGCCATGCCGACGAGGATCGCCAGCGGCAGACCGACGATCACCAGGAACGTGATCACCGCGAGCCTTGCGGCCCTGCCCGGCCGGGCAGGTACCCGGCCCGGCCCCGGTCCGGACGCACCCCCGGCACCGCCACCTGTCACACGAATCTGAACCACCGGATCCATACCTGATCCTATTCGGTACGGCCATTGAGCCATGCTGACGGTTTTAAGGCTTGGCAAGCTGTCAAATGCTTGAACGAGGCCGCCGCGCGGCGGTATCCTGCACGAACTCCCCCGGAGCCCCCGGACCACCCGACCCCGGTCGAACTCCATATATATATGGACTCGGATCCGCCGGACCACACGATATGGAACAACCCGGATTCGTCCATCTTCACCTTCACACCGAGTACTCGCTGCTGGACGGTGCCAACCGCATTGACCGGCTGCTGGAGCGGGTCAAGGAGCTTGGGATGGACGCCGTGGCCGTCACCGATCACGGCAACCTTCACGGCGCGATCGAGTTCTACACCAAGGCCGTCGCCGCCGGGATCCGGCCCATCCTCGGCATCGAAGCGTACGTCGCGCCCGCCAGTCGCCTCGACCGGACCACCACCGGCCATGCCGACGGCGGTTTTCACCTGGTGCTGCTCGCGGAGAACGACACCGGCTGGGCGAACCTCGTCAAGCTCAGCTCCGACGCATATCTCAAGGGGTTCTACTACCGGCCGCGGATGGACAAGGAGACCCTGGCGCAGTGGTCGGACGGGCTCATCGCCATCAACGGCCATCTCGGCAGTTCCATCGCGTACCACCTCACGCAACACGCCGCCACCGGGAACGACGCGCACTTCCAGGCCGCGTGCGAAGAAGCCCGCTGGCACGCCGCGACCTTCGCACCGAACCCCCGGGGCGAACCGTGTTTCTACCTGGAGCTGCAGCGACACAACGTGCCGGAGCAGGACCGGATCAACCCGCTCGTGCAACGGCTTGCCGCGGAACTGAATCTTCCCGTCGTCGCCGACAACGACACCCACTTCCTGCTCTCGTCCGACCACGACATCCACGACAGCCTGTGCTGCATCTCGATGGGCCGCACCAAGGACGACCCGTCGCGGCTGCACTACTCGCCGGAGCTGTACCTCAAGTCACCGGGCCAGATGGCCGAGCTGTTCGCCGACGTCCCGGAGGCGATCACCAATACCGTCCGGATCGCCGACCGCTGCCGCGTCGACCTGCACTGCGCGACGAACCACTTCCCGATCGTGAAGATCCACAAGACCGACGCACCCGCCGGCAGCCCCGGCGACGCGGCGGTCGGCTCCACCGAGTGGTTCACCGGCTGCTGCAACCGCTACGAGCTGCTTCCCTTCGACGCGCTGCACGACGACACGTCGCTCGACGAGCTCGCCCGGCAGTGCGATGAGGCATTACGCGACCTCTGCGGGTACGGAATGATCTGGCGCTACGGCGAAGAGGTCGCCGACGAAGTCCGGCAGCGTCTCGATCGCGAGCTGCGGATTCTCTCGGACAAGCGGATCTCGGCGTACTTCCTGATCGTATGGGACTTCGTCAACGAGGCGCGGCGCCGCGGCATCCCGGCGGCGGCCCGCGGCTCCGGCGTCGGCACCATGGTCGGCTACGTGCTGGGCCTCTCCGGCGCGTGCCCCGTCCGCTACGGTCTGCTCTTCGAGCGTTTCACCGATCCGGACCGCAGCGAGTACCCCGACATCGACATCGACATGTGCCAGGACGGCCGTGCCGAGCTCATCGACTACGTCCGGAAGAAGTACGGCCACGTCGCCCAGATCATCACGTTCGGCCGCCTCAAGGCCCGCGCGGCGATCAAGGACGTGGCGCGCGTGCTGGGGCTCTCCCCCGGCGAGGGGCAGAAGCTCTCCAGCCTCGTGCCCGCCGAGCTGAACATCACGATCGAGGCGGCGCTGGAGAAGGAGCCGGACTTCAAGGCCGAGTACGAGAACAACCCGCTGGTCCGCCGCATCGTCGACACGGCGCGTGCCCTGGAGGGCAACGCCCGGCACGCGGGCGTCCACGCCGCGGGCGTGGTCATCGCCACGCAGCCGCTGGAGAACATCGTCCCGCTGTACCGGGCGTCGGGAAGTGACGACGTCGTCACCCAGTGGGACGGGCCCACCTGCGAGAAAATGGGCCTGCTCAAGATGGACTTCCTGGGTCTGCGCACACTCTCCACGCTGGAGCTGGCGAGAACGCTCGTCAAGCAGACGCTGCCCGATGAGACGGTCTGGCGCACCGTCGGCAGGAGACCCGACGACGGCGGACCGCACCCGCTGGATCTCGATCGGCTGACCCTCGAGGACCAGCGGGTCTTCGACCTGTTCCGGCGGGCCGACACGGCGGGCGTGTTCCAGTTCGAATCCGGCGGCATGCGCCGCCTGCTCAAGGACCTCAAGCCCGATCGGATCGGCGATCTGATCGCCGCCAACGCGCTGTTCCGGCCGGGGCCGATGGCGCTGATCCCCGAGTACACGATGCGCAAGCACGGGAAACAGCCTGTCCCGAAGGTTCACCCGATCGTCGACAAGTTCACCGCCGACACGCACGGGATCATGGTGTACCAGGAGCAGGTCATGCAGATCCTGCACGGCCTCGGCGACATCCCGCTGCGCCGCGCATACACGCTCATCAAGGCCATCAGCAAGAAGAACCGGGCATTGATCGACTCCGAGCGGTCGAAGTTCATCGAGGGCGCCCTGGGCAAGGGCCTCTCCCGCACGCACGCCGACGACCTGTACGAACTGATCCTCAAGTTCGCGGGCTACGGCTTCAACCGCAGTCACTCCACCGGCTACGCCATCGTTGCGTACCAGACGGCCTACCTCAAGACGTACTTCCCCAACCAGTACATGGCGGCGGTGCTCACCTACGAGAGCGGCGCCCGCAAGGTCGAAGACTGGGTGACGTACCTGGAGAACTGCCGCAACACGATCTTCCCGGATCACACGGCGGACCATCCCCACGTCGGCGTCGAGGTGAAGCCGCCGGACATCAACCTCTCCGAAGCCGGCTTCACCGTCGTCTTCTCACCGGACGAGCAACGCGATGCGTGCCACGGACACGTGCGGTTCGGTCTCACCGCCATCCGCGGCGTAAGCGCCGCCGCCATCACCGCAATCATCAAGCAACGATGCGACAACGGGCCGTTCAGGTCGATCTTCGACTTCTGCGAGCGGGTCGATCTCCGCAGCGTCAACAAGGCCTCGATCGAGGCTCTTGTCAAGTCAGGCGCGTTCGACTCGGTCCATGACCTCCACCGGCGATCGGCCGCTTTCACGGCCATCGCGGACGCCATCAGCGCCGGTCAGGCGGCCGACGACGATCGCCGCAGCGGCCAGATGAACTTCTTCAACGTGCCGTCGTCGCCCATGACCGCTGAGACCACTGAGACGACCGAGACCAGCCGGCCGCTGCCGGGCGTGCCGCCGTGGGACCGCATGCAGACACTGAACTTCGAGAAGGACGCGCTCGGCTTCCACGTCTCCGGTCACCCGCTGGATCTCTTCGAGGAGACGCTCGGCCGTTTCTGCACGCACGACGTCAGGACCGCCCGCGAACAGAAGGACAAGACGGTCGTCCGGCTTGGCGGCATGTTCGCGCAGGTCCGCACGCGGATCGTCCGCAACGGTCGCAGCGCCGGGCAGAAGATGGCGATCGCCGGCTTCACTGACAAGTCCGGGTCCGTGGACGTGGTCCTGTTCACCGACCCGTACAAGAAGTTCGCCCAGTTCGTCGTCAACGACGAGATCGTCGCCGTGGTGGGGCGGGTGGACCACAGCCGGGGTGAGCCCAACATCATCGTTGACGAGGTGATCCCGATCGACCAGGTCCAGCACCACCTCGCGGGGTGGATCGAGCTGGACCTTGTCGACGAACCCGGCGGCGAGCCGATCCGCGACCTGATGACCAGGCTCGAGGCGACACTGCGCGGCTCGAAAGCCGGCAACGGCGACAGGTCCGTCGAGGTCCTGCTGCGTGTGCACAATGGCGGCCGGCTGGTGACACTGCGCCCGAACCGGCTCAAGGTCGTCGCCGATCGCAACCTCGTCGACCGCCTGCAACGGATGCTCGGCCGCGACCACGTGCGCCTGGTCGATCGCGGCTAGCGCATCCTCAGTAGCGAAGAAAATAGACCGGGAGTAATTTTTCGCGGCAGTAGATGCTGAGAAATCGCGGGTTGCTGGTCGCGAAAAAATACTCCCGGTCTATTTTCTTCTTCCTTACGCCACGAGCCCGCCGAAACCGTAGTCGTCGTAGTCGCCGGCCTCGAACTCGTCGTCCTCGAGCGGGTCCTTCGGCCAGGAGGGGTTGGCACGATGGTGCACCTTGATGACGTGGTCCACCTGTTCGGCGAAGATCGCCCGCAGGATCTCGATCGAGGTGACAAGCGCCTCGTCGAACGGCTCGTCCTTGCTGCGGAACAGCACCATCACCGCCCTGCACCGGCCCTCGTGCATGCACGAGAACGCGACGACCTTGCATCCACCGAGAAATCCGGCATCGGCGCCGACCCACTCGGCGAACTCGGCGGCATCGTCGAAGCAGACGATCTCCGTCTCCTCGGTCATCTGCGGGCAGACGGTCCGGCAGAGATGGTTCAGCAGTACGGTGATCGTCTCGCGCGGGCAGTCGTAGTTGACGTAGGCGCCAAGCTCGAAGTCCGTGCCCGTGCCGGGCAGGAAGACCGCGGCGTTGGTGGGGCCGGTCTTGGTCAACATGTATTCCAGGGCCGTGCGGAGAAGATCCTCGACGTCCAGTTCCTGCCGCAGCAGCGTCCGGAACTCGGCGGCCATCGCCACCTCGTTCATCTGCTCCGAGACGTCCTCGTAGGCGGCGACCAGGTCCTTGCAGAGCTGGTCGAGGTGTTCGGACACCTCTTCGCGGGCGGTGACGAGCTTCTTGCAGACAACCTTGAGCTGCGCGAGCCGCTGTTCGCGTTGCCCGTCGGCGCGTGATGCCGTCAGGGCCGCTTCGATCCGGTCCACCAGTTCGTCCAGGGGTGTCGTTGCCTCGACGAGGTCGACGACCCCGCACCGCATTGCCTCGACGGCCTGCTCGAACGACTCGCCCGAACTCAGCACGATCGTCTTCGTGGACGGTGCGGACTGCTGCAGCATCCGGGCGAGCGTGAGGCCGCTGCCGTCCGGAACAGAGGTGCACAGCAGGACGAGGTCATAGTCCTGCCGCGTCAACGCCGCCCGGCCCGCTTCGACGCCGGCGACACACTCACTGTGATGATGGCGTTCGGCCAGTCGTGCGGCCAGTTCCGATTGCATGCGGGGGGATCCGCCGACCACGAGGATGCGGCCCGGCCCCTGGTGCGTCGACTGCTCGGTGAAGGCCTCCGCGATTTCCCGATCCAAGTGGTCCATCGGATGCCTTCTCCTTCCCCTGGTCCAACACGCGAACTCCGACGAGCCGATGTCGCGTCACGCGACGCTGCGTTCCTGCCGATCCTGGCAGGCGATGAGCCGAATCGTCGCCACGGCTCCGTGCTCCGGACCGTTCTCCAACGTGATTCGCCCGCTGTGTGCTTCGACCAACTGTCGCGCCACGGCGAGCCCGAGCCCCCGTTGGCGCCCGGCGGGTTTCTCGCTGAAGAACGGCTCGAACGCGTGCGTCAACGCATGGTCGCTGAGCCCAGGCCCGTCGTCCCTCACCTTGATAATCAATCGGTCATCCGGGCCGTCGATGTGAACGTGCACTTCGACCTGCGCGGAAGCCGCGGCCTCCAAGCCGTTACGAACCAACTCGTGTACCGCTCGGGCAATCTGTTCCGGATCGAGGTACACCTGGGACGGTTCTCCGTCCACGAACAGTTTCACCCGATTGTTTTCTTCACCTTCTTGATTGTTTCGGTCAACCACCTCCGCCAGTAGTCTGGCGATAGCGACCTGGCGGCGAACGGGAGTCGCCGGTTCCGCGAAGGAACGCAGTGCCGTGATCATGTCGCTGAGTTCATGGGTGCGCTCGACGATCTGTTCGGCCATCGGCTTGAGCTCCGGGTCCTCCAGGCGCTGTGCCAGCAACTGCGACCGCCCGGAAATGATCGCCAGCGGATTGTTCATCTCGTGGGCGGCACCGGCGGCGATCTCGCCGAGGGCGGTCAGTGCCTTGCTCCGGGTGAGCTCGTCCTGCGCCTCCATCAGCATCCTGTTCGTGTCCGCCAACTCCTCGCCGAGCCGCTTGGCGCCCTGGTGCTGGGCCGCGGCGGCAATGGCGGCGCCCCACGTTCTGCTCAGGGCCTCCAGGTGCAGCCGATCCATCCGGCCGTCCAGCGGAAGCTCGTGAAACAGCACGGCGCTCACGCCCCAGCCGCACTTCAGCGCCAGGAGCCGGACGTCGCGCATGTTCCGCGCGTCCGCGAGGAAGTCGCTGAACCACGGCAGCAGACCGAGCGCCTGCATGGAGACCTGCATGTCGTCACCCAGTTCGTCGACGCTCTTGGGCGCAAACGGCCGGGCGATAAGATCGCTGCGCAAGACCCGACCGTCGGTCGCGAACTGGAAGATCTGCCAGGGTTCCTCGGCCCGCCCCTGGTACAGCATGCCGAAGAACCCGTCGGTGAAGGTGCTCGCGGCCGACTCGACGACCTTCCCGAGGACCGAGACGACCGAACCGCTGGGCATCGCCGAGGCGTGGAACTCCGAGATCGCCCGGAGGACGTTGGCCTGGGCTTCGGCATTCACGGCGCGCTTTCGTATCCCGGCGTTGACGCGTCCGAGAACCTCGTTGGCCCGGCTCACCGATCGCAGCAGCATGTCGGTGCTGGTTTCGACATCAAGGCCCATGTCGGCGGACCGGGCACTGACCTTGTCGTGCAGTGTCGCTTCGACCTGCTCGATGATTGCGGGATCGATGTCCAGGTGCCCGCACATCACCGGCAGGTCCTCACCGCGCGGCGTGTGACCCACCGTGGTGATGTGCTGCCGCCGCACGATCGCATCGGCGAGCGACACGAGCTCGATCATCTCGCGGTGCGGCAGGTCCGGCAGCGAGGCGAACGGCTGACCGTGGAGCCACAGCACGTCAGCGAGCGAGTTGGGCAGGTGCCAGTGCTCGGCGAGCCGCTTGCCCGCCGTGTGGGTGTCGATGCCGATGGTGCGCCGGCAGGCCTGATCGAGCGGCACACCCTGCGATTCGGCAAGCTCGATGACCCGATCGTAACTTGCCGGCATGATCAGGTGCAGCACGAGCTGCCCCAGGTCGTGCAACAGTCCCGCCACGTACGCCTCTCCCGTGGACATTCGACCCCGCAGGCTCGTCCCCTCGACGATCTGCTCGCAGACGATGCCGACCGCCATGCAGTGCTTCCAGAACATCTTCCGATCGAAGATCGACTGCCCCTCGCGCATCTCGCCACCGGCGCTGGGAATGCCGTCGAAGAGCTCGATAACCTGCACGGACAGCACCGCGCTGCGAACCGCCTCGAAGCCAAGCAGCACGACGGCCCGGTCGATGCTCTTCACGATGGAGGCCCGCCCGCGCGAGTGGCACCGGCAGAGCTTGAGCACCTTGCTGGACAACGCCGGATCCGACGCGACCGCCTCGATGACGTCGCGCGCGTCAGACGTCTCGGAGGTCGTCAGGTCGAGCAGGCGCACCACCACCGCGCTGAGCGTCGGCAACTCCTCGAGTTGCTGCAGGATCAGCTCCACACGGCGCACTTGCTGACTCTGCTGGTGCGTCACCGGCCCCCCTCGATCGCCCTCCATGCGCCCACCAGCCACGCGCGCTCACACGTTGAGCAATGTTGCCATCCGATCGACGAGCTCGCTGATGTTGAACGGCTTCTTCACGAAGTCGTCCGCGCCGCTCTGAAGCAGCTCGTCGATCTCCTCGCGCTTGACCACTCCGGAGACGATGATGATCTTCGTCCTGAGGAAGTCGGGGTTGGCGCGAATCCGGTCACAGACGAGGTTGCCGTTGATGTCCGGCAGCATGTAGTCCAGCAGGATCAGGTGCGGCTTGAACTGCTCGGTGAGCAGCCCGGCGTCGTACCCGGTCTGTGCGGTCTTGACCTCGAAGCGATCATCGCGCCCAAGCACGTCCACGAAGAGGTCAACGATCTGGTCATCGTCATCGACGACCAGTATCCGCTTCCGCGTGCTCTCCAGTAGGTCGGTCGGGATGTCGTTGGTTCTCATGAACCGCAACAACTCGATACGCGGTATCCGACGGAACTTGGAACCCGGTACCCGGAATCCGTTCAGCCGTCCGCTGTCGAAGCACCTGATAATCGTCTGTTGGGAGACCTTGCAGATTTCCGCGGCTTCACCGGTCGTGAAGACCTGCTTGCTCGCCCAGTAGTCGGCCCCGTTCCCCTTGACCATGGCCTGCCTCACTGTTTGTGTTCGGCGCAGCGAGGGGCGGACCAGTTCCTCCGCACCCCCTATATTACCCGCCTTGTCATCGGCCGGTTCGGGTCTGAGTTGAAGCCCGCCGGACACGGGAAACGTGGGGCTCCCGTTCAACTGACGCAAAGGTCACATACAGGCGACCAGCCTTACCCGCCGGCGGCGATATCGGTCTTGACGACGGCCGCCGGGGGTCTGGAGTATTCCGGGGCGAGCTCCAGGGGATCGGTCGTGCGGCCCTCGGCCAGCAGACGGCCCGCCACGGCAAGACACGCCAGCGGGCTGAAGACCGGCTCGACGACGGCGATACCTGCTTCGCGGCATCGCGTTCGAAGGACCTCCGGAAGGTACCGGTCGCCCAGAAGCGCCGCGATCCCTTCGAGGCGAACCGCGGCGGCGTCAGTGAGGCTGCCTTGGCCGACGATCGTCCAGCTGCGGGCGGCCCCGGACTGCTCCAGGTGCGTCGCCCACACCCGGTCCTGCTTGGACGACAGGGCCACGATGATCGGTCCCGGCCCCTGCCGGCTCTCGGCAACGACCAGCGACGTCGGCACCGCGACCAGGCATGCGCCGAGGGACTCAGCGAGCATCTTGGCCGTAGCGATGGCAATGCGCAGTCCGGTAAAGCCGCCCGGCCCCGTGGACACGCCGATCGCGCGGGTGTCTGACGGCACGAGCCTCAGCCGGGCGTAGAGCCGGTCGATGGCGGCGAGCAGGTCATCGTCGTGCCGTGACTCGGCGCCGAGCAACTCGACGTGATCGCGGCCGTCGCGGTCGCGCACCGCGACGCCGCCGCGTCGCTGGGACGCCTCGATCGCCAGGAGCACCTGCGGCCCGCTCATCGCGGGTCGCTCGTCGGCGGCACATCGCCCACACCGCCAAGACGCACCGCCATGTGCATGGCGCCTTCGGCTGACGGAAGATCCGCCAGGTCCAGCGGGACCACGGTGGCCATCTCGTGATCGCTGTTGAGAATGATCGCCCGCGGGCCGCGCATGAGGATGCCGTTGTCTGCGCGCTCGTGACCAAGACAGAACAGCACCGTGTTCCATTCGGCGGCGAGCACGTTCACTTCGCGCTCGCCCCAGCCGCGCCCCCACACCAGCAGGTACGCCGAGCCGTCCGGCGGCCGATAGTCCCGGTCGGTCAGTTCGCGATCCAGTATTCCGGGGTCGAACGCATCCAGCATCCTGGGGGCAGGCAGTGAATGTGCGCAGAACAGCCCCGATTCACTGCGGGCCGCCAGTGGCATCGCCCGGATGAAGCGGGCGATTGCCTCCGACACGCCCTCCCACGCGTCCCCGAAGGCAAACTGGAGCCCGCCGTTGAACAGCGCGACGTCGTCGCCGGCACCCTTGGAGACCCGCCGGCCCGTCATCTGCGCCAGTTCGTGGTTGCCCGGCAGGACATGCACCTGCCGGGGGTGGTCCACGACAAGCTGGGCGACCCGGGCCAGCATCCGGTGGCTCAGGTCCACGCCGTTGACGAGGACCTCCCCGTGAATGATCTCGTGCAGGATGACGTGGTGGTCATCGGATTCCCCCAGGCCCGCGAGCCGGACGATCTTCCGGAGGTGCTCGGGGTTGTCGTGCAGGTCGCCGGTGACCAGGAGCCGGCCGCGCCCGGGAAGATTGACCGCTGAGCCGCGACGGTACGGCGACGAGCGCAGCGCCTCGGCCGCGCGGTCGAAGAGGTCACGCACGGCCGTTGGATCGTTGAGCCGGATGGAGACGGGCACGGTCCAAGAGTAGCAAGGCACGGAGGCACGAATCATGCCGGCGCCTTGACCTGACGGCATCTGTAGTCGATAATAAGCTAGATGATCTAGAGTCTATTGGAGACCATGATGGACTGGAATCTCGCAGACGCCAAGAACAAGTTCAGCGAGGTCGTGAGACGCGCCCTCGCCGAGGGCCCCCAGCGGGTCCTGCGGCGAAAAGACGCCGTCGTCGTCTTGTCTGAGAAGGACTACCAGCGACTCGCGGGCACCCGCGTCAGCTTCAAGGACTTCCTGCTGAACGCTCCGGACATGGACGGACTGGATCTCGAGCGTGACACGTCGCCGATGCGGGACGTCAGCCTTTGAGGGTCCTGCTCGACACGTGTGTACTCTCCGAGTTGCAGCGAAGCGCGGGCAGGACACGCGTCCGCGCGCGCGTGATGTCGATGCGAACCCAGGACCTCTTCATGAGCGTCATCACACTGGGAGAGTTGACCAAAGGCGTGGCCCGGCTTCCTTCCGGAAAGAAAAAGCAGGTGCTGGGCGCCTGGGTTCTGACGCTCGAGCAGGAATACGGCGAACGCATCCTGTCCGTTGATGCGGAGACCGCACGGATCTGGGGCGAGGTCACCGCCGCCACCCGGGAGCGCGGCAAAACGATCGGCGCCGCGGATGGACTCATCGCAGCGACAGGCATCCGCCACGGCCTGCACATCATGACACGCAACGCCGGCGATTTTGGCGAGACCGGAGCCATGCTCATCAACCCATGGGAAGATGCGTGAGCGTCCGGATGGCCGGTCATTCACTCGCCCGTCCTGAAGGCTTCCATTTATTCACGCCCCTCTTGACTGACACGGTCCAGTTCTCCAACAGGATCTGCAGGTCCAGGAGTCCGACGGCGCCATCAAAGTCGAGATCGGCGAGGACGCACAGGTCGTTCGGACCCCAGTTGGCGAGCACGGCCAGGAAGTCGACGATGCCCACCACACGGTCCGCGTCGAGGTCGCCGAGAAAAATCGCATTCGAAGCCGCTTTACCCGGAAATTCGTATGCGCCCATATCGACAGTAAACGGAATCGGCACGCCGCAACCCGTATCCCGGGTGGCCGGGTCGTCGACAAAGCGGGGGTTGCCGTCCAGGTCCAACGGGGTCGACTCTCGGACATCACCATCGTCATCCGCGTCGGCGGTGTCCGGCGGCACGCCCCAGTTGTGCCCGGCATCGATGCAGGGTGAGCCGGGCGAGAGCCGGAAGTCGCCGTTGTCGGGATCGACGAACAGCGGGTCGGCGTCGATGTTGCGTATACCCTTGAATGAGCCCTGAATACAGTTGTATCTGACGGACCTCGCGAGAGGGGAGGGGTTCGGGTGATAAATCTGGGCATCCTCGACGTCTCCCTGCCCTGCGACGTTGCCCCACACAATCGAATTGAACATGTCCAGCTTTGAGCTTATGTGGTTCGAAATAGCCGCCCCCCGGAGCGGGACACTGTTCTGCACAAACGTGCAATCGGCCATCATGAGGTCGGCTACACCACCTGCGGTTCGAATGGCCCCGCCCGTTCCGGTGCCGTGAGTCGATACCGCCTGGTTGACCACATTCCTGGCCAACAGGCAGTTCGTGAGCACTACCGAGCCGGCGGTGAAGATCGCACCGCCCCAGAATTCGGCCACGTTGTCTCGGAACCGGCACTCCGTCGCCCGCAACGAACGGTTCTCGCCGACAACGATCGCTCCAAAATTCCCGCCCACATTGTTCTCGATCACACATCGCTCCAGAGACGCCCCTCCAAATGCGATCCAGAGCGCACCACCTCCCGCGCTCGCCGTATTGTTTCGCAGTGCGCAATGCACGACAATGACCTCACTCGCACCAGAGACCCAGATACCCGCACCTTCACGGGCCATGTTGTTCTCGATCGTGCAGTCGGTAATCGCCAAGATGCTGCCGCCGGCGATGAATACGCCTGCACCTCGGTGCCCTGGAAGAAGCCCGGGCGAGTCACCATTGCCTCCAGTTATGGTGAAACCATCCAAGGTGCCGGGGCTGGTGAGATCTTCGGCGGTCACGATCCCGAAGGTGTTTTCGCCGTTGTTCTCGAGGCCAGGTCCGTCGTTGCCCAGAAGATCGCCGCTCAGGATCGTCTCGTACACTTCGGGGTCACGCTCGTCAGGGTTCGGAGCACCAAGCCCCGCATAGCCGCCCCGCAGCGGTACGCCGTCCACCAATCGAAACGTCGCATCGCGCAAGCAGGGCGTGTCTTCACACAACTGGTTCGCCCAGAATGCGCATACGTCGCTCCACAGGATGGTGCAACACATTGCGAGCGCCGGGACCGCGCAGACCAAGGCCGCGCACCGGGCGTCGTCGCATCCTGGGGAGTCCTGGCCGGCGCAGCAGTTGCTCGCAGAAGGGCCATCCGGATTGGCCTCGTCGCGATCGGCCGTGTAGATCCCCTGTCCGACGCGAATCTCGGTCACCGCCCCGCCGGCATTTGTAGCGTGGCTCAAAGCGTCCTGGAGGTAACGATGAGCCGTGGTCCAGCTCAGCCCGTCCCCACCGACCGGAGCATCGTCATCGACGAAGATAGTTTCAGCCCGCGTGGTTGAGACGACCAGGACGGTCACGGCACAGATCACGTTCTTCATCCGGCACCTCCCGGTGGGGTTATCGCCGCGCGCCGTGTGGCATGGGCGTGGCGATCACTGAACTGGATCATGGCGTCCAGTTCGCGAGCAGGATCAGGAAATCAGTGATGCCCACGTTGCAGTCGCCGTCGAGGTCGGCCGGGCAGGGCGAACAGGGTTCCGGGCACGGCCCCCAGGTCTCGATCAACGAGTCGAGATCGTCGCTATCGACGACACCGTCGCCCGTAAGGTCGCCCAGGACAAATAGTGAGCAGCCGCCCCACCTGGCGATGTTGTGGGACACCAGGTCTCCCGCCGTCTCGAACACGCCTCCCATGTAGAGTGCTTTGCCGTCGCCGAGGCCGTCATCGAACACCGCCATAGCGAGCACGCCTGTTGCCGCGCTGTTCGGCTCTCCCACGCCCGACGCCAGCGGCGTCCACGTCTTGCCGTCCCATGCACCGACGTGGTGGAGCGCTGGATCCGCGAAATTCTGCAGCACCCCGCCCGCATAGAGACGCGGTCCGAACCCCGTGCCGTCATCGTAGACCCCGAGCGCATAGACGGTGGATCCCGGCATCGGGATGTTGGACCACGTCGATCCGTTCCATCGCGCGAGGTCGCAGGTTGTGTCATCGTCAGGCAGGATGCAGTACTCGCCGCCGAGGAACAGCGCCGGGCCGGCGCCGGCTCCATCGTCGAAGACCGTCATCGAGAGCACGTAGCCCGTGATGCCGTCGCCGACGGGCTGCCACTGATCGCCCTCCAGCCGCGCGAGCCCCATTGGAACACTTGCCGGGTGGCCGAAGGTGCCCCCGGCGTAGAGCGCAGGCCCGGTGCCACTACCGTCATCGAACACGGACAGCGTATACACGTCACGGTTGCTGTCCTCGCCACGCAGGCCCTGGCCGACGGCCGCCCACTGTTGACCGTCCCACCGGGCGATGTTCTCCGTCACGACGCCTCCGGCTTCCGAGAAATCGCCGCCGACGAACAGTGCCGGCCCCGTTCCGTCGTCGAACACCCGCATCGCGCGCACGACCCCGGACACGCCGCCCGCCAGCGCCGACCACGTTGTGCCGTCCCATCGCGCGATGGAAGCCGCCGCCGTCTGCCCGGCCTGGTCGAACAGGCCCCCGACGTAGAGCCCCGGCCCGATGGCGGGATCGGTCACGACCTCCATCGCAACGACGCCACCGTCGGTGCCGCCGCCGACCGGTGTTCCGCTCGCGCCGTCCCACCGCACGATCGAGGCAGCAGCCACGCCGCCGGCGCTGACGAAGTTCCCGCCGACGTACAGGCCCGGGCCCGATCCATCGTCGAAGACCTCGAGCGCGCGGACGTTGCCGCTACCGCTTCCGGCATAGTTACCGACGGCTCCGTTACCGACGGCGGACCACATCGAACCGTCCCACCTGGCGAACCGCCCGATCACCATCCCGCCCGCCCTCTGCAAGAACCCTCCGGCGTACATGGCCGTCTCGCCGGGGATGGACACCATCCCGTTTGCCGTGGCACTGATGCCCGTGCCCAGCGGCGTCCACGACGCGCCGTCCCAGGCGGCGATATGTGCGACCAGGGTCTGACCCACGTGTTCGAACGGGCCCGACGCACCGAGGACGGGACCGCCGCCCACGTCGAACACGCCGAGCTCCGAGATGGGCGAGTCGAACGTGTCACCGACCTGTGTCCAGGCAAGACCGTCCCAACGAGCGACGGCGCCGAGATTGTCTGCTTCGGCCACCGGCATCGTCCCGGCGACGAAAAGCGCCGGCCCGCGGCCGTCGTCGTGCACCACCAGGGCGTTGCCGTAGAGTTCGAGGCCGGTGGCGAGCGGCGTCCAGGCCCTGCCGTTGAAGCGCGCGACATCGGCGGATTGCCCGCCGATCGTGAAAGCACCGGCGGCGTACAGCGCCGGGCCGCCCCCATCGTCAAACCACGCGAGTGCGTCGACGCTGGTGTCCAGCCCGCTGCCAAGCGCGGACCAGCCCTTGCCGTCCCACCGCGCGACGTTCATCGCCGGCGTTGCGCCCGCGGTGTCGAAGAACCCGCCGGCAAACAGCGCCGGGCCATCATCGAAGCCGTCCGGGACGAACACCATGGTGAAGACCCAACTGTACGGCTTGCCGCTGATGCTCACACCTGTCCCCATCGGCGTCCAGCTCGTTCCGTCCCACCGCGCGATGCTGCTCGCCTCCACGTCGCCGACGTGCCGGAATCCGCCGCCGGCGAACAACTGCGGCCCCAGGCCCGGCCAGTCGTCGCACGACGCCAGCGACCGGGGTAGTTCGTCGAACTGGTCGCCGACCGGCCCCCAGTCGCTTCCTTCGAGCCGGGCCAGGAAGTTGACGGGCGTGTTGCCGGCCTGCGTGAAGAGCCCCGCTGCGTAGACCGTCGGGCCCGACCCGTCGTCGTGCACGGCGAGGTCAAAGATAAAGCTATCGAAGTCGGACAGCGAGAACTGATCCGACCACGCCGGCACGCATGGCTGGGCGCAGGCCGACGAGACCACGAGTGCCCAGCAGACAACGCCGACACCCGCACGGATTTAAACGCGCGTGTTCATTGCAATGTACCTTCCGGGGGCGCGAGGCGCACCGCGAAGATTTGTGACTCGTAGCGAACGATCCGCAGGCCTCAGAGATGTGATGGATGAGGCCTGCCGCGGCTCGGTGCCGCCAGGGCACTATATCGGCCGGCGGGTGGGAACGTGCCGGATGTTGCCTTTTTTCTCCACCGGGCAAGCCCGGCGTGCCGGAACCGGTGATTCAGCCCGTCCAGTTCGCCAGCAGCGCAAGGAAATCGGTGATCCCGACGGTGCAGTCGAAATCGACGTCCCCGAAACAGAAGGGCGGGCACGATGGGCAGGGCCCCCACGCACCGAGCAACGCCAGGAAGTCGATGATCCCGACCGTGCCGTCGCCGTCGAGGTCGCCTGGAATCGAGGTCCCGTCGTTGAGCTGGAGGATCACCACGTCGGCGAGCTCGTCGATCAGGACAAGATCGAGGTCCGCATCGTTGTCGATGTCAACGAGCAGCGCGCACGATGACGCGACCGGCGCGAGGAACTCCTGGTCGAAGGTGAAGACCCCCAGGCCGTTGTTGATGAACATGAACCAGTCGCCGCTGAAGCTCGAGGTCACCCAGTCCAGGTCGCCGTCACCGTCGACGTCGCCCAGATCGGTCGCCAGCGGGAACGGGTCGGTGGGCAGTGTCACCGGAAGGGCCAGGCCGCCGGCGCCGTTGCCGCGCAGGATCGCGCCGTTGTTGGTGGTGCTGTTGGCGGTGGCCACGTCCTCGGTGCCGTCACCGTTGACATCGCCGCAGACGAGCATCCACACGGAGCCCCCGGCACTCTGGGAGCTCGCCACGGTGAAGGTGCCGTCGCCGTTGCCGGTATTCACCAGGATCGTCTGGCTGGTGCGGGCGCCGATGACCAGGTCGAGGATCCCGTCGTCGTTCATGTCCGCCGCCGCGAGCGCCCACTCGCCCGCCCCGCCGCCTTCGAAGAACGACGGAGGCCCGAAGACGCCGTTGCCGTCATTGAGAAGTATCGACATGTTGCTGGTGCCGAAGTTCGTATTGACGATGTCGACGTCGCCGTCACCGTCGGCGTCCAGCACGGCGATGCCGCGCGGCTGCGAGCCGACGGTGATCTCCTGCTGCGGACCGTAGGTTCCGTCACCGTTGCCGAGCAGGATGGAGATGCTGCTCGTGGAGATGTTGGCCACGCAGATGTCGGCGAAGCCGTCGTTGTTGAAGTCCGCCGGTTCCGACGGGCTGGCCTGGGTGTTCACCGGCGAGGGCGGCTGGAGGAAGGCGTCGTAGTTGCCCGAACCGTCGGCGCGGTTCAGGAACACGCGCAGGTCCGCGGTGTCCTCGTTGACGATCGTGATGTCAGCCCAGCCGTCGTTGTCCAGGTCCGTTGCGATACCGCCGTAGGCCCGGCTCGACTGGGCCGGGGTCGTGCGGGTCGTGAGGCTGTCGAGCAGGGTGTAGCCGCGGGTGGCCGGCGCGGCCGCCGTCCAGAACTGCCAGGAGTAGCCGCCGGGCCGGACGAAGGTGCCACCGGGCGTCCGGATGTCGTGCGAGAGGATCACCATGACCTGCTCGCCGAAGAACAGGTCCTGATCGGGCTCGAGCGAGACCATCCGGTTGCCGTCGGAGAGCGTGAAGGTGCCGCCGACCGGACCGCTCCAGCGACCGAACGCCCTGAACGAGGCGGCGTTGATCGACGCGGGATCGACGGCCTGGTCGAATGTCACCGAGATCGATGTTGACACCAGCGCAGTCAGTGCATGCCGCGGCGGCTGCACCGTTGAGACGACGAGTTCACCGGCCGATACGGAACTTGACACGACCAGGGCCGTCGCGGCGCCGGGCAGCAGCCGCCGTGTGACGTTATAGATCATGGGATGGAGGACCTTTCTCCGGCGAACCACGGGCGTCGACATCCATAGTAACCCGGGCCCGGCGCATTCCAAGAAAAAGACGCGCGCACTCAGGGCGTCACGGGGGTTTTCCGGCGCTTCTTCCGCGGCTGGAAGATCGCGCTGGAGCGGTCGCTCGCGTCGCCGGTCCGGATCATGCCCACCTCGACGATGCGCTCCCAGGCGCTCTCGGCGTTGGCGGCGGAGAACTCGATGCCGATCGAGCGGCGCCCCAGCGCCCGCGCCACCGTGCCGGTGGTGCCGCTTCCCAGGAAGGGGTCCAGGACGAGGTCGCCGGGGTTGGAGCACGACCGGATCACGCGCTCCAGGTACACCTCGGGGATCTGGTTGTGGTGCAGGTGCCGCCGTTCCTTGTTGTTGCCCTGGATCCGGCCCCAGTACTGTCCGTACCAGACGTCCATCGGCACCCGCATGCCCTTGTTGGTCGCCTTGGCCATCGTCCGTGGATCCGAGTAGATGGTCGCGCGGTCGGACGGCTCCAGCACCGCGTCTGCATTCCACGTCCGTCGGGCGGCGTCGCGCACGAAGTACAGGGCGTGCACCTTGCTCATGATGAACGAGCTTTCACGGTTCTGCCCGAAACGAAAGTGCCAGACGCACCAGTTGATCATGGTCAAGCCGCGCCGCTTCAGGTGCACGACCGTCTCGGCGGCGGTGTCGTCGGGGATGTTGACCCACAGGCTGCCGTGCGGCGCGAGCGCCTCGATGCAGGCGTCGAGCCATTCGAAGGTGAACCGTTCGTACTCGACGCGGGGCATGCCGTCGCGCCATTCATCGTACGGCACGTCCCAGTTGAACGGCGGGTCGGCAAAGATCAGGTCAACCTCGCCGCGAGCCGGCAGGCTCGCCAGCACGTCACGGCAGTCGCCGATGTAGACCCGGGTATCGGGGTCGGCGGCGTGGAACCGTGGAGTGAGGTCGGTCCGGCAACGCGGCGTGTACCCCGGGGCCGAATCACCGTACAGCCGGATGTCCGCCTTGGGCAGGTCAACGGCGGCCTTGCGCTGGCCCTGCGTGGCGCCGCTGGGCATGGCGTATCCGCCGGGCCGACTGAACGATGTGTTCTTGTGCTCAGCCATGACAGGCGACACGATACGGCGAGAAGCCGTGTTCATCAAAGATCAGCAGCTCGTTGTGCTCGCCCGGCTTCACCCACGACCGCGGCACGTAGAACCGGGTCTGCGGCCCGACCGCGCGGCCGTCGGCGGTGGCGGTGAAGTAGCGGCCGAGGTTCTGGCCGTTGAAGAAGAGGTGTCCCTTGCTGAGCCCGGTCGTGTCGATGTGGACGGGCCCGGCGGCCTCCTGGACGACGAAGGACGAACGCCACCAGCACGGCGTCCCACGGACCGCCCGGGCAGCCGTCCGGCTGATGGGCTGGTACGCGGCGGCCACCGGCGGCTCCCATTTGGCGAACGCCCAGGACGCGCCCTCGCTGATGGTCGCCACGCATTCGAAGAGGGTCGTGGCGCGGCTCAGCTGCTCGCACGCCTTTTCCTGCCGCAGGTCCGGCGCGAAGCGAAGCTCGTTGCGGCCGCGGCGAAACCCCTTGGTCGTTCCGGGCACCAGCAGCAGCCGCAGGAAGCATCCACCGGATGCCCCCGCGTAATAGGCCACCGGCCGGTCGTTGAGAACGACCGTGCCGCTCGACTCGGCCCCGTCGATCGAGAAAAGGATCGGCGACTTCCTCGTGTGCATGAACGTCCAGGCGATCTGGTCCGTGTCGCTGAGCTGTCCGAAGGTCCGCCCGGCAAGGTACCCGCGCAGTGTGAACGGATCGACGGCCTTGCCCTGGATCTTCTTCGGCTTGACCGCCGCCATCCGTTTGACATCGTAGATGTGCCCGAAGAGTCCCTTGCGCTCACCGAGGTCATTGCCCTCCGAGAACCGGCCGAAGTTGTCCACCAGCGCGACGATGGTGTGTTCGCCCTTGGACAGGTGTTGATCGAACGGCCCCGGATCCGCCCCGCGCCCGACCCCCGCGACGCGCAGGTACCGGCCGTCGAGAAACAGGTGGACGCGATCAGCCGCGTGGGGCAACGCCCAGCGGCGATTGCGCGCCGCGGTGGTCTTGAGGCGGATCCGGTACCAGCCGTAGCCCATGGCGGCACCGCACGACGCGAGCGTCTCCGGTCCCTCCAGTGATGCGAACCGCGGCGAGTCGCCCCTTGAATACGCCTCCGCCGGCGCCGCCTGCCACTGGGCCAGCTCGAAGGGGTTCCCCGCACCTGACGCGCCGCCGTGCGGCGCCGCCGCAACGGTGAGTTTCTTCACCGTGGCGTCCTTCGTGATCGCCCAGACGGTCGTTCCTTTCTTTCCGGGCAACGGCGATCCATCGGCGGCAAGCCCGCCGGCGCCGACGAACACCGTCGTGTCGTCGTGGTACGTTTCGTCGATCTGCTGGTGATTGCAGAACACGACGGTGATGCGTTTGTGTTGCAGGACCAGCGGCTTGTTCCCCGCCGGCACCGTCACCTGCAGCGGCGAACCGTCGATCGAGACATACGCCGTGGCCCGGGCCGGCCCCTGGAGAACCAGGATCGACTTGTCCACGAGGGCGTACGGACAGAGGCTGGCATAATCCAGCCGCCCGGAGCCGCGAAGGTCCACATCCACGAGGAACCACCCGACCGGCTGCTCGCCGAGCGTCACGGGAAGACGGATCCCTTGCTCCAGCAGGAGCGTCACCTCCTGGTGGAGCCCGTCGCCGAAGACGAAGACGACCTGGCCCGCGCCGCCGCGGAGGTGCACGACGGAGATTCGCCGTCCCGTCTTTGCACCGGCCCTGGCAAGCGGATCGGACTCGCTGAGGTCGAGGCTGACGGGGTGGTACTCCGGCGACAGGTCGGCGAAGACGTGGCTGAACTGGCTGGCGAAGTTGACCAGCCGCTTGATGGCGACGTACTTGTCGCCGCGGTCGCCGGTCTCACCGAGCGGTGCGCCGGCGGCGGCATTGGTCGTCACGAACCCGTCGGGACGACCGGCACGCCGACCGCCGAGAAAGCCGAAGTTCGTTCCCCCGTGAAACGGCCACACCACCGGCTGTGCGCCGGCGGCGAGCACCTGGGCAAGCCATTGCACGAGCGCTTCCGGCCGTGTGCCGTCGGGCTTCGGCTCACCCCAGATATCGACACCCGCCGGGTTGAACTGGCTCACGATGCGCGGCGCCTTGGGCTGAACCAGCCGCAGTTGCCGAAGGTGTACCAGCAGCTCGTCGCATCCCCGCCACGTGTCGATCGTGCCCGGGGACTCCTGCCAGAGATCGTTGGCGTTGACCAGCGGCACGTTGATGCCGTTCTCTCTCAGGTAGCGGGTGATTTCCCGCAGGTACTTGTCGGCCTGGCCCTGGTTGGAGCACAGCCACGCATGCTCGCTCTGCACCAGCAGGATCGGCCCGCCGTGAGAGACCTGCAGGTCGGCCACCTCGCCGAGCAGTTTCCGAAGGTACAGGCTCGCCCGCTCCAGAAACGGCTCGTTGGCCTCACGCAGCGCGATGCCGGGCATCTCCAGCAGCCAGCTCGGCAGACCCCCGGCGTCGTACTGGGCGCCGACAAAGGGTCCGGGTCGCAGCATGACCCACATGCCGGCCTCGCCGCACAGTTCGACGAATCGGCGGACGTCCGTCGGACCATGGAACGAGAAACGGCCCTTGCGAGGCTCGTGCACGAGCCACGGGCACGGTGTGGCGACCATATTGAACCCCGCCTGCCGCGCCGCCGCGATACGGTCTGCCCACACCTCCGGCGGCACCCTCGTGTACTCGATCGAGGCACCGAGGACCCAGACCCGTCGCCCGTCGATGGAGAAGCTCTGCCCGTCGTAGGTGACGCCGGCCATGAGCGGGAGTGTAACGGGACTGGAAATCCCGTGTCACGACCCGGCAGCACCGAAGTCCGCCTCCGAGAACGGGCCCTGCCTGCAACGATCTTCCTGCTCCGGCGGTATGGCACGGCGAGAGTTTCGCGCCAAGAATGCACCCAAGTCCATGAACGGCAATCCCCTACCTCTCTGGCGACCCACCGTGCTGCTGCTCGCCGCGGCGTGGCTGTACGGGTGCGGCTCGGCGTTCGAGCGGATCGACACGCGCACGAACAATCTGCTGGCCGCGGCCAGCGAGGCACTCGGCGCCGACACGATCCCGCCGCGGGCGGCCTGGGCCGTCGGCGAGGATCCGAACGCCTATCGCGCCGACGCGCTGCACGACTACCGCCCGCCGACGGCCAACCCGGCGGCGAATCAACTCCGGTTCACCTCCGACGGCGACGCCGAGAGCGTCGTGAGGCGGCTGGACGCCTACGCCGGGATATCGCTCGACGCGATCGAGATGACCGTCAACGACGCGCTGATCTATGCGACCGAGAACGCCCGCGAATACCGCTTCGCCGAGGAGGACTATCTCCTGGAGGCGCTGCGGCTCATCAGCGAGCGGCACCTGTGGGGACCGCGGTTATTCAACGACACGTCGGTGGAAGTCATCGGCATCGGCGAGGACGATCTGTTCAACAGCTCGGTGCGCCTGGTCAACGACCTGCGGGTGACCCAGCGGCTGCCCTACGGGGGCGAGATCACCGCGAGCGTGCTCGCCAGCGTGACGCGTGACCTGCACGAGGCCGTCGCCGGCGAAGATACCCAGTCGCTGGACGTGCTGTTCACGCTGGACATCCCGCTGCTGCGAGGTGCCGGCTGGGTGGCACGCGAAAGCCTTCTGCAGTCGGAGCGGAACGTCGTCTACGCCGCTCGCACCTTCGAGCGGTTCCGGCGGCAGTTCCTCGTCGACATCACGACCGACTTCCTGGACCTCGTCATCTCGCAACAGGCGCTCAGGAACACCGCGGCCAACGTTACGATGCTCGAGGGGTTCGAGAAGCGCGAGGCTGCGCTGGCCGAGGCGGGACGAACACCCCCCTTCGAGGCCGCGGAAGCCGCCCAGACAACGCTCCGCCGTCGCGACCAGCTCAACGATCAGCGGGAGATCTTCCGGCTGACCGTCGACCGGTTCAAGGTCAGGATCGGCATGCCGGAGGACCAGCCCGTCATCATCGTCGCATCCTCGCCGGGGCTTCCCGTGCCCGCGGTGAGCCTCGACGACGCGACGCGGTCGGCCATGAACTACCGGCTCGACCTCCAGACGAGGCGTGACGTGATCGACGATGCCAGGCGCGGCGTGAACAACTCGCGCAACGACCTCCTGGCCGATCTGGACCTCGCCGCGTCGGCCGTCCCGACCGGGGTGGGCGACGACTCGACCGGCGTGAACTTCGACCTCCGCGACACGACCTATCGCGCCTCGATCGTCTTCGGTCTGCCGATCGACCGCACGATCGAGCGCAGCAACCTGCGGCAGTCGCAGATCGATCTGGAGCGCTCCGTCCGCGACTACGAACGTTTCCGCGACACGGTGGCCGTCGAAGTCCGGGCCGCGGTGAGGAACATCGATCGGGCACTGTTCAGCATGAGTCTCCAGGAGAAGAACCTCGAGGTCTCCCGGCTTCGCCTGGCCTCGATCGAAGCTGCGCCCGACCGGGCCGACGCCCGCGACCGCACGACGTCGGCGACGGGACTGCTTGACGCCCAGGACGCGTACCTTCAGGCTCGCCGCGACGTGCAGGTGGCGATCCTGCGGTACCTGCTCGACAGCGGGCAACTGCGGGTGGACCACGACGGCTCGCTCCGGCCGCTCCTGGGGATGGCGATCCGGGAGGACGAACCGTTCGATTACGGCAACCTGGAGGCGGCTCCCGCCGGGCAACCGCAATAGCGCCGCGCAACTGCCGGAGTTTCGGCTCGATCCCCGCGACGCCGCGAGCTATCCTACCTATCCAGCCTGGAGACTCCTTCCCGTGAAGACGCAACGATCTACGCGTTCGAAAAACCGGCGGTGGGGAGGGACGACCCTCATCGTCGTCGCCATCGTTCTGGCCGTCGGGCTCATGAGCATGGCTGCCGTATTCATCGGCAGTGACGGCGGCATCGCGGCAAGGACGGCCGGGCAGGACGAGTACGTCGTCGCGCGGGGCTCCTTCGAGATCAGCGTGCCCGCCTCCGGTGAGCTGGCGGCGCTGAAACAGATCGAGATCCGCAACAGGCTCGACTACCGCGCCGCCATCACGGAGCTCGCGGACGAGGGCACGTACGTCAGCAAGGGCGACGTGCTCGTCAGCTTTGCGGAGGACGAGGTCCAGGACAAGATCACCGATGCCGAGGACGCGGTGAACACGGCCCAAGCCGCCCTGGTGGCGGCGCAGTCCAAGCTCGACATCCGGATCAGCGCCGGCGAAAGCGAGATCGCCAGGGCCGATCTGGACAAGACGCTCGCCGGGCTCGCCCTGCAGGCCTGGAAGGAGGGCGAGGTCGTTTCCCGGCGCCAGCAACTGAAGCTGGAGATCGAGACCGCTGACATGGACTACCGCCGGCTCTTCGACAAGTTCCAGGAGTCCAAGGAACTCGTCAAGCAGCAGTTCATCAGCCAGGACGATTACCGCACCGACGAGATCAACATGGTCAAGGCCAAGGCGCGGCTGGACCAGGCGCAGCTCGACGCCGAGGTCTACGAGGATTACCAGTTCCCGCAGGACCAGGCGCAGAGCCAATCCGATGTCGAGCAGGCCGCGGCCGAGAGGCTGCGCGTCGAGGATCGCCTCAAGGCCGAGCTGGAGACGAATCGGGTGGAGGTCACCAGCAAGGAGCACCAGCTCCGCAGCCGCGAACAGCGTCTGGTCGATCTCCGCAAGCAGTTGGAGTTGTGCACCGTCCGGGCGCCGTCGGACGGGCTGGTCGTGTACGCCGCCAGCCTCGAGACACACCGGTATTCGCGCGGCGACCGCGGCGATCTGCAGGTCGGCGGCGAGGTCCGCAAGAACGAACTGCTCATGGTGCTGCCGGACATCTCCGAGATGACCGCCGAAATCAAGGTCAACGAGTCGCTGACGGGTCTCATCGAGGCCGGGCAGCGTGTCATCGTCACCTCCGATGCCATCGCCGACGTGGCCATTGAGGGCAAGGTGATCTCCATCGGCGTGCTCGCCGAGAGCGGCGGGTGGCGCGATCCCAACCGGCGCGACTACACCGTGAAGGTCCTGTTGACCGGCATCGATGGCCTCGGCCTCAAGCCGTCCATGCGGTGCAAGGCGGAGATCTACGTCGGCACGGTAGAGGACGCCATCTACGTCCCGCTTCAGGCGGTGTACCGCGAAGGAACCGACGCCTTCGTCTACGTCCCGGATTCGGCCGGTTACTCCCAGCGGCGCATTGCGATCGGCAAGGCCTCCGGGCTGCACGTGGAAATCACCGAAGGACTGGACCAGGGGGAGATCGTCCTGCTCCGCGAGCCCAAGCCCCGTGAGATCGTCGCCCGGCTGCAGGACAACCCGCCGCCCGAAGGCCAGGCGGCATTGGGCCGGCCCGAATCCGATCCGGGCGAGATGCAGCACCGACGGCCACGGAACCGTCCGAGCCGTCCGCCGCACGGCTGAGAAAGAAAAGATCGAGAAAACAGACCGGGTCTCTTTTTCGCCGCGAAAAAGAGACCCGGTCTGTTTTCCCGACTCCCGTCTGTTTCCCGACGGTACCGAACACATCGCCCGGAACGCCGATAAGCCGGTAGAGGGATCGATCCATGGACCCCGTCCCCCCCGGCACCAGCCTCGCAGGAAAACTCTCAAACGAGGGAGACACCGCTCCCCCGGCGGCCATCTCCTCAGTGGAACCCGACGAAGCCGCCGATCTCGCGGCCGCCCAGGCCGGTGACGACGACGCCTTTGCCCGGATCTATGACCGCCTCGGGCCGGTGGTGCTGTCATTGTGCCGGCAGCGTTCGCTTTCCGAGGCCGAGGACGCAGCCCAGGAGACCTTCATCCGTGCCCACCGCCTGCTGCACAAGGTGGAGAACGCCGGCCGACTGCGACCGTGGATCTACGCGATCGCCCGCCGCGTCTGCTCGGAGCGCAGCCGCGCAGCGCGACGCCGGGCACGGCACGAGGAGGGTGCCGCGGTGAGCCGCCAGCAGGTCCGGACATCCGGTCACGGCGCACCGGGCACGGCAACCGGCGACCCGTCCCGGGACAGCGATCACGCCGAGCAGTTGGATCTTCTCGGCACCGCACTGGAGAAACTCGATGACCGTGAACGACTCGCCATCCACCTCTACTACCTCGAAGCCGACCCCGTAAGGGCCGCGACCGGGGCGATGGACCTCTCCCGCAGCGGCTACTACAAGCTGCTCGCCCGCGCCCGCGAGCACCTCGCCGGCTTCATGACCGAAGTGAACGCACCATGAGCGATCCCACGAAACAATCCCAGGGCCCGTCGCCACACGATGAACATGACAGGCAAGCCACGCTCGACGTGCTGCTGCGCCAATGGCACGACGTGAATGCCGATCGCGCCGCCGCGGGGCGTGATCGCCTCCTGCATCAGCTTCGCGAGAGCCGCCGGGCACAGCGCGTCGCCGCACGATCGCAGCCGGGCGCGTTCGCCCTGCTGGGAGCGTACCTCAGGACCATCGTCATGAACCGCTACGCGCCCGCGCTCGCGTCGCTGGGGTTCGTGGTGGTGGTGTTCACCCTGCTGGTGCCCCGGCCGGGCGGCGCGGCGTACGCCGACTACGTGATGGTGCCCGAAGGCGGCAGGCTGGAGGCTCTCGACGACGACGGCAACCTGATGGGTGCATGCCCGCTGGCACACACCGACGTTGACGTCCGTGTGTCGGGCTTCATGAGCCGCGTCACCATCACACAGACCTATCGCAACCCCTACTCGAAGAAGATCGAGGCTCTCTACACGTTCCCGCTGAGCCACCGCGCCGCGGTCGACCGGATGACGATCACCGTGGGCGACCGCGTCGTGGTCGGCGAGGTCAAGCAGCGGCAACGTGCACGTGAGATCTACCAGGCTGCCCGCGCGCAGGGGTACGTGGCGAGCCTGCTGGAACAGGAACGCCCGAACATCTTCACCCAGTCCGTCGCCAACATCGAGCCGGACGCCGAGGTCACCGTGCAGATCAGCTACGTCGAGTTGCTGGTCGCGTCCGACGGCCGGTACACGTTCGATTTCCCGATGGTGGTCGGGCCCCGGTACATCCCCGGCGCCATGGTGACCAGCCCGTCGATCGTGCCGGCGGAATTGACGCCGCGCGAGGGCCTGCTCCTGCTGGGCCCGGCGGCATTGACCGTGGGCGCCGCCGGCGACACCTCCGGCGGCACACTCCAGGGCGGCAAGCTCCACGCGCTGATCAATGCCGCACAACCGGTTCGGCACCCCGGCGAGAGCTGGTGGGGCCCGGGCGACGTGACCGGCGGGGCCGCCCAACCCGAGTTGTGGTATCGCTTCGAGGCAACCTACCTGGACGGGTCCAAGGAGCACGGCGAGCTGTACACCGACGGCACCGGGCGGATCAACGGCCGGTGGTTCTACACCGACCCCGCCTCGATCGCGGCCTCCGGCACGGGCTTTGCCGCCGACACCAACGAGGTACCCGACGCCGGCCGCATCACGCCGGAGCCGGTCAGGCCGCCCACCAGGGCCGGCCACGAGGTCTCGATTACGGTCACGATCGACACCGGCGGGCCCGGCTTGGTCGACGTCACCTCGGAATTGCACCAGATCATCCAGACCGCTGTCCCGGGCACCCGCGACGACGGCACGCCCAGTGCCGTAACCGTGACGCTGGCGGCGAGGGACACGATCCCCAACCGCGACTTCGTGCTGTCATGGCGCCAGACCGCGGACACGATCCGGGAAGCGACCTTCGTGCACACCTCCAACACGCTCGGCGACTATTCGGGCGGGTTCTTCACGCTGATCGTCCAACCCCCGGACCGCATCGAGGCGGCGCACGTGCCGCCGCGCGAGCTGATCTTCGTCATGGACACGTCTGGATCGATGAGAGGCTTCCCGATCGAGAAATCCAAGGCCGTCATGCATCGGGTGATCGACGCCATGCGCCCGACGGACACCTTCAACGTGGTCACCTTCGCGGGACACACGTCGGTCATGTGGGACGCGCCCAGGCCCGCCACGCCATCCAACCGCGCCGACGCCGTGGCGTTCGTCGAGTCGCGCCGAGGCAGCGGCGGCACCGAACTGATGCAGGCGATCGAGGCGGCACTCGTGCAGGCGCCGGCGGACGGGTCAGTTGCGATCGTGCCGCGGCAACTGGTGGCACTGCCCGCCGACGACCGCGCCGTCGAGCTCGCGGTCCCCTACGCGGACGTGCACCCCACACCGGAGCCGGGCGTCTTCCGGATCCCGGTCGACAAGAACCTCGCACTCCGCCTGCGGCTCAACCGCGACCTGCCCACGGTCTTCTCGCCGCATGGCGTCAACGTGGGCCTCGCCGGGCAGTGGCGCACCGTCGACGGCCGTCGCGAACTCGTCGCCGACCGCGTGTGGCTCGACCGGGCCGATGACAAGGAGCAACCCGTCCGGCCCATGCGCCTGGCGCTGTTCCTGACCGACGGGTACGTCGGCAACGACATGGCGATCATCGACGCCGTCGCTCGCAACGCCGACACTACCCGGGTCTTCTCCTTCGGGATCGGCAACAGCGTCAACCGCTACCTGCTCGACGGCATGGCCCGCGCCGGCCGCGGCGAGTCGGAGTTCGTCCTGTTGAATTCCGATGCCGACGAGGCGGTCGCCCGCTTCACGAGGCGCATCCAGACGCCGGTCCTGACGGACATCTCGCTGACCTTCTCCGACGGCCTGGAGGTGGTCGATCTTGTGCCGGACGCGACACGGATCCCCGACCTCTTCGACGTCAAGCCGCTTGTCATCCACGGCCGCTATACCAGGCCGGGCCGGGGGACGCTGACTATCCGGGGGCGGACGGGTGCGGGCGCGTACGAGCGCGTGCTGGAGCTTGACCTGCCCGAGATCCACGATGGCCATGATGTCATCGCGACGTTGTGGGCGCGGGCCAAAGTAGACGACGTCCTCGCCCCGCACCTCCAGTCGGTCCAGCGTGGTACGGTGCCGGAGCCGGTCAAGCAGAGCGTCGTCGCCCTCGGCGAGCAGTTCTCGATCATGACGCCGTTCACGAGCTTCGTGGCGGTCGAGAAGTCCCGAATGACCATCGGCGGCAAGCCCGTGCTGGTCGCCGTCCCGATCGAGTTGCCCGACGGCGTCTCGTGGGAGGGTGTCTTCGGCAACGGCCCCATGCGCGGGGCGGACATGCCTGGGGCCGTCCGGGAGCATCTCGGCAAGGTCACTGCCGTCGATATCCTTCAGGAGCCGTACGTTTTCGGGTACCCCGCGCCCGCGTCCTCCAACATCAACGGGCCTGCCGAAGTCGGTCGATCCGACCCGCCTTTTTTCCAGAAGAAGCAGATCGACATCCTGGAGATGGAACGCCGCGAATCGCCCGGCATATCCAGCCGCACGTCGTCCGTCCGGCGAGGCGCACGCGAGGCCCCTGGAAAGGGTCGCGGCGCCGGAACCGCCGGAGGTGGTTTCGGCGGCGGGTCCGGCCCCGCCGACGCCCGCACGGCCGGTCGCCGCACCAAGCAAAGCGCCGGCGCCGTCATCGGAGGCACGTTCGCCGAGACCGCCTCGCCGGCACCGGCGGACCGGAAGAACGACGATGCCACTGTCGACGCGCTGCAGCGCAGCCTGGAGAAGTCCGCGGAGACCCAGGCGCCCAGGGACGCGTCTGTAGACACCGACGTCGTGACGTCGGACGAGTCGTCCGTGACGCGGGGTCTTGAGTCCAAACTTCGTGACATGACCGAGCCGCGGTCCGACGCGCAGCGAAAGCGGGCGATCGCCGACACCGATCAGCGACACCGTGTGCGCCGCGTGCTGCACCCGGCACTGCTGGCCCTGGCCTCCGATGTCGCAAGCGTGAACACGGACCCCGTGCTGGTCACCGTCCTGGTTGACGAGGTCAACGACGCAACACGCCGCGCCCTGAAAAAAGCCGGCCTGACAATCGAAGCGTCGTCGCAGTCCCTGCCGATCATCGTCGGGACCATCGCGGTGAGCGACCTGCACGCGCTCGCACTGGTCCCCGGCGTGCGCCTCATCGAGCCGACGAGAATGCAGGCGCAATAGCGTGCTGCATGACGAGAAAGGGTGGCACGGTCGAGCGATTCGTCCCGGCGACGAGGTCGCCCGTGTGATCGGACGTCGCACCACGGGCGAGCAAGCTCGACCGTGCCACCCGGACTGCAGCGTTACCGCCGCTTCGAACCCGCGGCGCCTTTCCGCGCAAGCCACCGCGTTTCCAGGTCGTGCGGGACCTCGAGCAGGTCCAGCAGCCGCCCGGCCATGAAGTCCACGAGGTCGTCGATCGATCTCGGCCCCAGGTAAAACCCGGGCGACAGCGGCGCGATGATCGCACCCGCCTCGCTGAGCCGCACCATGTTGCCCAGGTCAATGTGGCTGGCCGGCGTCTCCCGGTACGCCAGGATGAGTCTCCGGCGTTCCTTGAGCGTCACCGTCGCGGCCCTCTTGAGCAGGTTGTCCGCGAGCCCGGCGGCGACCGCACCGAGCGTGTTGGCGGAGCAGGGCACGATGACCATGCCCCCGTGCAGAAAAGACCCGGACGCGATCACCGCCCCCACGTCGCCGTCGTTGTAGACCGTCACCAGCTCACCCCGGCCGCCGCTCAGCGCGTCGGCGTCGATCGTCTTGAGACCCAGCTCCTCGAAGAGCAGCCGCCGACCGGCGGGCGAGACCGTCAGGTGTATCTCAACGCCCGCCTCGGCCAGGAGCTGGATGACCCGCCGGGCGTAGATGGCGCCGCTGGCCCCGGTGATGCCCACGACGATTCGATCGATCATGCCCGACATGGTAGACTCTCCGAACCGTTCTCACGGACGAGATCCACGCTCTTTTCAAGGACGATATCGATGCGAAGCCGACACATCCGTTCCACGATGACGGTCATGGCCCTCGCGGCACTCTCCGCGTGCGCGCCGGTCGCCACCTACCCCTCCGACAGCCGGGACCTCACACTGAAAACGATCGTCCCCGAACCCGTTCCCACGCTCATGGCCGAGGCGATCGACTACGCCTGTACGACGTACGACCCCGACGGCAACCCGTCGATCAACCTGCCCGCCGGCACCTCGATGAAGCTCTATGACCGGGTCATCGCCCACCTCGGCACCGGCCATCCCCAGGTGGACCCCGACGAGCCGGCGATCTCGATCACCAAGGTGCGTTCTCGCGGCTTCGTCGGCAGCGTGGACCTGTTCATCCCCGACATCGACGGCTCCCACAGCTTCGCCACGCTCACCTTCCGCCGGGACGCCTTCAGCGGCTACCGGCACATCCGCACGAAGTGGTGGGACATCGCCGAGACGCCACCCGCGGTGAACTACATCGTGCTCCAGCAGCACGACGCGCCGCCGGCAATCGACGACGACGAACCGCCCGCCGCGCAGCCCGTGCTCGCTCACGATTGACACGACGGCGCCGGTGCGGCTTCTTGTGCGCAAGTACGCGTGGGTCAAGCAGCCGGCAACCTCCCGCGGGGCGTTCGCACGATAAGACCGTGCCGGATCAGGAATGGCTCGTGCACGGTCTGGAGTGCGTTTCTCGACTTACCGAGGCGGTCCGCCAGCGTTCCGAGTCCCAGGGGGCGCGCGGCGTGGGCTGATCGCGCTGCTCGATCGGTGTTTCGGGGCCCGTGTTCTGGTCGGCGACCCACGTGTCAAGCTCGATCAATCCTGCCTCGGTCTCGACGGACGTGGCCCCCATCACCGCGGGTGCTCAGCAGCAGGGTCGGAGTTTCACGCCCGTACGACTCCAGACGAGGTTTTCGGGAGACACCGGGACCCCGGCTCAGGTCTCCTCGACCCGCATCACGATGATCGTCTGATCGTCGCTCGGTCGAACGCCGGCCTCGTGTTCCTGCAGTGACAGTGTGATGTGCCCGATGGCGCACTGCGGGTAACCGGTGCACTCGGTGAGCGCACCCTCGATCCCCTCGACGCCGAACATGCGCCCGTCGGGCGACATCGCCTCCGTGATACCGTCGGTGTAGAGCACGAGCGTCTGGCCCGGCTCGAGGGTGATCGTCGTCTCTTCGTAGTCGACCTTGTCCATGATCCCCAGCGGGAGGCCTCCGTTGGCGTCCAGACGCGCCATGTCCCAGCCGTTGCCGTCAGGCCGCATCCAGATCGGCGGGTTGTGACCCGCCCGCGTGTAGGTGAAACGCCGCGTGGTCGGATCGTAGATGGCGAAGAAGGCCGTGACGAAGCGGCTCTCGATCTGCTTGGCGACGAGGTGGCGGTTTGCGAACTCCATCACCTCCGCCGGTCCGGCCGGCTCGCGCGGGTACGCGTCGATGATCGACCGCATCATGGCCATGACCACCGCGGCCGCCGGCCCGTGGCCGGACACGTCGGCAACGAGGATGCGCCACGGTGTGCCGGGGACGCCCGGCCCGTCACCCACCGCTTCGGAATCCAGTAGCCGCAGGGGGCGCAGCGCATACATGTCGCCGCCTGCCTGGTCGAAGACGGTGTAGCTGACGTCGATGTCCAGACCGGGGATGTCCGGAATCGAGGCGGGCAGCAACGCCTTCTGAATGCTCGCGATCTGCTCGACCTCCCGCCGCAGTGCCGCGTGGGCTTCCTTCAACTGCCGGGTGATGATCGTGTTCTTGACGGTCGCGCCGCCGAGGTTGCTCCGCAGGAGCGTCTCCTCCAGGTCCCGCAGCGAGAACCCCGCCGCGTCCTCGCGGAAGGTGATCGACCAGTTCAGCGGCTCGCCGTCATCGAACAGCGGAATCGCCAGCATCGAACCGTACTTCGCCAGCGCGTCGCCGACGACCGGGTCGCCGCGCAGGTACAGGTTGTGGACGACCTGGGGGTAGGCGGACCGGATGATCGTGCCCAGGAACCCGCCGCGGTGCGTGGGCAGACGTGACCAGTCCTTCCACGGATCGGCCCTGGTCATGTTGGCCGGGACGTCATCGTCGATGAGACGGGTGATCTTGTACTCGCCCGGCGCAAGACCGCGGGTCGAGATCGAGACGTAACCCTGCGGGCCGTAAATCCGGGCGAACCCCTCCGAGAAAGCGCGCAGCACCTCGTTGGCGTCCTCGGCACGACTCAAGGCCGCGACCATCTCCATCAGGATCGGCAGGCGGTCACTCTCGCTGGTGTCCATCCGGACCGAGGCTGACGGGAAACCCTCCCGGCTCGCGCACGCGGGAACCTCGGCGGTGCCGGGCTCGGAAGGGGTGTGCATGTACCCATCATACGGCAGCGGACGCGGTGATCGAGTCGAGCTTTTCCTGGAGAGCCTGTTCGATCTGCGCGGTCACCGGCGCCGCGGCCGATCGGCCGGCACGCCGGTCGGTCGGCTCCGGCAGGTCGAGCGGCGCCGCGAAGGAGACGACCGCCCGCCGCGGCATTCTCGCCCCGGCATCCACGGCGCCCAGGGCATCTTCCTCGAGCTTGTCGATCGTTTCGGCAATCCGCTCGATCGACGGTTCGCTGACGAGATAGTCACCGGGATAGCTGAACAACTGGGTGACCAGGTGCAGGTCGTCCAGGTCGCGTTCGTCGCCGGGTTGCGCCGCATCCCGGGGAACCTCTTCCAGGACGGCCAGTATGTCATGGCGCAGCGTCTTGACGCGCTCGGGAATCGTGCCCTTGCCGCCGGTGCCGAGCCGCCGCTGCTCCATCACCGTGAGGATGTGCTCCGTGAGCGCCGCAATGCGTGTGTGCAACGGCCCCCGGCCGAGCTCACCCGTGTATTGAAGTTCCTTCAGTGCCAGCAGTCCCTCGGCCACCCGGTACACGCGGTCGCGCAGCGGCGCGTCGAACCGGGGCCGCCAGTACAGGTGCCGCTCGATCCGCGTCATGATCGGTTCGAGGATCGGCGTGGGATCCTCCAGGTAGAAGTACTTCAGCGCGCACGGCACGATGCGGACCGGTCCCGCGCCGGACTTGCTCCGGCGCCGCTGTGCGGCCAGGGCGATCGTCGCCGCGCCGTCCCGCAACGGCGTCAGGCGGTCGTTGAGGTGGTACACCTCGCCTTCCGGGAAGATCACCAGCGAGTGCGCGCCCTCAACCAGCACGTCCACGGCCGCCCGGAAGGAGCGAAGGTCGGTTCCCTCCCGATCGACGCTGAATGCTCCCAGCCGCTGGAAGGCGAACCCCTTGAGTCCGAACCAGCCCGTGAAAACCTGCCACGCAGCCAGGTAACAGCACGACACGCCCAGACGACACATGGCCTCGATGATCACGAAGGGATCGCCGTGGGCGGGATGGTTCATGGTGAACATGATCGAGCCGCCGCCGTCGAGGGCCTCGCGGATGTGCTGCTCGCCGCGAATATCGATGGTGTCAACCCGGTACATTCCATGGACGAGGTGGCGTCGCAGGGGCGCCAGCAGCCATTGCCATGCCCGGCTCGGCCGGGGCGGGCGAAAGCGGTACCCGGCTTCCAACACGCGCTTGTGCACCGCGGCCCTCCATCCGATGTACACCGGACGCACCGGTGTTTCCCCACGAGTTATCGGCGTCGTGCCGGAGATCGGGAGTGTAACCGATGAGTGGATCAAGATTACATGTCCGGTTGTCGTGGCTCCTGGGCACGATCATGCTCACGGCGGCCGGATGCGCCGCCGGCGCTCCGCGCGGGGCGGCGTTCACCCGGCGCGGCATCGAGCGGGAGTTCATCTCCTCGCCCGTCTTCGGCGCGCCGCGTGGACTCACGTTTGCGGACATCATTCCGGTCGGCGCCCGGATCACTGCCGTGCACGTCGGCATCGACGGCGATCGCGTCACAGCCATCTGGACGAGCTACGAGCGCAACGGCGTCATCAAGGACACGCCTCATCGCGGCCACACAGGCCGTCACGTGGAGGTGTTCGAACTGGGCCGCAACGAGAAGATCATCGGAATCCACGCCCTCGGCGGCAGCGAGATCAACCAGCTGACCATCGTCACCAACACGCGAACGAAGACATTCGGACGGCCCTCGGCGGGCGCGACGTCATCGACCGTGTTCGATACGCTTTCCGAGGACAACCGGCACCGCTACGTCGGGGTGGGCTTCACGGGCCGCGCGGGGCGCGAACTTCACCAGCTCGGCCTGCGCATCCAGGTGAGGCACGACGAGGAGATCGCGTCCGCACAGTAGCCGGTCCAAACACGGGCGAACTCGCTTCGCTCGCTCGACCGTGCCACCCGCGCCTCGACGCTTTACGCCGCCTGCTGCTGCTGCTGGTCGCTCTCGGCGGTGAGCACGCTCAACGGCAGCTGTGCTGCCTTCTCTTCGGCCACCGGCGCACTGGTCGCCGCCGGTTGCGCTGACCCGGCCGCCGGGATACGGCTCGCCATGAGCAGCGCCGCGCGAACGTGGTGCGGCAGCGTGTCGCCCTCTTCGCCGGCGGGTGTCCGCTGGTCGGCGGTCGCCGCGGCATCGACGGCCTGCGGGCCGAGGATCTCGACATCCACGCCGTCGCGGATCCGAATCGCCAGGAACCGCAGGCTGCGTTCGAGCACCTTGTCGACCTCCTTGGGGCGCTTGTCGGTCTTGAGGAACTTCGCCGAGACGACCTCCCGGATCGCCTTCAGCCCCTCGGGCACGATCAGCTTCTCGTAGTCCTTCATGTGACCGACGAGCTCGGGGGGATAGCTCTGCCGCTCCAGCTCGGCCGCCTTGCGGCGATTGGCCTGCACCTTGCCGAAAAGGTGGTAGATCTTCGTGATGATGGTGCCCAGCGCCAGCGCACCGTCCCGATCGAGGCGAACCGAAAGCTCGAATCGCTTCGCGCTGAACGTCCGCAACCCCACTTCCGGCGCCAACGGGGACACCATGGGCATGAACTCCCGCAGCATCGTGCTCCAGCCCTTCAGCTCGTCGACCAGTCGCTCGAGGTCGCCGCGGACCAGGCTGTCCGGCAGCAGGATGCCGAGTTCGTAGACGTCGGGCTCCAGTTGCACCGGTCCGATGTTCAGGTGTTCCAGCGACGCCGTGGCCGCAGCGCACGCGCCGAGGCCCTGTTGCAGGTCGTCGGCGATCCCGACCACCGTCTCGCGGGCGAGCGCGGCGAGAAACGGTCGCTGGTTGGCCACGTCGAGGACCCGTTCGGCCAGGCCGTTGCCGGTGAGCCGTTCTCCCCGGATCTCCACGAGGATTCGCCGACTGCTCTCGACGAAGTCGTTGGTGCGGGCGCGGCGCAGCGCCGTGAGCATGTCCGTCAGCGCCATCCGGAACTGTTCATCGGAGCCGCTGGAGGGGTTCGAGACGCACACGCTCAGCGCCTGCAGGACCTGCGCGAGCTTGTGATCGACCCCGAGCCTGGCGTGCTCCGAAATAACGAGATCGAGGACCGATCGGAGCCGGTGTACGTCCATCCTGGTGACTCTCCCTCCGCCGACGCCACGGGGCCGTAAAGACTCCGCGTTGCATCGGTCAATCCCGCCACGGGGATGAGACGCGCGGCCAGGTTACTGAGCGATAACCACTCGTCGCACCGGCGCGACTCGCGCCGATCGCCGGGCGAGGTCCGCAAACGCCACGGCCGCTCACATCAACCGCGCTCGATGAGCATCGACACCGCGTTGCCGCCGCCGAGACACAGGCTGGCCACGCCGCGGGTGGCGCCGGTTCGCTGCATCTGGTGAATCAGCGTCGTGAGCACACGGGCGCCGCTGGCACCGATGGGGTGCCCCAGCGCAATGCCGCCGCCGCAGACGTTGAGCTTGTCCTGGGCGATACCCAGCTCGGCGATGTTGGAGAGCACCTGGGCCGCGAACGCCTCGTTGAGCTCGAAGAGGTCGATGTCGTCGACGGCCAGGTCATTGCGCTTCAGGAGCGTACTGATCCCCAGCGCCGGCGCGTCGAAGATGTCCTTGGGTGCGACACCGACGGTGCAGGAGTCGACGATCCGGCAAAGCGGCTCGGCCCCGATCTCGCGTGCCTTGTGCTCACTGGCGACGATGATCGCCGCGGCGCCATCTGAGATCTGCGACGCGTTGCCCGCGGTCACGGTGCCGTCCCTGGCGAAGACGGGTCTCAGTTTCGCCAGCTTCTCGGCGGACGTGTCCGGTCGGAAGCCCTCGTCGGTCTCCACGGCCTGCTTCTGCTTGAGCTGCCCGGCCGAGAGCCCGGCGATCTCCGCCTTGAACCAGCAGTTCTTCGTGGCCTCGGCGGCGCGGTGGTGCGACTGCGCCGAGTAGCGGTCCTGCTCCCGGCGCGTGACACCGTGCTTGGCGGCGATGTGTTCGGCGGCGTTGCCCATGGGCCATCCCTCGAACGGGCAACTCAGCCCGTCGTGGGCCATGTGGTCCTGCATCGTGGTGTCACCGAACTTAATGCCGGTGCGCACGTACTCCAGGTGCGGCGCGAGCGACATGTTCTCGAAGCCGCCGGCGAGAACGAGATCGTTCTCACCCGCCTTGATCGACTGTGCGGCGAGCATGACTGCCTGGAGCCCCGACCCGCAGACCTTGTTGATGGTCATGGCGTTGAGCGTGTCGGGCAGCCCTGCCTTGAGCCCCGCCTGGCGCGCGGGATTCTGGCCGAGACCCGCCTGGAGCACGCAGCCCATGATGCACTCGTCGATGTGATCCCTCGCCGCCGGAAGTTCCTCGAGAACCGCCTCGATGGCGAAGGCGCCCAGTTGCGGGCTCGGCACGCGGCTCAATCCTCCAAGGAACCTGCCGACGGGGGTTCGCCGGGCGGCAAGAATGACGGGGTGTGTCATGGCTGGGTACTCCACCGGGTTGGGGGGGACTATCTTAGGGGCCTGCCGCCGCGGCACTGTACAATCGTCGAAAGAGAGCGGAAGCCGCCGACGGTGTGGCAACGACACGGAGGCCACCCATTGCGACGATCAACGAGGTAGAGATGACCGCTGCCGAACTCCCAGTGGGCGACGATCTGACGACACTGGAGAGCCACATCCTCTCCGAGGAGCAGCGCCATGCCGGCGCCTCGGGGACCTTCTCGTGGATCCTGGCGGCGATGACGCTCTCGGCGAAGATCATTTCGAGCAAGATCCGCCGCGCGCGGATCGAGGACGTGCTCGGCTCGATCGGCTCGCGGAACGCCAGCGGCGACGATCAGCAGAAACTCGACGTCATCGCCAACGAGACGCTGCTGCGGTGCCTGGGTTCGCGGGCGGGCGTGGCCCTGCTCGCCTCGGAGGAGAACGACCAGCCGATCATCCTTCACACCGAGGAAGACCGGCCGTACTGCATTCTCTTCGATCCGCTGGACGGGTCGTCGAACCTCGACGCGTGCGTGAGCGTCGGCACGATCTTCAGTATTCTTCACCACGATTCCCATGCCGACCCCATCGAGACGTCGCTGCTTCAGCCCGGCACGAAGCAGGTCGCGGCCGGGTACATGCTCTACGGCTCGTCGTGCGTCTTTGCCATCACGACCGGCAGCGGGGTGAACCTCTTCGTGCTCGATCCGACCGTCGGAGCGTTCCTGCTGGTGCAGGAGAACGTCAGGATTCCCGGCGCGGCAAAGAGCTACTCGATCAACGAGGCGTACCGGTCGAGGTTCCCGGAGGGGTACCAGCGCTACCTCGACTGGGCGCACGGCAACGGGTATTCCAGCCGCTACATCGGATCCATGGTCGCCGACGTGCACCGGATCCTGATCAAGGGCGGCGTGTTCCTCTACCCGCCGACGACCGGCAACCCCGACGGCAAGATCCGCCTGATGTACGAGGCGAATCCCCTGGCCATGATCGTCGAGCAGGCCGGCGGCAAGGCGTACGCCGGTACGACACCTCTGCTGGAGATCCAACCCAAGGCACTGCACCAGCGCACCCCCGTGATCATGGGCAGCCCCACCGAGGTGGACCACGTGCTGGAGCACCTTGCCACGTCACCATGATGCTGCGCATACGCCGGTCGCGGCGGAGGTGGCCATCGACTGAAGGCGTGTTCGAAGCAGTTATTCCATGAGGCCCAGCGCGGTGATGCACGTCGAAACCTTGCCAACATCGGGCCAATACCGATCGATACACTCCTGGGCCGATTCCGGGAATGGCTCAGAACCCGGATCACCACAGCCCCAGTCAGCAAGCAGAGCGAGAAAATCAACGATGCCCACGGTACAGTCACCGTCGAGGTCCGCCGCGCACAACGGCGGGCATGGTGCCGGACAGGGGCCCCAGTCCGCCAGCAGCGCGAGAAAATCCAGAATGTCCACAGCCCCGCTGTCGTCAACATCACCGACGCAGGCGAAGAACTCGTAGGCCCCCATGTCCACCACGGCCCCCGGAACGCCGTCAGCGTCCACGATGCGCTGCTCAAGATCGAGATCGGGCGTCTTCTCTGCAAAGATGCCATCGTTGTCGATGTCGAAGCCATCGTCGGGAATCAAACTTTCATCCGGGTTTCCGGTGTCGATACATGGCGAGCCGGGCAGGAGCCGCGTGTCGTCATCAAGAGTACCCCAACTGGGTGAACCCCGTAGTAGCGGATTCACACGGATGTTTCCCTCGCCGGGATAGACGGGCTCGCCAGGACCAACCTGAATGCAGCAGTATGTGACGGTCGCAGATCCGGTGATCTGCTGCTCCCCTACAGTGCCGAACTCTGCGACGTTTTCCCAAAGGATGCAGTTTGTGAGAGTGGCGTGGCCGCTTACACCGGTACTGAAGATTCCGCCGCCCGCGGCGTCACCACTATGGTTACCGGCGAAGGTGCAGTTGATGAACGTCGGTGTGCCGTCATCGTTGTAGATCGCCCCGCCATTGCCGACGACCTTGTTGCCGGTGAAGGAGCAGTTGGTGAAGGCAGGCCGCCCAGCCACGTTGTACATCGCCCCGCCGCTGCGCTGATCATCACCAAGGTTGTCGATAAAGACCGAATTGATGATCTCGAAGACCGGGTTCGATGGTGGCGGCTCAAAGTAGATTGCCCCACCTTTATCTGACGCTTTATTGTGCCAAAAGGTACAGCGGATGATCAGGGGATTGGAGTTCTGCACAAGCACCCCTCCACCGACATTTTCGTTTCCCCCTATTGCATCAGCCTGGGCGTTTTCGATCAAGAACCCATCGAGTCGTGTCGGAGGCTGGACATCTATGGCAGTGACCACATGGTATCGCCGGAAATCATCGTCCAGGCCGTTGTTATTGGACGGGCCATTGTCGAAGCTTCCGACGAGTCGGGTGTCATTGGCGACCGTGTCGCGATCGCTGAGGTCCGACTCGGTTCCGGCAAAGCCCCCGTAAACCGCCACGCCGTCGACGAGCGTATAGGTTGCCGCGCGGTCATCCGGATCGGCTGGATTCGTAGGCTTGTACTGCCCTGCTGCTACCCAGATTTGCGTAATTCCAAATGCGGGATTGCTCGCTTCATCGAGCGCGTCCTGAAGATCACGGTAGGCAGTTGGCCAAGTGAGTCCATCATGTCCCGGCCCTTGCGCTGTCTTGTCCACAAGCCGAACGACGTTCTGGCCATGGGCCCGCGGGGCTGCGGCAGTCGCAATACACATCGCGATGCAAATCGACGTGAGAGACCGGGCGTTGACTCTGCGTTCCATAGGATGCCTCTTTCTTGTGAAGACGCCACTATCGCGCTCGGTACTATCCCCAGTTGGCGAGCAGGCTAAGGAAATCGAGGATGCCGACGATCCCGTCACCGTCAAGGTCGGCGGGGCAACCCTCACACGGTCCCCAGTGAGAGAGAAGTTCCAGAAAGTCGATGATTCCAACCTGACAGTCGCCGTCGAGATCGCCGGGGGGATTCTCAGACGGCGTCAGGACGAACGCCACCACGATACCCTCCGAGTCGAGCGCGCGCCCCACGATCTGGCCGGCATTGTTGATCGCCTCCGCACGTTGGATTTGGAGGCCGAGGTCGCACGAGATCAGATCATTCAAGTTGATCATTGCGCCGTCGTGCCAGACGAAACCAGCGTCCGGCGCGTTGCTGCTCTCGATGGCGCGGCACCATCCCGCCACTGTCGCCGAATCGTTCAAGCCTGTGACGGCCATGGAGTCATAACCTGGCAGCATTCCCAGATCAGTCCATTGAACGTCCTTCCAGAGGAACCCACCACTGATGAAGGCCCGCGGGTGGTCCGAGTTGAATTGCCCACCGATGGTGATCTGGCCCGCGCTATTGATTGCCGTTGCGCTCCCGGTAAAACCGCCCGGGATCACGCCGAGATCGGTGACTTGGCCACCCTCCCATAGGAATGCGCGCCGGTCGAACGTATTGGCACCCATCCAACCAACGATCTGGTCGTTGGCCTCATAGATATCCGCCGCACCACTGTTTGGTCCGATGGGGAGGTCGAGACCAACCATCGGCCCGTCTTTCCAGCGGAAAGCCTCATGGGGCCCGCTGATAGTGTTGCTCGACCAACCGACGACTTTGCCCTGTTCGCTCAGGGCACCCGCACCGCTTCCGTCAGCGCCGGGCAGGACACCGAGATCGAACCATACGCCTTGGTCGTAGAGATAGGCACGGACGGGAGTCACAATCCCGCCCATGGTGCCGGCGATCTGAAGAGTGTCGTTGACGTCTGCGCTGGTCGCCGACAACACCCCCGGCAGGCGATCAAGCGTGGTCATGCCGGTTTCGCGCGTCCAGAGATAAGCATCATTGCCGGAGGCAGCGCCGCATTGGGAGTAGTGCCCGACCACATCGCCGAGGTCGTTCACTCCCGTGGCGGTGGTCGGGGGCGGGATATTCAAAGGCGGGCACGACGGGCCTTGTAGTATCAGGACTTGATAGCCACATGGGATTTGCGCGCTCGTGGCATCCACTGCCAGCGCGAGCACCACCGCCAATATGCCTCGGGCTCTCCAGTCAGACCATCTTGCTGATGACTCCGCCATGGCCTCGACGCCTCCAGTCCTCTCTACCAGGACGTTCCACTGCCGGGCTTTCCGAGCACAACTGTAACCCCGCTCCCCCGGAAACACAAGTTCCAGTCACTTGCTTGCTTCTGTCCGGAATCGACGGTGACAGGCCGAGTGTGCCGCGCCGTGAAACCAACAAGAGCCGCGGCCTGTTGTGTACGGTCACGACGAGCTGGTCCATAGATTCTGCGGAATAACCCAAAATCGCGGGAATGACCCTCCCTGCCTTGTGCCTCATGTGGCGCATACTGCCAAAGGGAGGTCGGTCATGCCACCAGAGATGTATCGAACGTGGGCCCTCGGCTGGGTGCCCGTGATAGTCGCCATGGGTCTGGTCAGTCCGGAGAACTCGGAAGCTCCGGCGCCGATCGAGGGCGGCCCGCTGATCATTCACGCGGCCCTGAGCCATACCGCGTACAGCAGGTCGCTGCCGGACGCGTTGACGCTCAAGATCGATCTCGCCGCGGCGCCGAACCCGGCGTTGCCGCAGCGGCCACCCCTGAACCTGGCCCTCGTCATCGACCAGTCGGGATCGATGGCCCACGAGGACAAGTTCATGCGCGCGATGATGGCGGCGCGGCTCATCATCGAGAACCTCTCCGAGCGCGACGTCGTCTCGGTGATCGCTTTCAACCAGAAGGCGACGGTCCTGTCGCCAGCAGGGGCGGCGGTGAACAGGGAGTTCCTCGACCACCGCCTCGATGAGATTTCACCGGAGGGTTGGACCAACCTCAGCGCGGGGCTGCTGGAAGCGTTCGCCCAGGTCAACTCGCTGGCGACTCCCGACCAGGTCAAGCGGGTCATCGTCCTGACGGACGGTCAGGCCAATCGCGGCGTCACCGACCCCCGCGGGCTCTGCCGGATCGCCCGGATGGGGCGTGACCGCGGAATCACTCTGTCGACAATGGGTTGCGGCAAGGACTTCGACGAGAAAGTGCTCATCGCGCTGGCCGAGGATGGCGGCGGCCGGTACTCCTACGTCCGGCGGCCCGAGGAGATCGCGGCCGCGATGGCGGCGGAACTCAACGGTTTGCTCACCGTCGTCGCCCAGAACGTCGTGGTCGAGGTCACCGTACCGGAGGCCCTGCAGATCACGAGCGTGCCCGGCTGGCTGATGGAGGAGCCGGTGGACGGGTTCCGGTTCGACCTCGGCGACGTCCGCCAGGGTGAGCACACCGTCCTGCTGCTGCGCCTGGCGCCACGGAACTTCCTCGTCGGCGAGGTGGCCACCATCGAGTACCGCCTGACGTTCGACCGAACGGACCTCGGGGTGCGACAGATCGAGGTAGCGCAGGTCAACGCGGTCGCGCTGGCGGAGACCGACCACGCGCTGATACGCAGCAGCGCCGACCGCGGCATCGTCCTCTACGCGGGTGTCACCGAGGCCGTGGAGCACGCCGAGGAAGCCATCCTGGGCCTGGATGAAGAGGGCTTCCATCACGCCGTCGAGCTCTTCGACCGGCAGTACACCAGCGCCCGCCGCTGGGCCATCGACACTCGCGACCAGCAGTTGCTCAACCGAACGTTCATGCTCAATCACTTCATGACCGAGCTCACCGAGGCAAGCGAGTCCGGGATGCTGCACGGCCACGCGGACGCCCGGCAGCAGCTTGCCAAGGACGTTCAGTACCGGCGGTATCTCCGAAGGCATCACGCCCACTCGGACTGAATCCCAGGTACTCCGTACACTGTCGTCACCATGACGACCACCGCGAGCCGGACCGCGATCACGTTGTCCCGTTTCGAGAACCAGGCGCTGGGGCTCGGCCGCTATGCCGTTGACTTCATGAACGGCGCCCTCGGCGAGCCGGGCACCGCCGCGCTGGACCGCACGGTGATGTTCTTCACGGACAGCATGATCTGCGGGATCTCCGCGATCGCCATGGGCACCAACGCCCCGGGCGTCCTGCGGCAGGAGGCCCTCGCCTATGAGCACGCCGGGGGCGGGGGCGCGACGATCCTCGGCTCGACAACGCCGGTCGCCCCGGAGAAGGCGCTCCTCGCCAACTGCGCGGCCGTGCGCGAGTGGGACGCCAACGGGACCAACTTCGGGTACAACCCCGCCGCCGGCCACAACGCCGGCGAGTTCGGCCACAACGATTTCTATCCCGTCGCGATCGCCGCGGCCCAGGTCGCAGGGCGCGACGGCGCCGATGCCCTGCGGGCAATGCTCCTGCTGGATGAGATCCGCGGCCGCCTCGCCGAGGTCTTCAGCCTCAAGAGCTACAAGATCGATCACGTCGTACACGGCGCGATCGCTTCCGCGGCGACGTACGGGGCGATGCTCGGTGCGACGCCGGGACAGATCGAGTCGGCGATCGGTATGGTCGTCGCGCACTACATCCCCTGGCGCGCGATCCGCGCGGGCCGGCAGCTTTCGGACTCCAAGGGCGCCTCGGCGGCGATCAGTGCGGAGGTCGCCGTGCTGAGCATGCAGCGTTCGATGCGCGGCTTCGCAGGCCCGGCGGACATCCTGCGGAATCCCGAGGCGATCTTCCGGTTCTTCGAGAATACCCCGGACGACACGTCACCCTTTGACCTGATCCTGACTCACTCCGGCGACGACTTCGCAATCATGGGCATGCACTTCAAGCTGGGGCTCTACGAGCACCAGTCCGCCGGGGCCCTCGGCGGCGTGATCGCGTTGCTCCGGCAGCACCCCGGGTTGCTTGCGTCGCCCGACCGGATCGCCGCGATGAAGGTGCTCGCGTACGAGCCCGCCTTCGGGATCATCGGCGACCCCGCCAAGCGCGACCCTCGTACCCGCCAGTCCGCGGACCACTCGATGCTGTACATCATCGCCACCACCGTGCGCAAGGCCCGGGAGCTTGCCGGCGAGTACGGCCCGGACGTGCTCGGCACGGACGATGAGGCGTGGAAGAAGCTCATGCTCGTGCCCATGGACTACTCGCGCGATGCGATCATGCACCCGGGCACGCGGGCGATCATGGAGAAGATCACCTTCGACCACGGCGGACCCGACTACGACGCACAGTACCCCGACGGGATCCCGACGTCGGTGATTATCACCGCCGACGACGGCGAGATGTACGACAGCGGCCTGGTCATGTACCCACCGGGTCACGCCCGCAACACCACGGCGGACCTCCGGGATCTCCTGGACAACAAGTGGATGACACTGGCGTCGCTCGCCGTCGACGAGCCGCAGGAGATCATCGACCGGTTCAACGCGGTGGCGACACTGCCGGTGGCGGCGCTCGCATCACTCAACGACTTTCGGATCCGGCAGCGCGGGTCGTTCGAGTAAAAGGAGGGGTGGCACGGTCGAGGGAGTCCGCCGCAGGCGGACGAGCTCGCCCGTGGAGCGACGTCCGAAGACACGGGCGAGCAAGCTCGACCGTGCCACCCAGAGAGTCTGCGCCGGACGCACAAGGGGGAAGCCGCAACTCCGAGGGTGGCACGGTCGAGACCGACGGCGAAGCCGGCGGACTCGCCCGTGGTTGAACGTCGCAACGAAGGAACAGGCGCTGCATCCAAGGAACACGCGGCACATCCAGGGCACAGGCGGGTCGTGCCCCTACCGCCGCACCGGCCACGGCGGCGCGGGGGGCAGTTCCATGGGATCGTCGCGCAACTTCTCCAGCAGCACCTCGACTGCCTTTTCGAGTTGCGGGTCGCGGCCCCCGATGCGGTCCTCCGGGCGAATGACCACCTCGATGTCAGGCGTCACGCCCGCGTTCTCCAGTGACCAGCCGCGCGTCGGCTCCCACCACGCGAACTCCGGCTGCGTGGAGAGACCCATGTCCACGAACGGCTTGTCACCCCGGATACCCACGACGCCGCCCCAGGTACGGGTGCCGATCAGCGGCCCCAGCTCGTTGAGCCTGAACGACTCCGGGAAGATGTCCCCGTCGGAGCCGGCGAACTGGTCGATGAGCACCACCATGTGACCGTACAGCGACTTCCGCGGGTAGCGCTCGGTCAGGCCGTGACGCGGTTTCATGAACGCCCACACCTTGCGACTGAGGCGCTGGATGATCATCTGGCTCACGAACCCGCCGCCGTTGTCGCGCACGTCGATGATGAGACCCTTGCTCTCGATCTGCGGATAGAACGCCCGGCTGAACGCGGCGAGCCCCTCGCCGCCCATGTCCGGGATGTGCAGGTAGCCGAGCACGCCGTCGGACTGCTCGCGCACGAAACGCTCGTTGGCCCGGACCCACGCCGCATAGCGAAGCGGCTGCTCACTCTCCAAGGCCTTGACCTCGATCGTGCGCGTGTTGCGTCCCTGCGCGTCATCGCTGATCGTGACACGAACGAGCGTGCCCGCCCGGTCCTGGAGCAGGTCGTAGATGTTCGAGGCGGGCCCCAGCGCGACACCGTTGATCGCCCTGATGACGGTCCCGACGGTGACACCCAGGTGCGGCGCCGCCAGCGGGCTCGCCAGAAGCTCGTCCCACGAGAGCCGCGGCAGGATGCGCGTGACCCGGAACGCCTGGCCGTCGAACTCGATGTCGGCGCCGAGCAACCCGACCGAGACGGGCTCGACGGCGTCGTGCACCTGTCCCCCCCGGACGTAGGTGTGGCTGGTGCCAAGCTCGCCGATCATCTCGCCGATCACGGCATTGAGCTCCTGCCGCGTACCGATCCTCGGCAGCAGCGCCCCATACCGCGTCTTCATGGCGGGCCAGTCCACGCCGGCGAAGTTCGGCGCCCAGTAGAAGTCGCGCTGCAACCGCCACGCCTCGTCGAAGATGTGCCGCCACTCCTGCCTGACGTCGATGCGCAGGCGCATCGTCGAGACGTCCAGCGGCTTGGAATCCTCCAGCGGAGTAATCGACCTGACCTGGAACCCGCCCTCGGCCGGCCAGGCGATCGTCGTGCGATCGGCGCTCACGCTGTATCCGGAGACGTCTTCGGCGAGCGTGAGACCTTCCTGCTCGACCAGGTCGTACCGGCGCAGCGTCGAGGTCGCCTTTCCGAGAGCCGGCGGCGGCCACTCGTCGTCGAGAAGCCCCGTGACCGGCTGGACGAGGACCAGGACCGAGCCCCACCCTGCTTCGAGCTGCGCGTAGTTGTCGGGGTCCATGGCCACGAGGTAATGGCGGTCGATGAGTCCCTCCGTGTCGACGACCATGGGGATTGCCTCACCGGACTCATCCAGCTCGATCTCGTCCGGCGCCTCCGCCCACTCCTGCAGGTCGAACCCCGCGGCTCGCGCGGCGTGCGGTCGCGGCGGGGGGGTCGCCTCCGCCAGCGGCACCGCGTAGACCTGCGTCGTCCTGAGATAGACGTGCTCGAAGTCCAGCTCGCCCAGGACGGGGTCCAGGTGCCGCCGCGACAGGAGGTACAGGTATTTTCCCGCCGGATCCCAGCGCGGCTCGCGGTCGTCGTGGCGGCCGTCGCTCACCGCGAACGACCGGCCGGTGCGCAGCGAGTGAATGTAGATCATCCCGTACCCGTTGGGCATCGGCTTGACCCACGCGAGCCACCGGCTGTCCGGCGAGAACCGGTAGTCGGTGATCTCCCACGCGTCGGAGGCGTCCACCTGGCGGCGTTCGAGGGTCCGGACGTCGAGCAGGTGCAGCCGCTGGGTCTTGTCGCCGAAGGCGATCCAGTTCCCGTCGCGCGAGCCGGCGGGGGGAAAGAGCCACGCCTCGCGGTCCTCGGTGATCAGCGACGGCATCTCCGAGCCGTCGGCGGGCGCGATCGCAACCTGCTGCTCGCCGGTGGCGTCGGTGATCATGACCAGCAGATCGTCGCCGAGGAACCGAACTCCCCATTCGCGCGCCGTCGACGTGTGGGTGAGTTGCACGGCGGCTCCCGACTCCACCGGGAAGCTCACCACCTCGCCGCGAGAGCCGAGAATGAGGTGCGTGCCGTGCGGCGAGAGCACGTACTCGGCGGCGGTGTCCATCGGGTCGGCGAAACGCCGTCGCGCCGCCACGCGATCGCTGGCAATCCGGACGTCGAGCCGCGTGACGGTGCCTTCGGCGAGGTCCAGCAGCGCCAGCGCCCCGCCCTGGCAGAAGACGATCGCCGTCCCGCGGCGCTGCGTGTCGGCGCTTGGCCACTTCACGTCATACCCGCTGGAAGCCGCCGGGTTCGCCGGGTCGCCGGCGAAGGTCGTGTGCTGTTTCAGGCCCTTGCCGGCCGGCGAGATCGAAAAGATGTTCGCGGTTCCCGTGCGATCGGAGAGGAAGTACACGCGACCCAGCAGCCACATCGGGAACAGGTCGTTGGCCGGGTCGTCGGTAATCTGAGTGAAGACCGACGCCGCGAGGTCACCGACCCAGATCTCCGGAGCCGTTCCGCCGCGATACCGTTTCCACGTCCAGTTCTCGTTGGACCAGCGCGTGAAGGCGATGCGGCGACCGGTCGAGCTCATCGCCACCTGCGAGCATTCGCCGAAACCGTAGGGCTTCGGCATGCCACCGATCGCGCGCACGCGCCAGAGTTCGGGGTGCCCCAGGGGTTGCGCCCGCGACGATGCGAAGGTCACCCATCGCCCGTCCGGTGTCCATCCCAGCGCCGTATCCGTCCCGGGGTGATACGTGAGCCGTGTCGGGGCGCCGCCGTCGGCGGGCATGACGTAGATATCGGCGTTGCCCTCGTACTCACCGGTGAAGGCGACCCACCGGCCGTCCGGGCTCAACTGCGGCCGGCTCTCGGTGCCGTCGCTGGAGGTGAGCCGCCAGGCGACGATCGGTTGGCCCGTATCGCCGTTCAGTGCCGCCGCCCACAGATCGCCCTCGCTGGCGAACACCAGCCGATCACCGTGCATCGTCGGCTGGCGGTAGTAGCCCGGCGGGGCGGCCGCCGAGCGCGCCGCCGGCGCGAAGACCGCGATCGAGATCCAGAGAACCTTCAGCAGTCGGCCCATGGGCACCCCTCGATCCCCGGCGACGCCGGATGAGGATACCAGCGGTCGCTTTCGCGCGCGGCGCCGGCCACGGCACCCGCCCCCCGGCGTCGCAGCTTGCCCAGATTACCTGCACCGGGCCTCGGACTCCCGGCGCGGACCGGAAACACCGTCCAAGCGTGGACTTGGTGCTTGCCATCGAGCGAGTCTTGGTGCATGCTGGCGGTAGAGAAGAGAAACCCCGCTCAGGGCCTCGCCAGGCCCGTGAGCCCAGACACGAGTGAGAGAGAGCCAGAGATGAAAACCTGCGTCTGTGCCGGTGCCCCTGGGCGCCGCGTGATGCCGTGCGCGGCAGTGGCTGTCGCCATACTTCTCGCGTCCGGGCCCGCGTCTGCCGGGCTGATCCTGCCGACGGACGTCACCTTGCAACTGGCGGATCACCCCGACGGCAATGCGGGGCCACCCACCTACGGGCTGCGTCTGGATGAACTGATCGACGTCACCGCGGGCCACGACCGCTTTACGTTCAGCTTCGAACACCCCTCCGCCATGGTGCAGATGCTTCTCACCGAGGTCGGCATCGACGAGTTCAGCATCCATATCTGGGGGACGGCGTTCGGCGGACTGGTCGTGAACAACGAGTACGACCCGCTGCTGTCGGGCCTGGTCGAGATCGACTTCACCTACGTGCTCGCCCACGTGGTCGACGGCGACGACGACCTGATCGTCACCACGCCAAGCTTCATGAACACCGGCTCGATCATGTTCCAAGGCTCGACGATCGATCTCTTCGACCGCGCCAACAAAGACGGGTTCACCTTCCGGCTCGGCAACGAGGACGACGACATGGGGCACCGCGGCTTCGACGGGATCTCCGGCTGGGGCTGGCTCGACCACGGCAAAGCAGGCACCTACGTCCCCGCCTCGGACTGGCTGTTCACGGTGGTGCCGACCCCCGGCACGACGGTCCTGATGGCGATCGCGGCCGCGCTGATTGTCAGGGGCCGCAGGCGACGGCGAGAAAGGGGTCACTGCCGTCGTCAACCGCACAATACCTCGAGCATCTCCTGCATCGAGACGAGCGCGAACCCCGTCTGAACGTCGCTGATGCCGTACGGAATGATCAGGTTGCCGTTGTGCACCATCCCGCCACAGGAGTACACCACGTTGGGCACGTATCCTTCGCTCTCCTCCGGCAACGGCACGAGCAACGGGTCCTCGAGCCGGCCGATGACGCGCGTCGGGTCGTCGCGGTCGAGGAGGGTCGCCCCGATGCTGTAGCGCCGCATCGGGCCCACCCCGTGCGTGAGCAGCAACCAGCCCGCGTCGGTCTCGATCGGTGAGCCGCAGTTGCCGATCTGCACGAAGTCCCACGGGTACTTCGGCTCCTGGATCACTACCGCCTCGTTCCAGAAACGAATGCTGTCCGAGGTCATCAGGTACATCTTCTCCCCGTCGATCCGTGAGATCATGGCGTACCGGCCGTCGATCTTCCGCGGGAAGAGCGCCATCCCCTTGTCGATGGCGTACTTCCCGCCGAGCGTGTGGACCTCGAGGGTCTTGTACTCGCGGATCTCCATGAGCTGGGGAAGGATGCGCGAACCGTTGAACGCCGTGTACGTTCCGTAGTAGCGGATCGAACCGTCGTCGTCGGTGAACTGCACGAGACGCATGTCCTCGATGCCGTTCGATTCGTTCTCGCTGTAGGGGAACACGACCATCTCACTGATGTCCGCGTCCGGGGGCCCCTTGATGATGTAGTTGGAGTGGGCGAGCCACTGCATGAGGTCGGCGGTGCCGTCGAGCCTCGCCGGCTCCGGGATCGACGCCCGCTGCGCCTCGATCGCCGCGCAGAGCTCGTTCATGGTGAACGTCTCGCCGAGGCGATCCAGCACGCTGGGCACCATCTCGGTGTACGACCCCGATTCGATGAGCTTCTCGTTGAAGTCCTGCTTCTTGAAGTTGCGGTTCGTCTCGACGCGCAGGCGGCGCGACACCGCCGAGACCGGGTCGAGCGACAGCTGGCCGTCCGACCGGATGATGCCGCGGCGGAAGATGATCGACGAGATGTGCCCCTCGCCCACCGCCCGCAGGCTCATCAGGAAACGCACCTCGCCCTCCGGCAACCCGTCCTGGTCCAGGGCGGGGACCATCGACGGGTTGAACAGCGCCGCCGACGCGTAGGCGTACTCCATCGTGAAGTACGCGCCGATCAGGTGTCGCTTGTCCGAGGTGATGTCGCTCTCCAGATCGCCGATCTGCTCGATCGCGCGTTCGAAGTGCGTCTCGAGGATCTCCAGGAGGTTCACGTAGTGATCGCCGAAGTCCCGGATGCACATCGTGAGCATCCGCGAGGCGATCGTGTCGTCCAGACGCATCACCCGCTCGATGATCGATCGCGCGCGGCCGGGACCACCGGGAAAGAAGAAGCGTGTGATCGTCAGGCCGGGGTCGCGACTCAGCCGGTGCGAGAGTCGTTGAACGTTGATCCGCGAGGTCTTCATGTGAGGCGGCAGCAGTACGGGACTCACCCAAACAGGGCGTCGAGCAATTCGACGATGCCGCGACCCTGCGTCGCGATCGTCTCGTGGATCGCCCGACCGTCCGCGATGTCGCGCAGCTCGCGCACGAGCCTGCTCTCCTGCGGGTAATCCGCCTTGTTGACGACGAAGAGATCCGCGATCTCCAGGATACCCGCCTTGTCCATCTGGACCGCGTCGCCCATGCCCGGCACGACGACCACCGCGGTGCGATCGACGTACTCGCGAATCGCGACGTCGTTCTGGCCGGCGCCGACGGTCTCGACGATGAGCCTGTCGAAACCGGCCCCCCCGATCAGCTCGATGATCGCCGGCAGCGTGCTGTAATCCTCGCCGACGATCGCGAGGCTCCGGTAGTAGACCTTCTCGTCAACCGTGTTGAAGTCCACCCGGAGCCTGTCTCCCAGGAGCGCCCCGCTGGTGATCGGGCTCATCGGGTCGAACGCGACCACGGCGAACGTCTCGCCGCGGCGCACCGCTTCGGCCGCCATCGCCGCCACCAGCGTGCTCTTGCCGGCGCCGGGTGACCCGGTCAGGCCGACCACGCGCGCCGGCCGCCGCACCGGCGCGCCTTCACTCGTCGCGCCGGTGTGCACCATGCTTATTCGCCGGGCGAGCTGCGCGATCGCGTGCTCCGTCTCCAGCGGGCCGTAGGGAAGTGTCACCTCGCGGACGCCGTCGACGAGTTCCTGCATCGTCGTGCCGGTGTGCTGGATCGAGTGAACGCCGCCGTCCAGCAGCGTCTGGACGTCTTCCTGGGGGATGATCCCACCGACGTTGACGATCATGTCGGGGCGACCCACGTTGCGGCACTCCTTGATGAGCCTCGGCAGGAGCACCAGGTGCGAGTTGCTCATCATCGAGCAGGCGATGCAGTCGGCGTCCTCGTCGCGGGCCGCGATCGCGAGGCTGCGCGGCGTCTGCCACAGTCCCGAATACACCACGTGGACGCCACTGTCGCGCAGGGCCCGGGCAATGAGCTTCACGCCCCGGTCGTGACCGTCGAGGCCCATCTTCCCCAGCAGCACGCGCGGCCGGTGCGGCAGATCGCCGACCCGGTCGAGCTTCTGAACGGCGGTCGTCGGTTCGGTCGTGCGGACGGGCATCGGTGGCTCATGATAGCCGTGATCGGGTTCCCGTCAGACACCATGCCCAGCCGCCAGCCGGCCCAGTGAATCGTCGAGCGCCTGGAAGACCGATTCGAACGCGTCGGCGGGCTCACTTGCCTCCGGCGGATCGGGCAGGCTCCAGTGGGCCCGCGACGGCGCCCCCGGGAACGTCGGGCACGGCTCGGCCCGGGCCCTGTCGCAGACGGTCACCACCAGGTCAAAGGTCTCGCCGGCAACCTCGTTGAAGCTCTTGGACCGCAGGCTCTCGGTCGGGACGCCGTGGCGCCGCAGGGTTTCCAGCGCCAGCGGCCAGACCTCGGATCGTGGATGCGAGCCGGCGGAGCGCGCCGTGAGCCGGTCACCGTAGCGACCGTTCGCGATCGCCTCGGCCATGATGCTGCGGGCGCTGTTGCCCGTACACAGGAACAGAACGGACATTCTCCGGTCCATCGGGACATTGTAGAACCGGCTGCCATCTATACTCACCGCCGATGGCCACGGACCAGGCATCCCGGACCAGCGGCGATCCCGTCGCCCTGCTGGAGACGATCTTTCGCGACGCCTTCGGCACCGTGCTCGGCGACGCCGGCCGCGACGCCGATCCGCTGGTTCGTACGGGCCGGAACCCCCAGTTCGGTGATTACCAGGTCAACGGCGTGATGGGTCTCGCCAAGCAGGCCCGGACCAACCCGCGCGAACTCGCCGGCCGCATCGTCGAGGCGGCGGCGGGGGCGCTGGACGCGATCGCCGAGCCCGCGGAGGTCGCCGGCCCCGGCTTCATCAATGTCCGGCTCAAGTCCGAAGCACTCGCCGCGATGCTCGACGATTTCGACACGCCGCGGCTCGGCCTGGCGCCCGACGCCGACACCCGGCCGATCGCCATCGACCTCTGCGGCGTCAACATCGCCAAGCAGATGCACGTCGGCCACCTGCGCAGCACGATTATCGGCGACACGCTCGCCCGCGTCATGGAGCGGTGCGGCCGCACCGTCCACCGGCAGAACCACCTCGGCGACTGGGGACTGACCATCGCCATGGTGCTCCAGGAACTCCGCGATCGCAAGGCCGACCTTGACGCGCTGTCCCTGGACGACCTCGACGCCGCGTACCGCGCCGCCCAGGCCGCCAATGACGACGCGGATCGCGCCAAGCAGACACTTATACGTCTGCAGCAGGGCGACGACGAACTGCTGCGCGACTGGCGGAAGATCATCGACGTGACCATGCGCGCGGTGTACGAGAGCTTCGACCTGCTCGGCGTGCGTCTCGGACCGGAGAACAACCGGCCGGAGTCCTTCTACCGGGACCGCCTGGACGCGGTCGTGGAGGAGTTCCTCGCCGCCGGGCTCGCCGAGACCGACCAGGGCGCGATCATCGTTCGCTTTCCAGACCGCAAGCGGCCGTTGATTATCCGGAAGTCCGACGGCGGCTTCCTGTATTCGACGACGGACCTGGCCGCGGTGAAGTACCGCGTGCAGGAGCTGGGCGCGTGCCGCGTCATCTACGTGGTGGATGCACGCCAGCGCGACCACTTCCGTGACGTCTTCGACGCCATCCGGCTCATCGGCTGGGACCGACTGGCCGACGGCGACACGGCCCAACTGGTCCACGTCCCTTTCGGCTCGGTGCTCGGTGCCGACCGCACGCCGCTCAAGACCCGCAGCGGCGAGAACGTTCCGCTGTCGGCACTGCTCAACGAAGCGATCGACCGCGCGACGACCGAAGTGCGCAAACGCGCAGCCGTACCCGACTCGCCCACGCACGACCTGTCCGACGAGACCCTCGCCTCGATCGGCCGGGCCATCGGCATCGGCGCGATAAAATACGCCGACCTGTCCAGCGACCTCGTCCGCGACTACGTGTTCAACCTCGACCGGATGATCGCGTTCGAGGGCAATACCGGTCCGTACATTCAGTACGCCCATGCACGGGTGTGCTCGATCTTCGGCAAGGCGGGGCTGGAGCTCGACGAGGATCTTCGCCGGCTGGGGCCGTACGTGATCCGGGAGCCGGCGGAGAAGACGCTCGCCCTGGCACTGCTTCGCTATCCCGGCGTCGTTCGCGACGTGGCCGAGTCGCTGGAGCCCCACCGGCTCTGCACGTACCTGTTCGAGCTGGCCAACGCGTACAGCGCGTTCTACGAGAACTGCCCGGTCCTCAAGGCCGAAGGTGAAGCCCGGCGCCATTCGCGCCTACGCTTGTGTCACATCGTCCGGCGAGTGCTGGCCGACGGCCTGGACCTGCTGGGTATCGACGCACCGACGCGAATGTAAGCTATCGATGAGCAAGACCTCCGGCACGAAGACGACGCCCCCGCAACCACCGGAATCCCCGGCTCCTCGCACACCGCTGTCACCAACGCACTACCGGCTGGGGCTGGTCTTCCTGGCCGTCGCGGCGGCGGCATCGTTCGTCCTGGCGGCAGGGCACCTGAACCTGTTCAGCCCGCCGGGCTGCGGCGACGGCAGCCCCTGCGATCGCGCCACCGCCAGCGCGTTCGGCACGGTGCCGCTGGTGGGCTGGCCGACGTCCTTCGTCGGGCTGGCGTATTTCCTGTCGCTGGCCGCCTCGTGGACCGTCGCGCGGCGCAGCGCCGCGGGAGAGGTCCCCGCGACGTTCCGCTACCTCGTTCGCGCGGGAGCGGGCGTGTCGGTGATGTTCCTGGTGGCCATAATCGGCGGCGGCTACGCATGCATCTACTGCATCGCGGCGCACACCGGTAACTTTCTTTTTCTCGTGGTCATGGAGACCGTTCCCCGCGCCGCCGGAACCCCCGGAACCCCCGGAACCACCCGCGCTGCAATTCCCACGCGCCGGCTCGCGGCGTGGGGCCTCGGCGCATTCGCCGTCGTGACGGCGATCGAGATCGGCCTCGATGCATACGCCGCAAGCCGCCAGAGAGAGATCCTCGATATCTCGATCAAGCAGATCACCGACACCACCCGGCAGCAGCCCGAACGACCCCGGGGCGAACCGTTCACCGGCCGGTACCTGGCGGGGCCCGCCCGCGCACCGATCCGTCTGGTGATCATCTCCGACTACCAGTGCCCCGACTGCCGCATCATCGAGGCCGAGGTGCGGCAGATCATGAGCCGGCGATCGGACGTGTCGATGTCCGCCAAGCACTACCCGTTCAACATGGACTGCAACCCGCGCATCAACAAGACACTGCACTCCAACGCCTGCTGGGCGGCGCGGGCCGCCGAAACCACTGGTATCCTCTACGGCAACGAGGCGTTCTGGAGAATGCACCATTGGCTGTTCGATCGCAAGGGCGCGTTCGTCGACGCGGAGCTCCACGCCATCCTCGACGAGTGGGGGTACGACCGGGCGGAGTTCCTGCACCTCATGCAGGGCAACCGGACCGTCGAACTCATCGAGAAGGACGTCGACCAGGCAGTCGAGCTGGGGCTGTACACCACGCCGATGATCTTCATCAACGGCGTCGAGCTCAAGGGCTGGTCCGTGCCCAACGCGCTCACGAGGGCCGTCGAGGCGCTGGCCGCCACGAACCCCCCGCCCGGCGATGCCACCCAGGACCGCCCCCCGACCGCGGACGAGAAGTACATCGACGACTGGCGCCAGCAGCCGGTAGTGCAGATGCCGCCCGACGCTCGCGAGTGGTCGATCGGCCCCCAGGACGCCGCCGTCGAGATCGTCAACTGGGGCGACTACCAGGAACCCCACACCGCCAAGGCCGACGCGAAACTGCGCGCCCTGGTCGCGTCGCGCGGCGACACCAGGTACACGTTCCGCCACTACCCGATCAACAAGCCGTGCAACCCGGTCACACCCGTCAACAAGCACCCGCGCGCCTGCCGCGCACACGCGGCCGCCGAGGCTGCCGGCGCCCTCGGCGGCAACGACGCCTACTGGGCCATGCACGAGTGGCTCATGACCAACCTGAAGACCTTCAGCGACACCACGCTCACCGAAGCCGCCCGCGAGATGGGCCTCGACCCACAGGCGCTGTTCGCCGAGATGCAATCAGCCGAGGTCGCCACGGAGATCGGCAAGGACGCAACACTGGGCTCGCGGCTCGGCCTGCGCGCGGTCCCGTTCATCTTCGTCAACGGCCGCCACCTGGCCCGATGGAACAAGCCCGGCATCCTCGACGCCGTCCTGGGCGAAGCGAGCCGGTAACCGCCGGCGCTATCTGTTGCTGGAGGACTCGACCGCCTCGACTCTGCTATTCCGCGGGCGGCTTTGCTGCTGCATCCTTCAATGCCGCTTCGTACTTGGCCCGCCTGGCTTCAATCTCGGCAGGATTGAGTGATTCGCACTCCAAGAGCGCGAGGGGTTTCTTCTGGTTCTCGATGGCCTTTGCCGTGCCCCCGGTCAGGTGGTCGGCAAGCGGTAGTGTGTCGAGATAGCTCGGGTGCTTATGATCAGTCATTTCGTTGGCTTCAAGAGCGACAGGCAACGCCACCTTCGGGTCGCGGAGGTCACTTGGCTCACAGGTGAGCAGTAGCGACGCGTATTCATTGGGGGCTTCAGCAGGTGCATCCTGCGGTTGAGCGGCGCGCTTGTGAATCGAGATCAGTTCAGCCATGTACGGCCTTGCCTCGTCGAACCGGCCCTGGTCGAAGTAGGTCTGTGCCTGCTGATGCGTTTCGCGCGCCTGCTCGCGCATCTCCGAGCAGCGCTTCAGAACGAGGTTGACGGCAGCATGGCGGAGTTGATCGGTCAGCGACTCGTCGTTCCTGACCCGATCGGCAACGGCCGGGCAGCGAAGTCCCGCGCTGAACAGCTTGTCGATGAGAGGGCTGATCGTGTTCTCGGCACCCACCGCCTCGTCGCGCTGGGCCACGCGGTCACGGTACGGAACGCTGTCCCACAGACGCACCGTCCCGTCCAACGAGCCCGAGGCGATCCGCGACCCGTCCGCGCTGAACGCGACCGAGTCGACTGCGGCGTCGTGCCCGCGGAGGACGAAAAGCTCGTCGCCGGTGGAGGCGTCCCACAGCCGCACCGTCTTGTCCCCCGACCCCGAGGCGATGCGCGACCCGTCCG
>JADFOJ010000064.1 GCA_022562915.1 Planctomycetota bacterium | reverse complement strand
GGCTTCTTGCCCTTCGCCCCTGCGCCCCTCCCCCCTGCGCCCCTTCCCCCCTGCGCCCCTTCCACCTTCCCCCCTCGCGACCGCGGTCGCGATTCCCGCTAGGCTGGCAATCCAATCATGCCCAGACCGCTCAACGTCGCGCTGATCGGCACCGGCTTCATGGGCCGCGCCCACTCCAACGCGTGGATGAGCGTCAACAAGTTCTTCGACCTGCCCCTCGACGCGGTCATGCACACGGTGTGCGGCTCGGATCTCGAGGACACCCGCGCCTTCGCCGAGCGGTGGGGGTGGGGCCGCGCGACGGCCACGGTCAGTGAACTCGCCGCCGACGACGAGATCGATCTCATCGACGTCACGACCCCCAACGATCTGCACCGCGCCCACGCCGTCGCGGCGCTCGCCGGGGGCAAGCACGTCGCCTGCGAGAAGCCGCTCGCCGGCACGCTCGATGACGCCCGCGCGATGCGGGACGCGGCACGGACGGCCCGGGCCCGCGGGACGAGGGCATACGTCTGGTTCAACTACCGGCGCTGCCCGGCCGTGGCGTACGCGCACGGGCTCGTCGCCGAGGGCCGGCTCGGCCGGCTCTACCACGTGCGGGGGCAGTACCTGCAGGACTGGGGCGGGCCGGCGACGCCGCTCTCGTGGCGGTTCGATGCCGCGCGGGCCGGCTCCGGCGCGCACGGGGACCTCAACGCCCACGTCGTGGACCTGGCCTGCTTCGTGACCGGCGACGAGATCACCGAGGTCACCGGGGCCGTCGAGACGCGGTTCATCCGGGAGAGACCGTCTCCCGGCGGCGGCACGGGCCCGTCCACGGTGGACGACTGCGTCGGGTTCCTGGCCCGCTTCCGGTCGGGGGCGGTGGGCAGCTTCGAGGCCTCGAGGCTCGCCACCGGGCACGCCAACAGCAACCGGCTGGAGATCAACGGCGAACTGGGGTCCCTGTCCTTCGACGTCGAGCGGATGAACGAACTGGAGTGGTTCGACAACACCGTCGACGCCGGCCGCCGGGGCTGGACGACCATCATGTGCACGACCGCCGGCGTCCACCCCTACGTCGAGGCGTACTGGCCGCCGGGGCACGCCCTGGGATACGAGCACCAGTTCATCAGCCAGGCGGCCGATATGATCCGGGAGATCTCCGGAGGTTCGGCCGTCGTCGCCCTGGCCGATTTCGACGACGCGTATCGGACCCAGCGCGTCCTGGACGCGGCATTGATTTCCGCCCGGCAGCGCCAGGCAGTATCCTTGGACGATCCGGAACAGTGATGTGAGGCGGGTGGCAGCGGCATGAATCAGAACAAGGGACTCTTCGCCGGACCGGTGGTGATGCTGCTCAGCGCGGCGATGTTCGGGTTCTTCGGATTCTCCCGTGACTGGAGCGCACCGTTCCCGGACGGCAAGGTGATCCTCTTCATGGTGGTGCTGGGTTGGACGCTGCGGCTCACGGCATGCGTCTTTCTCCTGTCAGGACTCCTGGCTTTTGCCAGGCCGGTCGCAGGCAACCTGCTGTATTCCCTGGCCGGGGTCGCGTCGGCGGGGCTCTTCGTCGTCGTCGCCGTCATGGACGTGACCGACACCGACCACATGATCATGCGCTACGGAGTGGTGCTGCTGCTTCTCTTTGCGGCGTGGAACGGCTTCGGGTCGTGGTCGGCGCTGCGATCGATCCTCGGCTCGAGAGAGCATAACGTCGCGGCAACCGGTGGTCCGTAGACCGTGAATGATCAATGATCCGCCGGTGGCGAAGAAGTAAGATCCACCCGTGGACCACTTCACCTATGTCGACGGCCGTCTCCGTTGCGAGGGGGTACTCGTCGAGGCGATCGCCGAAGCCGCCGGCACGCCGTGCTACGTGTACTCGCGGGCGACGCTTGAGGATCATTACAGGCGGCTTGCCGAGGCGTTCGCGCCGCTGGACCCGCTGATCTGCTATTCGATCAAGAGCTGTTCGAACCTGGCCGTGTGCCGGGTGCTGGCCGAGTGCGGGGCGGGGATGGACCTCGTCAGCGGCGGCGAGCTGCACCGGGCGCGGCTGGCCGGCGTGGACCCCGCCGAGTGCGTGTACGCGGGAGCGGGCAAGAGCGACGCCGAGATCCGGCAGGCACTGGAGGCGTCCGTCGGGTGGCTCAACGTCGAGAGCGAGGCGGAGTTCGAGAACATCGCCTCGATCGCCGCGGCGATGAGCCTCCCATGCCGGGGCGCGCTTCGCGTCAACCCCGACGTCGATCCGCGGACCCACCGGTATACGACGACCGGCAAAAAGGAAACCAAGTTCGGCGTCGACCTGGAACGGGCCAAGGCGTTCTTCGACACCTACGGCGCCGACGAGCATTGTGCCCTGCGCGGGATCCACGTGCACCTCGGTTCGCCGATCTACTCGCCGGAGCCGTACGTCCAGGCGTTGGAGAAGATCGTACGGCTCATCGACGAGCTCGAAGCCGCCGGTCACCCCGTCGAGATGCTCGATATCGGCGGCGGCTTCGGCGCCGATTACGAAACGGGCCAGACGCCGCCGGCGGTCGACTACGCCCGGCGGATCGTTCCCGTTCTCGAGGATCGCGTTCGCAAGGGTCTTGCCGTGATCATCGAGCCCGGTCGCACGATCACGGCCAACGCGGGCGTGCTGCTTCTCCGCGTGCTCTACGTGAAGCGCTCCGGCACCAGGACGTTCGTGATCTGCGACGGCGGCATGAACACCCTTCTCAGGCCCTCGCACTACCAGGCGTTTCACTTCATCTGGCCGTGCCGCGTGGACCCCGCACACGTGCCGGCGGCCCGCCTGCGACACATGCCCGGTGATTATCTGGAGACCGTCGACGTGGTGGGGCCGATCTGCGAGAGCGGGGATTTTCTCGCCGAGGACCGTGCGCTGCCGCCGGTCTCCCGCGGTGACCTGCTGGCCGTCTTCTCGACCGGCGCCTACGGGATGGTGATGGCGAGCCGGTACAACTCCATGCCGCTGCCGGCGGAGATCATGGTGTCCGGCGATCAGTGCACCGTCGTACGCCGCCGCGAAGGCTATGATGACCTCACCGCCCACGAGCTGGCCCCCGAACCGCTCACAACCGTCGATCACACCGTGGATCAGCCGTAGATCAAGCCATGATCAAGCGAGAAGACGACGGCATCTGGATCGTGCTCCAGGAGACGATCGCGTGCCACCACGAGGAGCTGTTCATGTGCCTGACCACGCCCGCCGGGCTGTCGCGGTGGCTCCCGGTGGCGGCACGGGTCGACCTGCGGACCGGCGGTGAGATCGTCCTCGGCTGGGACGAGAAGTTCGCCAGGACGACGACGATCGCGATCCTCGACTACGACGCCGGCGGGCGCATCACCTGGGACTGGCAGGTGGCGCGGCACGACACCCACGCGCCGGTGTACTGGGTGGTCGAACCGAGCGTCGAGCAGGGCTGCCGCGTCGAGATGCGGCAGGGGCCGTTCCACGAGGAGGTGGAGTCGCTCGTGGACATGGCCGCCGAGGCGGAAAGCTGGCGTTGGCGGCTGTGCAACCTGCGGTCCGTGCTGGAGGTCGCGCTGGACATGCGCAAGGTCAGGCCACTTTAGAGCACCCACAGTCCATATGTAGCGTCCTGAGCGGGCTGCACCTGCGCGTGGCTTTGTCGGGCTGCATCGACGTATGGGGAATACGCCTGCTTCGTGGCTGTATTGAGCGCTCCGTACGGCCTGCGGCCGACACTCGCTCTGGTACGCGACGGCGAATTCATTCGCCATCGCTGAGCGGGCGTACACTTTGAGCGCTCCGTACGGCCTGCGGCCGACACTCGCTCTGGTACGCGACGGCGAATTCATTCGCCATCGCTGATCGGTCGTTTCCAGCTTGCTTCGCCGCGCCCAGAACGCTATATTTGAACTGTGGGTGCTCTGATCGTGAGCGTCGTCGCACTGGTTACCGACCTGATGTTCTCGACGAAGATCTCGTCGACGGGCGCTGCGGTCAACGTGCCGGTGCGCGTGGTTCGCACCGCAGACGAGCTCGAGCCCGGTGCGGACCTGCTGCTGGTCGACCTCGATGCCGAGGATGCGATTGCCGCCATCGAGCGTTGCCGGACGATGATCCCCTCGCCGCGGATCGTCGCGTTCGGGCCGCACGTCCGGGCGGACCTGTTCGCCGCCGCCCGCGAGGCCGGCGCCGACGAGGTCCTGCCCCGCTCGGCGTTCGTGGCGCGCCTGCCCGACTTGCTCAAGACCGATTCGTCGGGCGGCGCAGTCAGAGAATGACCCGGAAGACGAGCTGGATCACCCCCAGCGCCGCGGCGCCGGCAAGAAGATCGTCCAGGAGAATCCCCCAGCCGGCCGGGGCCCGCTGTATGTGCCTGATCGGCGGCGGCTTGAGGATGTCGAAGAACCTGAACGCCGCGAAGGCGCCGCCGGCCAGCGCGAGGTTCCATAGCGTGCCGTCGCCGGAGGTGTCCCACGGGAGAAACAGCAGCGCGACGCTCTGGCCGGCGACCTCGTCGGCGACGACCTGCGGTGGATCGTCCCGGCCGAAGTGCGCTTCGGACCATCGGCCCAGCACGAGGCACACTGAGCTGAAGAAGATCGCGAGGCCGATCATGGCGGCGGTGATCGCCTCCGGCGACGGGCCCGACCACAGGACGCCCAGGCAGAACGTCACCGCCGCGGCCGAGCCCCACGTTCCCGGCGCCGGGCGCAACCGGCCGAGGCCCAGGACCGTGACGAGCGCCTCCCCGGCCCTGCTGCTCACGTGGGCGGGTCCGCACCGAGGCGGCGCAGCCGCGTGACGTACGGCAGGCCGGAGAGGATCGTCACGATGACCATCAGGTAGACCACCACGTAGCACGTCCAGCGGGCGGCAATGTTCCACGTGCCGTCGCCGCCGGTCTTGAAGTTGACCGCCAGCAGGATCACCAGCGGAATACAGATCGACTGGAGGATCATCTTCGCCTTGCCGAACCAGTTCGAGGCGAAGCTGACCCCCATCGACTCCGCCTCGCCGCGGAAGCCCGTCACGAGCAGCTCGCGCGCGAGCACGACCACGACCATCCACGGATAGACGCCGGTCGCCATCGTGAAGAACGATCCCTCGTCCACCCATTCTCGCACGATGAACCGCGGCCCCGCCAGGTAGATGAACGCGCCGAGCACCAGGACCTTGTCGCAGAACGGATCCATGATCCGGCCGAAGACCGACTCGACGTGCCACTTGCGGGCGAAGTAGCCGTCGTAGGCGTCGGTGATCGCCGCCACCACGAAGAGGACGATGGCGACGTTGGCCCAGACCGTATTGTGGTCGGGGTACCGGTAGGCGTTGAGCGTCCCGAAGAACGCCGCGGCCAGCACCAGCCGGAGCATCGTCAGCGCGTTGGGCAGGCTCCTTCGTACGGCATCGTTCATGGGAGGAGGATCGTACACGGGCCTTCCGGGGCGCATGAATCCCGGAGATTGTGATCTTCGGCACGGAGTTAGTTGCGGCCCCACAACGGACGGCATATCTTGGCCGCCCAGATGGCCCCGAATATCCTCTATACCGGTTGCGTGCTTGGGGCGATCGGGATCTACCTGCTGCTGAGGCCGGGGCCGAGGTCCCTCAAGGCGGTCGGGGTTCTGCTGGGTCTCGGCGCCATGGGCTGGGTGTTCAAGGCGTCCGCCGAGGCGTTTACGGGCCCCGGCGACCGTCCGACCTTTTTCTTCTACGTGTTCAGCGGGATAGCCATCGCCGCGGCGGTCCGCATGATCACCCACCACCGGCCGGTGTATTCCGCGCTGTACTTCGTCATGGTCGTGCTGAGTTCCGCGGCGCTGTTCCTGCTGCTGGAGGCGGAGTTCCTGGCCTTCGCGCTGGTGATCGTCTACGCGGGGGCGATACTCATCACGTACCTGTTCGTGCTCATGCTCGCTCACCAGGCGCCGGAGCCCGGCGAGGAGGCAGCACAACCGGACTACGACGTCCTGCCGCGCGAGCCCGCGGCGGCCGCCACCGTGGGGTTCATCATGCTGGCGCTTCTGAGCGACACCGTTTTCCTGGGGGCGTCGGAGCTCCGGCCCGGCCCTGTGCCGAGCGAGGTCACACCCGACAACATCGACCAGGTCGGCATGGCGCTGATCGCCGATTTTCCGGTGAGCCTGGAGCTTGCCGGCGTCATCCTGCTCATGGCGATGTACGGCGCGGTGGTCCTCGCCCGCCGCCAGATCGAACTGTCCGAGGGGTCACGATGACGAGTCTCACGCTGAGCCATTTCCTGTTCACCAGCGCCGTTCTGTTCGTCATCGGCGTCATCGGATTCGTCACCCGGCGCAACATGATCGTGATGTTCCTGTGCACGGAGCTCATGTTCCAGGGTGCGGCGATCGCGATGGTCAGTGTCGGCCGCTACCACCTCGACGTCTCGGGCCAGGTCTTCGTGATCTTCATCCTGACGATCGCCGCCGCGGAGGCAGCGTTGGCCCTGGCGCTGGTGGTCCTGCTGTTCCGGCGTCGCGAGACGCTCAACGCCGAGGCATGGTCGGAGCTGGGTGAGCCATGACACTTGCCACTCTCGCGATGCTCGCACCCCGGTTGGCGCACGAATTCCCCGTGGCCGATGCCGCCGGCCCCGAGTGGGCGGCGTGGATTCTCTGGCTACCGGCGTTGTCCACCGTGCTGTGCGGAATGTGTGCGGCGCTGAGGGTCCGCAACAAGCTGCCGGCGTGGATCACTGTGTCGCTGCTTTCGGGATCGTTCATCCTGACGGCAATGCTGTTCGCCGGCTACGAGCAGCCGGTGACCATCCACCTGGTGGACTGGTTCGGGATCACGTGGTCGGACACGACCTTCGTTGCGAACTTCGCGTTCTACGTCGACAGGCTGACGCTGCTGTGGATGCTGTTCGTGACGGGCCTGGGGACGCTGATCGCGCTGTACGCCGGCGAATACATGGAAGGCGACGTGGGCGCCGGCTACTCGCGGTTCTTCGCGGGCATCAGCGTCTTCCTGTTCGCCATGACCGCCCTGGTCATGGCGGACAACCTGCTGATGCTCTACCTGGGCTGGGAGGGTGTCGGCTTCGCATCGTACTGGCTGATCGGCTACTACTACCGCAAGCCCTCGGCGGTCGCGGCGGCGAAGAAGGCGTTCATCGTCAACCGCATCGGCGACCTCGGATTGGCGCTGGCGGTCTATCTCACGTGGCACGCGTTCGGGACCGTGCAGTACGCGGAACTGTTCGCCGCGGTGCAGGCGAATGACTTTTCCGCCGAGGCCGGCGGCTGGTCGGTTCAGGCGATCCCCTTCCTGCTCATGCTGGCCGCGTTCGGCAAGAGCGCGCAGTTGCCGCTGTACGTGTGGCTTCCCGACGCCATGGAAGGCCCGACGCCGGTGTCCGCCCTCATTCATGCGGCGACGATGGTCACCGCCGGGGTCTTCCTGCTGTGCCGCATGTTCCCGCTCATGGTGCTGAACGAGCTGGCGCTGCCCGTCGTGGCGTGGGTGGGGGGGCTCACGGCGCTGTTTGCCGCCTCGATCGCGATGGCGCAGCACGACATCAAGCGGATCTTCGCGTACTCGACGATCTCGCAACTGGGGTACATGTTCCTCGGGGTGGGGCTCTTCACGACGGCCGGTGCCGCGTACCACGTCTTCACCCACGCGTTCTTCAAGGCTGTGCTCTTCCTGACCGCCGGGGCCGTCATGCACGGCTTCGCCGGGCAGATCGATCTTCGCAAGGTGTCGGGCCTGCGGCACATGCCCGGCTGGCGGGTCACCAGCTACACGATGCTGTACGCGTGCATGTGCCTGGCGGGTGTCCCGCTGGTGACCAACGGCTTCTGGTCCAAGGACGCGATCATGGCCGAGGCGTTCGCCGCCGTCGGCCCGGGGTACACCGCCCTGGCGATCATCGCGCTGGTCACGGCGTTGCTCACGGCGTACTACACGTTCCGCGTGTGGTTCCGGGTCTGCGCGGGGCCGGTGCACTACGAACCCGGCCTCGAGCAGCACGGCGACGCCGCCGGCGGCGCGTTTCACCCCCGCCCGCCACGACTTGTCATTAACCTCGTTCTCCTGACCATCTCGGCCGGCGCGGTCGCGTCCATCTTCTGCGCCGAGTGGATCAACGGGATGATCGAAGGCTCAACGGCCGCCGGTGGACTCCCCGCCGTGCACGAGGCGCACGAAGGAGCCGGCGTGTGGTCCGATCCTCACGCATGGATGCCGTATGTCGCCGGTGCCGTCGGGCTCGTGGGGATCGCGATCGCGTGGTACCTGCACCTGGCGAACCGCACCGCCGCGGACGATCTCAAGCGGGCCCTCCAGGGCAACGTCGTCTCGGCGTGGCTGCCCAGGGCGATGGAGAACAAGTGGTACGTGGATGAGCTGTACCACGGACTCATTCGTGCGCCGCTGTGGCTCCTGGGGCACATCCTGAACCTGCTGGATCGCTACGTGCTCGACATGGTCATCGTGGACGGCGTGGCCCGGATCCCCCGGATGCTCGGGCGCGGGTTCCAGCCGCTGGCCAATGGTGTGCTGCAGTCCTACGCGGTGTCGATGGTCGGGGGCGTCGCGCTGATCGCGATCCTCGTCTTCGTCATGCCGGAATTCCTGGAGATGCTCAACGGCTGGATCGGGGGCGCCAGATGACGTGGCTGTGGCCGGCCCTCCTGTTACTGGTCCCGCTGGCCGGGGCGGTCGCGATCATGTTCGCCCCGGCGAGGCAGGCGAAGTGGATCGCGCTGCTCGCGACCACGATCACCTTCGTGCACAGTGTCATCGTGGCCGTCGCGTTCGAGCACTGGCACGACGGCGGTTTCGACCTGGAGGCCGTCGTGCCGTCCCTCGGCATGGAGTCGATGGGCATCGCAGTCAGGTTCGGCGCCGATTCGGTGTCACTCCTGCTGGTGCTGCTGACGACGCTGCTCGTGCCGCTGTGCGTCTGGGGGTCGTTCTCCGCGATCTCCCGGCGCGTCAAGGAGTACTACGGCTGGCTGCTGGTGATCGAGGCGGCGATGGTGGGGGTGTTCCTGGCTCGCGACGTGATCTTCTTCTATGTCTGCTTCGAGTTCACGCTGATCCCGATGTATTTCCTCATCGCGATCTGGGGCAGCAGCAACCGGTCGCGGGCGTGCATCAAGTTCTTCCTCTTTACGTTCACCGGTTCGCTGATCGCGCTGGCGGGGCTGCTCTACGTTGCGTGGCAGTACGCCGAGATCAACGCGGTGTTCGAGCCGGGCGGCGGCTCGCACCTGTCGTGGACCTTCGACATCGCGACGCTCACCTCGTTCGCCGCCGGCACGCTGAGCGCGAGCGAGCAGCGGTGGGTGCTGGTGGCGCTGATGGCGGGCTTCGCGGTGAAGGTGCCGCTGTTCCCGCTGCACACCTGGCTGCCGCTTGCCCACACCGAGGCGCCCGCCGCGGGCAGCGTTCTTCTCGCCGGCGTTCTTCTGAAGCTGGGGACGTACGGGCTCTATCGATTCGTTCTTCCGATGGTGCCGGTGGCGGTCGTCGAGTACGCCCCGGTGATCGCGGTCATCTCGATCATCGGGATCCTGTACGCGGCGCTGATCTGCTGGGTGCAGGACGACCTCAAGCGGCTCGTGGCGTACTCGTCGGTGAGTCACCTCGGCTTCTGCGTGCTGGGTCTCGTCGCGCTGAACCCGCTCGGCGCGCAGGGGGCGGTGCTGTACATGATCAACCACGGCCTTTCGACCGGGGCGTTGTTCTTCCTGATCGGAATGATCTACGAGCGATACCACAGCCGCGACATGGCGGAACTCGGCGGCCTGGCGGCGCGGATGCCGGTGTGGGGGTTCTTCATGGTCTTCTTCACGCTGGCGTCCGTGGGCCTGCCGGGCCTCAACGGCTTCGTCAGCGAGATGCTCTGCCTGATCGGCACCTTCACGGCGAGCGCCACGGCCGAGGTGTACCCGGGACGGCTCGGGCCGTGGTACGCGGCCGCGGCGGGCGTGGGGATGATCTTCGCGGCGATGTACCTCCTGATGATGGTCGGCAAGGTTGTCTTCGGGCCGCTCAAGGAGCCGGTGGTGCGCGAGCCGGCGCAGGGGCGGGCGTTGCCGCCGGACCTGTGCTGGCGCGAGATCGGCGTGCTCATTCCGCTGGCGGTGCTGTGCCTCTATCTCGGATTCCAGCCCAAGCCGGTCACCGACGCCGCGGCCGGGTCGATCGAGACGATGCTCTCGGCGTATCCGCAGGAGGTCCGGCGGTACGTTGCCCGGGAGAGTGCCGATGGTTGACTCCCAGGCGATGCTCGACAAGGTCTGGTTCATTCTCCCGGAGATCTGGCTCGTGATCGGGGCGATGGTGGTCTCGATGATGGGGCTCAGCGGAACCAGGCTCGTTCGCGACGCGGTGCCGGTGGTGGTGTGCTGCTTCCTGGCCGTGGCGATGGCGGGCATCGCCTGGGTCTACGGCGACGCGGACCGGCTCGCGGGGATCGACCTGCTCATGCCGCAGCTCGGCCCGTACGTCAAGATGATCCTGTGCGCGATCGGGATCGTGCTGGCGATGCTGAGCGTCGGTCTCATCGATCGGCCCCTGGAGGACTCGCTCAAGAGCGGCCGGGCCCGCTTCGATCCGATTCGCACGAGCCGCGGCGAGTTCTTTGCGTTCTTCCTGCTGAGCCTGGTCGGCGCGATGCTTGTCTGCAACGCCAACGATCTCATCTGGCTGTTCCTGGCGCTGGAGCTCACCTCGCTGCCGACGTACATCATGGTCGCGATCAGTCGGCCGTCGGTCAAGGCCCAGGAAGCCGCGGTGAAGTACTTCTTCCTGGGGGCGCTGGCGGCGGCGATGTTCCTGTACGGCTTCGCGCTGCTGTACGGCTCGACGGGCACGGTCGTGCTCACCGAGATGCGCGACGCGTTTGCCGAACAGGCGGCCGGTGACGGGCTGAACCGGCTGGCGATCGTGGGCATGATCCTCGCGGTGCTCGGCGTCTCGTTCAAGATCGTCGCCGTGCCCATGCACTTCTATGCCGCCGACGTGTACGAGGGCGCCGCCTCGCCGGTGACGGCGTTCCTGGCGTTCGTTCCCAAGACCGCCGGGATCGTCGCGATCATCCTGCTGCTGGGCACCGTCGGGTGGAGCGGGCACGGCGCGCCCGGTGCCGGCGGCCTGCCGCAGCCGATCCTGGTGACCCTCTGGATGATCAGCGTGCTCACGATGACGCTCGGCAACGTGGGGGCGTTGCTCCAGCGGTCGGCGAAGAGACTGCTCGCGTACAGCTCGATCGCCCACAGCGGCTACCTGCTGATCGGCGTCATCGCCGGGCCGGGCATGGGCATCAACGCGGTGCTGTTCTACCTGCTGGCGTACGGCGTCATGAACACGGCGGCCTTCGCGGTGCTGTCGGGTCTGCAACGGCAAGGCGAGGAGATCGAGAGCCTCGACGACCTGGCGGGGCTGCGCCACCGCTACCCGGTGATGGCCGTGGTCATGGCCGTGGCAGCGCTGTCGCTGCTCGGTTTTCCTCCGCTGCTTGGCTTCTGGGGGAAGTTCTCACTGCTGATCGCCGGAATCGAGGCGCACCGGATGCCGCTGGTGGTCATCGCGCTGGTCAACAGCGCGATCAGCGCGTGGTATTACCTGCGGCTCGTGGGCCTGCCGATCCTCGCCATGCCCACCCCGGCGAGCGAGTCGATCACGCATCGGCCCGTCCCCTGGGCCCGCGTGGCCGCCGTGATCGCGGCCCTGGGCCTCGTGGCCCTTCCGTTGTTCGTCAACGAGCTGCTGCCGTAGGGACAGGCAGCGGAAAAATAGACCGGGAATAATTTCCGGGCTGCGGTCACCGCACAACGCCGGGCCACCGGCCGGAAATTACTCCCGGTCTATTTTCCCGCTGATTCGGTTGCCCAGCCGCTCCCCGGCAATCGGCCGGCCGTTGAAGGTCTGCGTCCGGATCTCATCGGAGAACTCTGCATCGAAACGCTCTCGCAGGAATTCCGGCTATCGCCTCGGACGCGACCATCCTCGGTACGTCCTCATGTCCAACAGACCGTTTGGATCCTCTTCTTCGCAATGAGCTGCGGCGCTGCACCTGGTCCGTGGGTGCGGTAAGGCCCAGCGGGCTCTTCGATTCAGTCGTGGGCTGTCGCCTCTCGCGGACGACTCGAAGCACATCCGGGTCGTTTGGCCGGAATCACGAGATTTCTGTATGCCCGCCTCCGGCCGTGCGCTCTGCTCAGGGCCGGGCGTCAACGGGCAAACGGCGGGGCTCATGGGGGTCGGAGAGATATTCATTGTGAAGACCCTGCTCTCAAGGCGGGCAAGCAACGGGAGGATGGCCGATGAATCTCACAATCGCTTTGTTCGCCGCATGTTTCGCCTTGTCCCCCGGCGACGCGAGCGAGGACTGCTGGAGCAGCGTGCCACGCGGGCCGGTCGAGCGGGACTACCACGTCAGCGAGAACGGAAAAGGGCTGCAGGCTCCCAACCGCACCCATAACCTGCGCACCTACTTCGACCCCACCGGCGTCCGTCTGCACGACCGGACGGCGGCGCGGGAGCCCACGCTGGTTGGCCTCTCCCTGGTCGGCATGGGCCGTGGCGCCGAGCTGGAGCCGGTCGAATCGGGCACGGTAACGTACGCGCGGGCTCGCGTTGAGATCCGGCGACCCGGCATCATCGAATGGTACGAGAATTCGCCGCTGGGACTGGAGCAGGGGTTTACGCTTGCCGCTCCGATGGAAGGTGAGGGCCCGGTCGTGCTGGAACTCGCGGTGGAGCATGCCACCGCACGCCTGTGCGGGCAGTCGATCGAGCTGGCAACCGATGCAGGTCGCCTGCTCAACTACGGAAAACTGATTGCAACAGATGCGAATGGACTGATTCTGGCGTCGCGGCTCGAAGTTCCTTCGCCGCATCGCGTGCGGCTGATCGTCGAAGATACCGGGGCCGCATACCCGGTGGTGATCGATCCCCTGATCACGGCCACGGCGGATGCTCTGCTGGAGTCGAACCAGCCGGACATCGGCGGGTTTGACGCGGCAGCGTTTGGTGGCGCCGTAGCGATCGCAGGCGACGTCAATGGGGACGGCTTCGACGACGTCATCGTGGGCGCTCGGGGTTGGGATCTGGAGAATGGTCTGGCCGATGAGGGGGCAGTCTTCGTCTTTCTCGGCAGCGCCACTGGAATCGTCGGATCGGACCCCGCCACCGCCCATGCCGTGATCCTGGGTGACCAGGCGCACTCGGAGTTCGGCACCAGCGTCGCCGGGGCCGGTGATGTCAACGGTGACGGGTTCGACGACATCATCGTCGGGGCTCCATTCTATCTGGGACCGTACTTTGCCGACCCCACCTTGACTGTGAAGGGCGCAGCATTCGTGTTCTACGGGGGGCCTTCGGGAATCACGGCCACCAGCCCGGCCATGGCTGATGCCCGCATCGATGCCGATCAGAGCAATGCAATCTTCGGGTTCAGCGTGGCGGGGGCCGGTGATGTCAACGGCGACGGCTTCGACGACATCATCGTCGGCGCTCCCAGGCAAGGCAGTCCGACCTTCCCGCCGAACATTCCCCCCAACCAGGGCCAGGGCTTCGGCGGTGCGGCCGGCGTGTTCCACGGCAGTGCAGCGGGGATCACCGCCACCAGCTTTGACGATGCCGACTCGATTCTGCTGCCATATCCGGCAGGTTTTCCCGTGCCAAGCCAACAGTTCATGGGTTCTGCCGTCTCGGGAGCCGGTGACGTCAACGGCGACGGCTTCGCGGACGTCCTGGTGTTCATCGACGGGGCCGCCTTATTCCTCGGCAGCGCGACGGGCATCGTCGGGACCGACCCGACCACCGCCCACGCGCACATCGCGGGCCCGAGTGGCGTCCTCTCGGGAGCCGGCGATGTCAACGGCGACGGTTTCGCCGACATTATCCTTGGTGCCCCCGGGTTTCCCGAGCTGGGCACGTTCGGCGTCTTCCTGGGAAGCCCCGCAGGAATCACCGCCACCGACTTCAGCCAGGCCCAGACCCTGGTCCCGGGCGTGCACAGCTGGCGGGTTGCGGCGGCCGGGGACATCGATAACGACGGCTTCGACGACGTCCTGGTGGGGGCGCTCGGCTTCGTCGGGAGCCTCAACAGTGAGGGCGCTGCGTACGTGTTCCGGGGCGGACCCTCGGGAATTGTCGCCGGCAGCGAGCTCGATGCGTATGTGCGGCTCGAGTCGAATCAGTCGGAGGCGGTTCGACGGCTCAATCGCAATGAGCTTGGTGTGGCCGGGGCCGGAGATGTCAATGGTGACGGTTTCGCGGACGTGATCGTGGGCTTCGGCTACTACGATGTGGATCAATTGAATGAGGGTGCAGCCTTTGTCTACCACGGTGGACCCGCGCCCATCAATCCCAACCAGCCACCCGTCGCAGTCGCCGGTCCCGATCAGGTGGTCGTCGATTTTGACGGCAGTGGGTCGGCAACGTTTACGGTCGATGGCGGTGCCTCATTTGATCCCGATGGGGTCATTGTGAACTACGCCTGGCTCGAGGGGGAGACGCTGCTTGGCACGTCCCCGGTGTTGACGACGGCGCTGCCGGCGACCGGCGACCATCGCCTGGTGCTGGCAGTCACCGACGATGCCGGCATCACACGAGGCGATGCGGTCACGGTTCGGATAGAAACGGTCGAGAGCGTCCAGGTCCTTTTCGACGGGTTCACTTCCGGTTTCGGTGTCTGGCAAATCGGTGGGGATGTGATCCTGTCCAGTGTCGATACTTTTCCCGACCCTCCGCAGGTTCGACTCGGTGCCTCAGGCGCATTCTTGAGGCGGTCCATCGGCATGCCAGTCGGGAACACGGGCATGACCGTGTCTTTCTGGGGCAAAGCCAGCCAGTTTTCCGCAGGAGACGAATTGCTCGTCAAGGTCAGCGTCGATGGCGGTCCGTTCACGACGATCCACACGATCACCAGCGCCGCGAGTAATGACACCTACGTCTTCTACGGTGGGTCGGCCATCCCGATCGGGCTCTCCTGGTTTCCGGCGACGGTTTCGAACATCGTGCTCGAATTCGAATCCAACATGACCACCGGATTCTTCTTCGTCGATCTCATTAAGGTCGAGGCGCTGCTGGTCCCACCGGGAACACCGCCGCCGCCGGGAGGCGAGCTGCCGATCGCCGATGCCGGTGCCGATACGACGGTTGACGACAATGACAGCGATGGAGTCGAGTTCGTGATCCTGGATGGGGTACTGTCCATCGATCCGGATGGCATCATCGTGTCCTATGAATGGTTCGAGGTGACCTCCGGAGGGACCGCGCTGCTCGGCAGCGGTGCGTTCCTGGGCGCATCGTTCACGCAAGGCACCCACACCGTGCAGCTGATCGTGACCGACAATGACGGCGGTTCAGCGAGCGATATCGTCGTGGTCACGGTCAACCAGGCGTCGGCCGACAATCAACCGCCGGTAGCGCACGCCGGTCTCGATAACACCATTATCGATTTCGATGGCGATAGCCAGGAGTTCGTGCACTTCGATGGCAGGGCATCGGCGGATCCGGATGGCTCGATCGTTGCCTATGACTGGACGGAGAATGGCGTGTCCTTCAGTGACCTCGATCAGTTCACCACCATACTGCCTGTCGGCGTGCATACGGTCCAACTGGAGGTGACCGACAACCAGGGGGCTACCGATACGGACATCGTGGTCATGACAGTGGTTCCCGCCGATCCGATTCCCCCCATCGACAGCTTCTCCGCAACTCCAACCTCGATCACCGCCGGCGAATCGTCCATCCTGAGCTGGACGACGACCGGCGCCCAGAGCGTGGTGATCAACGCGGGGCCGAATCTGCCTCTTGACGGAAGCATGTCGGTCAGCCCGGCGACCACCACCCTCTTTATCCTGACGGCCATCGGTCCGGCGGGCGCGTCGTCCGCGAACGTGACGGTCACCGTCACTCCCGCGCCCCCATCCGACACGACGCCGCCCACTCTGAGTATCACCAGTCCTGCCGGTGATGCGACGGTCAGTGGTCCGATCACGATCTTCGTGACGGCGTCGGATGACGTCGGCGTGACGCAGGTGCAGTTCTTCGTGGACGGCGTGTTCTTGAGTACGGACACGACGGGCCCCTACTCTTCTTCGTGGGATACGGACATCGTCGCCGACGGCTTGCATGCCCTGAGCGCCACGGCGCTGGATGCGGCGGGGAATGTGGGGACTTCGGCGACGGTGAATGTCACCGTGCAGAACGGCGCTCCCCCTCCCACGACAACGACCACGTTCTCGGATCGTCTCCACGGGGGCGCGACCAACACGCACAACCTGACCATTGACGTCCAGGGAACGGTGGATGTGAACCTGACCTGGGATGATGATCGGGCAGATCCGTTTCTCACGGTCTTCGATCCGAACAGCAGCGTCGTCGCCTCCCAGGGAGGGGTCCAACCGATCCAGACTTCCTTTACGGCGACGATCCCGGGTGTGTACGAGTTCCAACTTCAGAACCTCGCCGACAGGAAGGCGGATTACGTCCTGCAGATCACGCATCCGGTGGGATCGCCACCCCCGCCCGACACGGTTGCACCGACCGTCATCGTGACCAGTCCGGCCACCGGGAGTACTGTGGGAGGGACGGTCACGATTGCGGCGTCCGCTGTGGATAACGATGCCGTCACACAGGTGCAGTTCTTCGTGAACGGAGTGTTGTTGAGCTCCGACACCTCGGTGCCGTACGTGGCGACGTGGGACACGACGGTGGTGGCAAACGGCGCGCACACGATCACGGCGGACGCCAACGATCCCTCCGGCAATGTGGGAACCTCCGCGCCGGTGAACGTGACGGTGGACAACGGAGCGCCGCCGCCGGATACGACGCCGCCCACCACGAGTATCACCAGTCCTGCCGATGCCGCGACGGTGAGTGGGCCCATCATTCTCTCGGCGACGGCCGCGGATGACGTTGGGGTGACTCAGGTACGGTTCTTCGTGAACGGGGTTCTTCTGAGCACGGATACGACGGCGCCGTACAGCGCGTCGTGGGATACCACCACGGCGGTGGATGGCGCATACAGTCTCGCTGCGGAAGCGTTCGATGCCGCGGGTAACACCGGCACCTCCGCGGCCGTCAACGTGACGGTGGACAACTCGGCGCCGCCGGCGCTCGAACTCAGTCTTTCGGTCAGCGGTGTACCCGCAAGCATCGACCGGGGAGAGGAATTCATCGCCACGGTGACGGTGACCAACACGGGAGGAGCGACGGCGACGGGGCTGACGGTGACGGTCACGTGGTCACCCGGACAGATGCTGCGGTTGCAGAATCCGGAGAACCCGACGCACTCGGTCGCCTCCGTTGCGCCGGGGGAAAGTGTGAGCGTGTCGTGGTTGATCCAGGGAGACAAGGAAGGCTCGGGGACGATCACGCTCACGCTTCAAGACAGCGGCGGCGCAACGGTGGATGTCGTCACGCAATTGATCGCGGTGATTAAGTAAAATCATCCGACGCTGGAGTCAACGAGGCTCCTCCTCGACCTCTAGTGTCCCGTTTCTAACGCTTCTTTACAACGCGTGATCTTAGCCAGGATGTTGTTGGCCTTTGCAGTCCAGGTGATTGGGCTGGGGTTCTGGTTGTTCTCGCGTATGTACGCTTCGAGAGTTCGTATCAGCGATTGCAGGCTCTTGAAGACGCCGCGGCGTAGCCGCTTCTCGGTCAGGTTCGCGAACCATCGCTCGATCATGTTCAGCCAGGAACTCGATGTGGGCGTGAAGTGCAGATGGAACCTCGGATGCTTTGAGAGCCAGACCTTCACGTTCGGGTGTTTGTGCGTTCCGTAGTTGTCGAGAATCAGGTGCAATTCGAGCGTCCTGGGGGTTTCTCGATTGATCTGCTTCAAGAACGCAAGGAACTCCTGGTGGCGATGCCTCTTCTTCACAGAAGCGATGACAGTTCCGTCGAGCACAGACAATGCCGCGAAGAGCGTCGCGGTACCGTGCCGCACGTAGTCGTGCGTGTGCGTTTCCGGATGTCCCTTGCGCATGGGAAGAAGGGGTTGGGTTCGATCAAGCGCTTGGATCTGACTCTTTTCGTCCACCGAAAGAACAAGCGCATGTTCCGGCGGATTAAGGTAGAGACCGACGATATCGCGGAGTTTCTCAACGAACTGCGGATCCGTGCTGAGCTTGAACGTCTCGGTCAGGTGAGGCTTGAGACCATGGTCCTTCCAGATACGGTGAACCATAGTTGGCGATAAACCAGTGGCTGCCGCCATCGAGCGTGTGCTCCAATGCGTCGCGGTCTTGGGTTTCTGTTCGAGCGTCTTCCTCACCACGGCATCGATCTTGTTCTGTGAGATACGCCGCTTTCGTCCTGGGCGCGAGGCGTCGCCGAGTACGCACGCCAACCCCGCCTCCTCAAAGCGTTGGCGAAGCGAGATCACTGCTTGACGGGAGAGCCCGACCTCAGCGGCGATGCCCGAATTGGACATCCCCGTCGCTGCCCGCAGAATCACCTCAGCGCGCCGGACGGTCTTCTGCGGCGTCTTGCCGGCGCGAGCAACGGCTCGGAGTTGGGATCGAACGGTCCTTGAGACTTCCAGCGCTTCAGCGGGTTTCCACATGCGCGCAGTATCGCTGCATGTACGCGCATTGTCAAGCTACTTATAAAACACTACACTAGAAAGGACCAAGCGATGTCAACGGCACTTTCAACGTGGGGCGGGCGCTTTGCCGCAGCCCTGATCGGGATCGCGTTGCTCTCGTCTCCTGCCGGCGCACAGGAGGGCCCGGACTGCGGGTTCGGCCTCCCCTGCAACGTGCCCAACCCCAAGTTCCCGGGATGCGCCGATGCGAACTGCTGCTTCACTGTGTGTGAGCAGTTGCCCTTCTGCTGCATCCTGGGGTGGAACCAGGAGTGCGTCGACGTGGCGAACCTGCTCTGCGGCGCCGGCGACTGCGCTTCCTGCACACCGATCGGCGAGGGCCTCTTCATCGGTACCACCTCCATCGTGGAAAACGACATCACGTCGTGCGCCTTCAACGACACCGTCAGATCCAGGTCTTTGTAACGGGCCTTGTCGATCACGCAGAGGTTGAACAGCGGGTTGGGCCCGGCCGAGGACGTCTGCGTCAGCACGTTCGGCCCGCCCGGCGCGGTCTTGTCGCCCGTCACCTTCCAAACGCTTCCGTCTCCCTTCCCGGTTTTCGCACTGGACCAGCCCTCGGGAAGCGCGTCCTGTTTGGCATCTTCAAAGCTCCACGTTTCGTCGGCAGCGGCGCAGCCGCGGCTATGACCTGCCGGTTATTGCAAGTATCTGAGCGGTGAAGTAAAAAAACGGAGCGCCGATCAGCGCTCCGTTTTGTTTTGCCTGGATTCCCCTGCCGCCTGCTACGGCCGGATGAGCACCCGGGTGGTGCCGTCGGGGTCGGACCGTTTGGTCAGCACCTCGTGCCCGGCCTTCTCGGCCCACAGGGTGACGTCGTAGATGTTCAGGGCGTCGGCCAAGATGGCTTCCACGAAGGACTCCTTGTCCATCTCCACCTGCTTGGTCAGGGCGGCGATAACTCCGGCGCAACTCTTGCCCCGGCCGTCGATGACCACCCAGCCGCTGGAGCCGCTGACCGGCACAACCTCGCCGTCAAAGACGTCGACTTCGCCGCTCTTCCTTAGGTCTACCTGCCGCTTGAACTCGGCCACCGCTTCCCAGGCCACCGCCCGGTCGCGTTCTCCGTTGCCGCAGACTGCGCCGCGCACGCCGACGATGTCGGGATTGATGCGGGCCAGCTCGTCCAGGTCAGAGAGCTTCAGGTGCCCCGACAAAGCCGTGCTCATCCCAAGTTCTTTGCCCTTTAGGACGATGCCTTTCAGGACGTCCTCGGGCATGAAGTCGAAGATGTTGCGGCCGTCTTTGGTCAGGGTGTCGATCAGGAATCCATCACATTCGCCGTCGTGGGCGAGCTGGACCATGCATAGGGGGTCCAGGCCGTTCTCGAACAGCACGTTGTCCGCGAAAACGGACCCGACAAGCTTGGTGTTGAATCCTTCCAGGGCCATGCGCGATTCTTTCAGGACCTGGACCGCCTGGTCGTACTGGGCCTCTTGGAAGCCTACCTTGACTGAGGTGGCGTCCATCATGGCTGCCGCGTAAACGGCCATGGCCACGGTGCCCGGCTGGTTGGGGACCACGCCCAGGGTCACGCTGACGTGTTTTTCCACCGGCATCATGCTACGGACGGCCTTCACGATATTCGGATGGCCGGAACCGACCAAGGCTTCCTGCAGGTTCTTCACGTCGACGATATCGGCGCCGCCCTGCTCGGCCTCCATCGCCTCCGCCACGTTCTGCACGCTGACCATGAGCAGCATGCCCGAGGCGAAGTTATTGTTGCCATCTAGCCATGCGCCACGGGACGGGGCCGGCACGGCGGGAATCTTGGGCTCGGGTTTGGGCTTGAGGGGTTCTAATTCTTTTTTCAATTCAGACTTCTCCACTGGTGTTAGATCGAATAATGGTGGCCGTACGGACCCGGCGGACATGCCCATCAACGCGCCCCAATGCTTGGCCATGGCGACGGGCAATGCGCCGTTGTACTTCGTCTGAATCCTGGTCCACCAGGTGTCGGACAGTTCTTTCAGACGGCGTAGTTTGTTGTCGTAGAAGGTTTCGTCCAGGTCGCCCTTGCAGGCCCGGTCGATCCACTGGACGTAGTTGTTGGCGCCGGGAACGTCGAATCTCCAGTCCGATGTGTTGGCGAACATCACCTGCTGCTCGATGCCCAACTCCTGGCCCTTGAAGTAGATCCACTCATCGGGGGTGCTGATGACGTAGTCTTTACCCAAAGACAAATGTGTTTCGATGGATATCTGTTGGTTGAAGCTGGCCTCTTTGATCCCCACAACGTTGGGTATGGCGCACAACTGGCCCATCCCATAGGGGCTCATGACGATGCCGAACTGGGGGGAGTTGTAGAACATGATGGCCAGGTTGGTGTTGTCGGCCAGCAAGCGGACGTATTCGACCACCTGGTCCTCGGTCTTGGTGGCCATGTAGGGCGGCGCGACGATCAGGAGGTCAAAGCCCTTATCTTCAGCATGCTGGGCCAAAGAGATCATCTCATTGGCGTTGGTGTTTGTTACGTGGGCGCCGATGGGCCAGGTGCCTTCGGCTGCTTCGGCGACGGCGTCCATCACCTGGATGCGCTCATCGTAGGACAATGCCCAGAACTCGCCCATGTTCCAGGTGCAGCCGGCGCCGGTGGTGCCCAGGCTGCGGACGTGGCGGACGTTCCGTTTTACGCCCTCGATGTCGACCTGGTTATCGGGAGTGAAGGGAGTGATGAGGGTGGTCCACTGTCCCTTCAGGGTTTCCCAAGCCCAGTCCTGGGCCTCATGTTTCTTATAACTCGCCATTCTCTAGGCCACCCTCCATGAGGGAGTAGTTCGTCTAAGTCACGGCTGTTGGAAGGCGATGTATGCCCCGTTCCAGAACGGACCGAAGTTCCTATTCCTCGTCGCCGTATTGTTCCTTAAGAGAGTCTACCACCGCTGGGTCGGCAAGGGTGGTGGTGTCGCCCAGCGCCCGGCCTTCCGCCACGTCTCGCAGCAGGCGGCGCATGATCTTGCCGCTGCGTGTCTTGGGCAACTCCGCGGCGAATATTATATCGTCGGGCCGTGCCATCGCGCCGATCTTATTGGCCACGTGGGCCTTCAACTCAACGATGACATCATCGGACATCGCGACGCTGTCTTTCAGTGTGACAAAGGCGACTATGGCTTGGCCCTTGATCTCGTGGGTTTTCCCGATGCAGGCGGCCTCTGCGACCTTGGGGTTGTCCACCAAGGCGCTCTCCACCTCCATGGTGCCGATGCGATGGCCGGAAACGTTGATCACGTCGTCCACTCGCCCCAGCAGCCAGTAGTCTCCGTCCTCGTCAATCTTGGCGCCGTCGGCGGTGAAG
>JADFOJ010000130.1 GCA_022562915.1 Planctomycetota bacterium | reverse complement strand
TGACCGGCAACGCGTTGGAGAACAGGGTCGGCCGGCCGCGTTGCATGACCAGGTCAATGCCCATCCGTGGCCCGGCGATGAACCCGCCCGCGCCGCCGCCGAGCGCCTTGCCCAGCGTGCTCGTGAAGTAGTCGATGTCCGTCGCCGGCATGCCGTGGAACTCGTGCGTGCCGCGGCCGGTCTCGCCGAGGACCCCGGTGCCGTGGGAGTCGTCCACGATCAACAGGGCCCCGAACTCGTCACACAACTGCTTGAGCCCGGGCAAGTTCGCGACGTCCCCCTCCATCGAGAAGACGCCGTCGGTGACGACCCAGATCGCCCCGGTCACCTCGGGGTCGGCCCGGGCCGCTTCCAGTTTCTTGCGCAACGAGCCCATGTCGCTGTGGGCGAAGACGGTCTTGTGCGTCCCCTTCTTGATCCCGGTGGCCAGTCGCATGCTGTCGATGATGCACGCGTGGTTGAGCTCGTCGGAAATGATCAGGTCGCCGGGCTCGCAGAACGTCGGGAAGATCGCCTCGGTGGCGTTCCAGCACGACACGAACGTGTACGCCGCCTCGACGCCGTAGAACCGCGCGATGGTCTTCTCGAGGATCTCGTGCGGCTCGAAGCTGCCGCAGATGAACCGCACCGAGGCCGTGCCCGCGCCGTAGGTCCTGATCCCCTCGATGGCGGCTTCCCTGACCAGCGGGTGGTTGGCGAGACCGAGGTAATTGTTGGAGCAGAAGCAGGCGACCTCGCCGTAGCCGCGCAGCGTCACGGTGGCGTCCATCGGACCTTGAATCGTCTGCAGCGTCTTGAGCTGGCCGGTCTCCTTGAGGTGGCTGAGCACAGTGCGCGTCCGCTGCTCGAAGACTGCCCGATTGGAGACGTCGGTGGTCGTGGACATGGTCGCGCGGGTCCGTAGTGCTAGTAATGTGCCTTGATGCCGGGCACGAGGTAGTCCTCGAAGGCGCTGCGCAGATCGTGTTGCGGGTTGAATCCCCAGTCGTTGCGCGCGGCGGTGTCGTCGCAGTCCGGCGGCCAGGAGTCCAGGATCGCCTGCCGCTGCTCGTCGGGCTCGAAGGTGATCTGCGCGTCCGGGAAATGCTCACCGACCAGGTCCGCCAGCTCGCCGGCAGACGGATTAAATGCCCGGGCGTTGTAGACGGTGCGCGAGAGGCATTCTCTGTCCGCCGCGGCGAGCGCCAGGAAGGCGCTGATCGCGTCGGGCATGGTCATGAACGGTATGCGCGTGTCCGGTCGCACGAAGCACGCGTACGGCTTGCCCTCCGCGGCAGCGTGGATCATCTCCGCCGCGTAGTCGCTGGTCCCGCCGGAGGGGATCGTGTCGGCGCTGATCAGTCCCGGGAACCTGATCGCCCGGAAGTCCACGACGCGGTCCATACGATCCTGGGCGAGCCGGCGGTAGTGCAAGGCGTAGTACCCGCCGAGATGCTCGCAGTAGAGCTTGTTGCAGCCGTACATCGTCGTCGGCCGGTTGAAATCGTCCTCGGCGATGGGGCCGGCCTCTCGCCGGGCGTTGGGACCGGTACACCCGTAGACGGCGATGGAGCTGGGAAAGAGGAACTTGACAGGCTTGCCGTGCGAGCGGGCCTGGTCGGCGGCGAGACGGAGCATGTTCATCGTCCCGCCCACGTTGACTTCGTGACCCGCCTCCGGGGCGAACTCGGTCCTGGTGCTCAACAACGCCGCGAGGTGGTATATCTCGGTGATCTCGAACATCGCCTGGAGACGGTGCATCAGCGGTGTTTCGCAGATATCCCCGACGAAGCACTCCCGGCACAGTGACCGCTGGGCGTCATCGACGCCGCGGAGATCGATCGCCACCAGGTCGCGGCGACCCGCGGCGTGCATGGATTTCAGCAACCCGTGGCCGACCTCGCCGCCCGCCCCCGTGACGAGGACGGCCGCATTGCGTCGGGCGCCGCGGTCGAAGGTTGACGCCGGTACGGGGGGCATGAGTTCAGTCGTCTCTGGAGCGTTCAGAGCATTCATGGCAGATCGCCGATCCAGTATACGGAAGACGGTGCTTCCTATACATTCCACCGTCCATGCCCGACCCGGCTGTTTCCATCGTTGCCGCCGCCCACAACGAGCAGGGCAATGTCTCCCGGCTGGTTCGAGAGATCGCCGCGGTCATGGATCCAGCGGAAACCAGCTACGAGCTGATCGTCGTCGACGACGGTTCGACTGACCGCACACTGGCGGTCCTGACCGAGGAGGCCACCCGCGATCGGCGGTTGCGCGTCGTCCGGATGCGGCACACACCCGCGGGCCGCGGCGGCGGGCAGTCGGCGGCTTTTTACGCGGGCATCCGCGCCGCCCGCGGCGAGATCATCGTCATGCTCGATGCGGACTGCCAGAACGACCCCACCGACATTCCGCCGATGATCGACAGGCTCCGCAGCGGTGACGCCGACATGATCCAGGGAGATCGCACGGGGGATCGCCGCGACAGCTTCGTTCGGCGCCAAAGCTCGCGTGCCGGGCGGCTGGGCCGCCGCGTGTTGCTCGGCGACACGATCCGTGACACGGGCTGCTCGCTGAGAGTCCTCACGCGGGCCGTCGCCATGGCGCTGCCCCTGGAGTTCCGCGGGATGCACCGGTTCATCCCGTTCACGGCCAGGCAACTGGGCTTCACCGTTGTCGAGATGCCGGTCCGGCACCGTCCCCGTACGGCCGGGCGGACCAAGTACGGTATCGCGAATCGAGCCTGGACCGGATTCGTCGATTGCCTGGCCGTCCGCTGGATGCGGAAGCGTCGCAGCCCCGTGGCCTGCGACGAGGTCACCGTTGACCGCGGCGACGCCGTCGGCGTAGCCGAGGCCACGCCGGAGAAGATCACATGATGTCAATCGAGTTGGTTCTGAGTGTCGCCACCCCGTCCGGTGCCGACGGGTCACTGCTGCAGCCGCTGCTGGACTGGTTCAATCTCGACGACCCGTGGAGGAAGTGGCTCGTCGGGTTCGGCGTCGTCGGCCAGATGGTCTTTGTCGCGCGGTGGATCATCCAGTGGGTGGCAAGCGAGCGCCGGGGCACGTCGCATGTTCCGGAGCTGTTCTGGTGGTGCAGCCTGCTCGGATCGATGATGCTCCTGACGTATTTCATCATCGACCGTGATCCGGTCGGTGTGCTTGGCCAATCCATCGGCTGGACCGTCTACGGCCGCAACCTGTACCTGATACGGATCAAGCATCGCGAGCCTGCCTCCTCGGCCTGAAACCGGGCCAAAGTCCATCCTGCTACCGGCCGATGGCATGGGAGGGGCCCAATCGACGATGGCGAGACACCCGAACACCCCCCACACCCCTGCCGCACCCCGCCTTCGGCAACGCGGTCCGCGGTTGGATCTTGGCTCCGGACTGTTGGCTCTGGCGGGGCTGATGGGCATGATCGCGACCGGTCTCCTGGCGGTGACGGGCCGGTTCGACCACCTCGGCACCGCTGCCGAGTTCGTCGTCGCCGTGGGGCTGGGGACGATGACCATGATCGCCTTCGCGCCATGGAGATTCATTCTTGCCGGAACACGCCAGCGTCGTGAGATTCGCCGGCTTACCGAACGGTTGACGGGCACCGGGCGGCGTGAGCCCCTGCGAGCCATCCTGAGAGACGGCGACGACGAGATCGCCCACCTGTGCCGGGCTGTCCATGACCGGCTCTCGGAGGCCACCGCCCACCGTGTCGCGGCGGGACACCTGCGTCGCACCATGGATGATTCCATCCGGCGCGAGACGGGCCGCGCCACCGGACGACTCCGGAAAGAGGTTCACACCGATGTCCTGACCGGCATCGGCAATCGCCGTGCGCTCGAGCAGCACCTGGGTGCCATGCTCGACGAGGCCCGGCGGCGGGGCGAGCCGTTCGCATGCCTGGTCATCGACGTCGACCGCTTCAAGCCCATCAACGACGATCTTGGTCACGCCGTCGGGGACGAGTGCCTGGCCTTTCTCGGCCGGGTTCTCGCCGGCGGTCTTCGAGGACACGACCGCGCCTTTCGAACCGGCGGGGACGAGTTCGTCGTGCTCATGCCCGGGGCCACCGCGGACATCGGCGTGAAGGTGGGCCATCGCCTCGGCACGCTGTATCGACAGATGGCCTGGACACACACGACGGTGCCGCGCCCGACGCTCTCGATGGGGGTCGCCTCGGTTCGTCCCGACCAGGCCGGCGATCCGCAGGAACTCATTCGCCGCGCCGACGAAGCGATGTACGCCGCCAAGCGCGACGGCCGCGCACGGATCACGTCGTACCGCGATCTGCGCGGTGCGGCGTAACGCACGCACTCCTGCTCTACTCTCTACTCTCTACTCTCTACTCTCTACTCTCAACTTTCTAATTCCGTCCAGTTCGCCAGCAGCAACAGGAAGTCCACGATGCCGACGAGGCAATCGTCGTCGAGGTCGGCCGCACAGGATGGCGGGCACGGCACCGCGCACGGTCCCCAGTCGCCAAGCAGCAACAGGAAGTCGTTGATGCCGACCACACCGTCGCCGTCGATGTCGCCGGGCACCTCCGGCTCGCAGCCGATCTGCAGCAGTTCCACGCCGTCCACGCCGGCTTCGACTATCGACGCGAGGTTCCGGTCCGACACGATGAACCGGATGCGGAATTCATCGGTCGCGTTCACGACCTCCTGGACGGCGAAGGTCTTCTGGAACCAGCCCCCCGCGACCTCCGGGCCGGTGGGACCGACGGTCTCCAGCTCGGTCCAGCTCGTGCCGCCGTCATCGGAGACCTCGACGACCATCGTGTCCTCGAACGGGTTGGGGCCCACACCGCTACCGGTGTTGTCGAACCAGCGCCAATAGGTAATGAACGGCGTGCCGTTGCTCGCGTCCAGCAACGGCGACGTCAGGATGGTGCTGCCGTTGTCCACATCGCTGTTGCAGGTGGCGAGATCGTTGTCGGTCAGGAAGCACATGCCCGAACCGTCGGCATCGCTGCCG
>JADFOJ010000129.1 GCA_022562915.1 Planctomycetota bacterium | reverse complement strand
CGCTGCGCCCACGCCGCCGCGGGGCGCGGGGTCGGCTCACTGCGTGACGGGGACCTCGACATGGTGTCCGGCTCGACGCTTGCCGAGATCGAGCAGCGGGCGGCCCGGCACGTCATCTGCGAGAACCAGCGTGTATTGCGGTCCGCGGCGGCACTGGTCACCGGCGACCTGGAGCTGCTGGGCGAACTCATGTTCGACAGTCACGGGTCGCTGCGCGACTTGCTTGACGTCTCCTGCCCCGAGCTCGACGCGCTGGTCGAGATCGCCGCCGGTCTGCGCGGCGACGGCGGGGTCTTCGGCGCCCGGATGACCGGCGGCGGTTTCGGAGGCTGCGTCGTGCTGGTGTGCCGGGCCGACGCGGTCCACCGGGTACGGGATCGACTGGCCACAGGTTACGCGAAGCAGTTCGGCACGACACCGCTGTGCTTCACGGTCGCTCCGTCGGGCCCTGCGTGCTCGCTCAGCCCCTGACAGCCCAGGCCCCAAGGCCGTAACACACTGTTCCAGCAGTGTTTACGGCGGTCGATTTGAATCCGACCGCCGATGGTGGTAAACTGGCGGTTCTATGGCCAAGACGCTGTCCTCACCTCAACCCAACCGGGCCGGCACACGCCCTCCGCCCGAGATCGCCACCTTCGCCAACGCCGTTCGGTACCTCAACGAGCAGGTCAACTTCGAGCGGATGCGCGTCGTGCGCTATGACGAGTCGACGTTCAAGCTCGAGCGCGTCCGGAAGCTGCTGAGGGCCCTGGACAACCCCCACGAGCAGATTCGCACCGTACACGTTGCCGGAACCCTGGGAAAGGGATCCACGGCCGCCATGATCGCGGCGATGCTCCAGGGCTGCGGCCACGCCGTGGGCCTCTACACGAGCCCGCACCTCATCGACATCCGCGAGCGAATCACGATCAACGGCCGGCCCATCGGCAAGACCGACTTCACCAAGCTCATGCGGCAGGTCTCCGCCGCCGCCGTCAAGCAGCGCAGCGCGCCCACCTTCTTCGAGTTGCTGACCGCCATGGCGTTCAGGTACTTCGCCGACGAGGTGGTCGACATCGCGATCATCGAAACGGGTCTCGGCGGCCGGCTCGACGCCACGAACGTGATCACGCCCGAGGTCACGGTGATCACGCGGATCGACTATGACCACATGCAGATTCTCGGCCGGACCCTTCCGGAGATCGCCCGCGAGAAGGCCGGCATCCTCAAGCGCCACGTGCCCGCACTGACCATCGAGCAGGACCCGGACGTGGACGCCGTCCTTCGCGAGACCGCCGAGACGCTCGCCGCCCCGTACCACGTCATCGGCCAGGACATCGAGTTCAGTTGCCGGTTCGACACCTCCGAGGCTCTCGGACCGCACACCCGCGTGTGCGTGCTCACCGAAACGAGCCAGTTCATGCACCTTCCGGTGCCATTGGCCGGGGAGCACCAGGCGCTCAACTGCGGCCTGGCCCTCGCCACCATCGACACGCTCAAGGCATCGGGCTTGAGCTTCCCCGAGGTCCCGCTGCACGACGGTCTCGCCCGGACCGAAACGCCCGGTCGAATGGAGCTCGTCTGGAGACAACCGCGGATTCTCATCGACGGCGCGCACAACCCCGCCGCCATCAAGGCCCTCATGCGGAGCGTCGGCGCGTACGTCCCGTACGATTCGATGATCTGCATTTTCGGCTGCTGCCAGGACAAGGACATCCCGGCGTTGCTCAGGGAACTGGCGCTGGGAGGTGACAAGCTCATCTTCACGCGCGCCCGGGGCAACCCCCGCGCCACCGACCCGGAGATTCTGCACCGGATCTTCACCGAGCAAAGCAGCAAGATGAGCCAGATCGCGGCGACTCTCCCGGACGCCCTGGAACTGGCCACCCGTGCCGTGGGCCGCGACGACCTGATCTGCATCACCGGCAGCTTCTATCTCGCCGGCGAGGCCAAGAAGCACCTGGAACAGCTCGCCCGCAAGCGGCAGTCGGTCTGACAGACCGGGAGCTCTTTCCCGGTCCGCCGAAAAGAAACCCGGTATGTTTGGTGCCCCGATGGCCAAGACACCCCCGACACGAGCGTCCGATCCCGCTGCCGCCACGACCTCCGACACGCACCCCCACCGCTACACCGCCCGGATGGCCAACGAGATCGAGGCCCGCTGGCAGGCGCACTGGATCGAGCACGCCACCTTCACCGCCCCCGGCCCCGGCGACGCGGGCTTCGATGCCGCCCGGCCGAAGCTCTATTGCCTGGACATGTTCCCCTACCCGTCCGGGGTGGGGCTCCACGTCGGTCACCCGCTCGGCTACATCGCCACTGACATCTACTGCCGTTACAAACGGATGCGCGGGTTCAACGTCCTGCACCCGATCGGGTTCGACGCGTTCGGCCTGCCCGCGGAGCAGTTCGCCGTCGAGCACGGCGTGCACCCGCGTGAGACGACGCAGCGCAACATCGACACCATGGTCCGCCAGCTCAAGGCGCTGGGCCTGAGCTACGACTGGTCCCGCGAGCTGGCCACCACCGAGCCGGAGTACTACCGCTGGACGCAGTGGATCTTTCTGCAGTTGTACGACAGCTGGTTCGACGCCGGGCGGAACATGGCGCGACCGATCAGCGAGTTGATCGAGACCCTGCGAGCCAGGGGCACGTGGGACGACCTCGGCGATGCCGAACGGGCGGATCTTCTCGACGAGCACCGCCTCGCCTACATGGCCGAGGTGCCGGTGAACTGGTGCCCGGCACTGGGGACGGTGCTCGCCAACGAGGAGGTCACCAACGAGGGCCGCAGCGATCGCGGCAACCACCCGGTCTACAAACGGCCGCTGAGACAGTGGATGCTCCGCATCACGGCGTACGCCGATCGTCTCGCCGATGACCTGGAGTTCGTTGACTGGCCGGAGCCGGTCAAGACGATGCAGCGCAACTGGATCGGGCGCAGCGAAGGCGCGATGGTCGACTTCCCCGTCGACGGGCTCGACGAGACGATCCAGGTCTTCACGACGCGACCCGACACGCTCTTCGGCGCGACCTACATGGTGCTCGCGCCCGAGCACCCGCTGGTCGAGCGTCTTACGACCGAACAGCAGCGGGCATCGATAGACCACTACCGGCAGCAGGCCCGGTCCCGCAGCGATGTCGAGCGCATGACCGAGGCCGGCGGCGGCGAGAAGACCGGCGTCGCCACGGGCAGCTGCGCCGTCAACCCGGCCACCGGCGAGCGGATCCCGATCTGGATCGCGGACTACGTGCTCATGGGCTACGGCACCGGGGCGATCATGGCCGTCCCCGCCCACGACCTGCGCGACTGGGTCTTCGCCCGCCGGTTCGACCTGCCGATGCGCACCGTCGTCGAGCCGCCCGCCGGCTACGAGCCGAGCAAGGAAGAGCACGAGTTGAGTTACTCCGACGGCGGGCAGACGGTGTTGCCGTACCCCGGCGAGGGGATCTCCGTCAACTCCGCCAACGACGAGATCTCGCTGGACGGTCTGGCCGGCCGCGAGGCGACCCGAACCATCACCGGGTGGCTCGAGGCCGGCGGCCGCGGCCGTTTCAAGATCCAGTACAAGCTGCGCGACTGGCTGTTCAGCCGCCAGCGCTACTGGGGCGAGCCGTTTCCCATCCTGCACGGGCCGGACGGGCGCACGGTGGCCGTCCTCGAGCGCGACCTGCCGGTGACGCTGCCGGACATGGAGGACTTCGCGCCGGCCTCCAGCGACGATCCCGAAGCTCCGCCGCGGCCCCCACTGGCCCGGGCGCCGGACGCCTGGAAATACGTCGAGCGCGACGGCGTCCGGTACGAGCGCGAACTCAACACGATGCCGCAGTGGGCGGGCTCCTGCTGGTACTACCTGCGATTCACCGACGTCCGCAATGCCGAGCGGTGCGCCGGGGTTCTCCCGGAGCGGTACTGGATGGGGGAGCGCGGCGTCGATCTCTACGTCGGCGGCGTGGAGCATGCGGTGCTTCACCTGCTGTACGCGCGTTTCTGGCACAAGGTCCTGTACGACCTGGGGCACGTCTCCACCATCGAGCCGTTCGGGCGACTCTTCAACCAGGGGTACATACAGGCCTACGCGTACCGCGACGCGCGGGGCGTCGTCGTCGAGTCCGGCGAGGTCGTCGACGAGCACGGCGCCGCCGCCGCAGATGTGCAGGACCGGCCCGGCGCGCAGTTCTTCCACGACGGCAAGCCGGTGCGACGCGAGTACGGCAAGATGGGCAAGAGCCTCAAGAACTCGGTCAGCCCCGACGAGATCTGCGGCGAGTACGGCTGCGACACGCTGCGTCTCTACGAGATGTACATGGGGCCGCTGGAGGCGAGCAAGCCGTGGAGCACGCGCGACATCATCGGCCCGTTCCGGTTCCTCGCGCGTGCCTGGCGCCTGGCGGTGAACGAGCAGACGGGTGAGCTGAGCCTCCGCGACGACGCGAGCGACGACGTCGAACGGCAGTTGCACAGGACCATCGCCCGGGTCGGCGCCGACATCGAACGGTTGGCCTTCAACACGGCGATCGCCGCCCTGATCGAGTTCGTCAACGCCGCGACCGCGTCGGGCGGTCTCACACGCGACCAGCTGGAACGATTCGTGCTCGTCCTGTCGCCGCTGGCGCCGCACATCGCCGAAGAGCTGTGGTCGAAGCTCGGCCACGACTCGTCGCTGGCGTACCACCCCTGGCCCGCCTACGACGAGTCGTTGATCACCGAGGCCCGGATCGAGTTGCCCGTACAGATCGGCGGCAAAGTGCGCGGCAGGATCACCGTCCCCGCCGATGCCGACGCCGCGCAGATCGAACAGGCAGCGCTCGCCGACGACACCGTCAGGGCGGCGCTCGCCGGCAGGACCGTCCGCAAGGTCGTCGTCGTCCCGGGCAAGATCGTCAACATCGTCGCGACGTGATCCGCAACGGCACCGCCGGGCGTGGCACGGTTGAGCGGGAGAAAATAGACCGGGACTATTTTTTCGCGACCGTGAATCGCCGATATCG
>JADFOJ010000128.1 GCA_022562915.1 Planctomycetota bacterium | reverse complement strand
ACACGCCGCGGTGACGGCCCGCGCGGTCGGTGTGCGAGCATTTCTCCGGACGGGCCGATTGCGGCCTTCTTCGGCCGACTCCAGGGCCGGTCGAGCGGTCGTGGACGTTTCGTGGCTGCCCGGCAGGATCCCCAGGCGGATCGCACCCTTTTCGGGCCCCGCCACGAGGCCGCCACTCCGGCCGGACGGCCCCCGCGGACCACCCGGAACCGATCGCCCAGAATCAAAGCTCCTATCAGTAATCAGGGGCACGGTCCCCAGTGCGCCAGCAACTCCAGGAAGTCGGTGATCCCGACCTCCAGATCGCCGTCGAAGTCCGGCGGCCCGCCCGGGGCCGTCCCCCACAGCCCGAGCAGTGTCAGGAAGTCGGTGATGCCGATCTCACCGTCACCGTCGAGGTCCCAGGGACAGGCTACGGCCTGGAACTCCAGTGGGCCCATGTCAACGATGGGGGCGGTGCCGCAGGATCCCGGTGCCTGCGGACAATCCGGCGTGGCCAGGTCATCGACAAAACGCGGGTTGCCGTCCAGATCGGTCGTGACTTGCGCAGGCAGGGCGGTGTTGTCGCCGGCGTCGATTGCCGGCGAGCCGGGCCCGAGATGCCAGTCGCCGTTGGCGGGATCAGCAAACAGCGGGGCGGCATTGATATTGCCGGCGCCGGGCCAGCCGCCCTGGATGTTGCTGAAGCTCACCCCGGCAGCGCCGGGAACCTCGACGTAGATCTCCTGGGCCCCATTGGCCCACAGGATGGTGTTGACGATCGTCGGCGTGCTGCCGGTGTCGCAATAGATGCCTCCACCGAGCGTGCTGACCGTGTTGCCGGCGATCACGCAGTTGCGGATCGTCGGGCTGCTCATCTGCAGGTACACGCCGCCGCCGGCGGCGCCCCAGTTGCCGGTGATCGTGCAGTTGGTGATCGTCGGGTTGGCCAGGGCACAGTAGATGCCACCGCCGCCCTCCTGGCCGCTGGTGTTGTCCCTGATAATGCAATTGCTGATCGAGGGGTTGCTGTTGTAGTACATGTAGATCCCCGGCCCGGGAGATCCGCCGCCGTTGATGATCGTGAAGCCGTCCACGACCGATGCGGCCGGCTCGCCGAAGAACGTGAAGGCGCTGCCGAGCCCCGCGCAGTCGATGATGCACTGTCCCGGCCCGTTCTCCGAGCGGACAATCAGGCTCTTCATGTTGAACAGGAGGTTGAAGTTGCCCACGCCGGTGTACGTCCCGTCCGCCACGAGCACCGTGTCACCGCTGGGTGAGGCCGCCGTCATCGCGGCCTGGATGGTCGGGTACTCACTTGGCACGCGCAGCGTTGCGGCGCCTGCCACCGAGACCGTCCCCAGGACGAGCGCAAACATCTGGATCTGACGCATCATGGTGTAGTGTCCTTTGCAAAGATCATCGGGCGTGGGAGTGGTGACCGGCGAGTGACGACCGCCGCGCCGAGCGCGAGCAGTATCAGTGACGCCGGTTCAGGGACCGTGGCGATCCAGGCCTCCGGGAAGCCGTCGGGATTGATGCCGCGGCCGACGATGGTCAGGCCGTCGTCCGAGAGGCCCATGGCCTCATCAAGTGTCCAACCGTCCAGGTCCAGGCCGAGGGTGTCGGTCAGGACCTGTTGTAGCGACCGCATGCCGTGTGCCGCGTCCCACAGAAACGCCTCGTTACCCGAGGCACTCGCGGCGAATCCCACGACCGTCAAGCCGTCGGCCGACACGTCGCGCGCCTCGCTGAAGAACGCGCCGCCGGGCAGATCGCCGAGCCCCACCATGCCGCCGGCCTGGGTCCACAGGTACGCCTCGAGTCCGAACGCAGAGCTGCCGGCGCCCACGATCGTCGAGCCGTCGGCAGAGATTCCGTTGGCCACACTGCTGAACGCGCCGCCGGGCAGATCGCCGAGACCCACCATGCCGCTCGCGGGTGTCCAGCGGAAGGCTTCGGAGCCGCGCGCGGTGCTGCCGGTGCCCACCACCGTCAGGCCGTCGGCTGAGATTCCGTTGGCTTTGCTGTCGAAGCGGCCGCCGGGCAGGTCGCCCAGCCCGATCATGCCGTCGCCGGGCGTCCAGCGAAATGCCTGTGGGGCCGTCAGAAAGTCGCCGACCCCGACCACCGTCGACCCGTCGGCCGAGACATCGAAGGCGCCGCTGAAAAAGATCCCGCCGGGCAGGTCGCCCAGCCCGAGCATGCCGGCGGCCCGGGTCCAGCGGAAGGCTTCGGGTCCCGATGCGGAAACCCCCCGTCCGACGATTGTCGATCCGTCCGCGGAGACCGCGAACGCGCGACTTGCGTAGCTCCCGCCGGGCAGGTCGCCCAGACCCACCATGCCGTCGGACAATGTCCAGCGAAACGCCCCGAGGCCCATGTGGCCATTGCCGAATCCCACCACCGTCGAGCCGTCGGCCGAGACGCCGGCGGCTTCACTGAAGAAAACTCCACCCGGAAGATCGCCAAGGCCCTGGAACGTGCCGCCGGTCGGCTGGGCTGCCGCGGGCCGAGTGACGACCGGCGCCATCACCGCGGTCAGGACGGCAAGCATGCTCACATGAAGTGGTGTCGGCCACACGCTCGATCTCCACAGCGAGAAGTGTCTCTATCAAGACGGGCGCAAACGCCGTGGGATCGGGATCAGCATATCGAGGCTTTTGCCGCCGCGGCCGCCCTGGGCTGCCAGGGCCCGTCCGCGGGCACGGGACCGCCCGGGATCAGCCGCTGACCATGATCGTTGCGGTGAAGATCCACCAGAGAGCGGCCGCCAGCAGGACGAGTCCGGCCGCACCCAGAACTCTGAACGGCTTGTGGCGCCGCCGGTCCACCGGCCGCGGGTGCGCAGGGGATTCCGGGAATGCCGGCTGTTGCAGCGATTCCGTCGGCGCCCGGAGACTGGCCAGGCGGTGGAGTGTCATCTGGAGGTTGCCCATCGCGGCGTCGCGAGCGGCGTGGACCGCCTCGAGGTGATCGGCAATCGCCTCGCGTTGCTCGAGCAGCTCCTGCAGCTCCTGCGGATCGGCCGGCTCGGCGTCCTGCGTTTGCTCGTCCGTCTCGACCCACAGTGTCTCCACGGCAGTGAGTGTGTGATGAATCACGGCCAACTTCTGCCACGCTTCCAGGAGTTGTTCGCGATGAGAAGCGAACTGCCGGATCACGCGATCGGCGGCCGCCGATCGTTGGGCGATTTCGTGCTGTGAAGCCTGGTGCCTCTCGATCTGCCATGAGAGGTCCGCCTCCAGGGACTCGGCCTTTGCCTGGGCCTCCGTCAGCCGGTTGCCAAGATCCTCCCGTTGAGTTTCGGCTTCGCGCTGCGCGGCTTCGGCCTCGCGCTGCCGGATTTCTGCTTCGCGCTCGGCGGCATCCGATTCTATTCGAGCCTGGACAGCCTCATCCGGATCGATGAAGGTCAGCTCGAAGCGGCCGACCCTGATCCGGTCGCCGTCGCGCAGCGCCGACTCGGTCACGGGCTCCCCGTTGACACTGATGCCGTGATGTGAGCCGAGATCACGGATCCGGGTGACGCCGTCGGCCACCTCGATGATGCAATGATGGCGGCTCACCTCCGTGGACCGAAGCACGACGGTGTTCTGCGACGACCGCCCGATGGTGATCGGTGCTCCATCGATCGAAACCCGACCGGCAGACCGAACTTTGTAGATTCGAAGCTGGGCCACGCGACCATTCCCTCTGCGTTGAGCCGTTCGGTGGCGAGGCCGATCGTATCGACTCTGCTCCATTGGAGGAAGCTCTCCAGCCCGGCGCCGGCGGCTACTTTCTGCGCGCCTGCGGCCTCTCGGCGGTCATCTGCGGGTAGATCAGCACCCGATCGTGGGCGAGCAGCCGCAGGTCCGCGGCGCCATCGCCGGTGACGTCGGCGATGATCGCCTGGCTCGGTTCGTACTCGCGGGCGTCGCCGCCCGAGAAAAGCTTCGACTCGAAAACCTGGAAGCCCGTGACGTACAGTAACCGGCCGGTCTCGGTCATCGTGAAGATCTCGCACATCTGCTCGCCGGCGTCGAGCGACGTTTTGGCCGGTCCAGCGAACCAGCTCATTCCGACAGTTAGGGTGTTATCCGGTATCCGCTGCGGCCGGGACCTGCCGGCCTTGCTCCGGCGGCCACCGGGCGGGCAGTCCCGGAGAGCCCTGCCACCATGGTGTGCCCCGCCCCCTGTCTCTCCCGAAAACCTCGTCCGGAGTCGTACGGGCGTGACACTATGACCTTGCTACTGAGCAAAGCCGCGTCGAGCACGTCGAGAGCGATGAAGAGATGGTGGGAATTCGGATTCTGCCAGGGGAACGACGACGACGGCCCGGCACGCCTTTTTGGGAGAGCATGCGCTAGCGCGGCATCGGGCGCGCGAAGCTCAACTCGTGACCATCAGGGTCACTGAGGTGGAAGTATCGCTCCCCCCATTCGGCGTCACGCGGCGGAAACTGCGGCGATAACCCTGCCTCAGTGGCCCGGTCGTAGAACGCATCGACATCTGACACGTAGAAGATGACGCGGCCCCACGAAGACGGAGGCGTCGCTTTTGTCTTCGTCGCTAGGTTGAGGTAATTGCCGCCGACTGCGAAGCTCGTGAACGGCGCCTGCGGTCCGCCGCACTTGCGGACAAAGCCCAACGCCTCATAGAAGCGCACCGCCCGCGCCATGTCGGCCGTGAAAAGGGTCACCGCGCTGATTGCCTCGACGCCTGCACCGGCTTGGACGGACGGCGCATCGGCATCGTGGTGAGCCCCGGGCCGATTGCAGGATCCAGTCATGCGCGCCAAGCTTTCACACTTCCAACGCTCACCGCTCAGTTGCCTCCAGCGCTCTCATCGAGCATGTCGCGTTTGGCTTGGACATCCTTAAACTCGTCCTTGAACGACTGCCGGGACCAGGTCCCGTCGACGATGCTCTCCAGGGGCACGTCCATCTGACCCTGTCCCTGGCGAAAACTCGGTACTCCTGATTGTACAGAGACTTCCGCTTGGTTGTCTGTGCGACGGATGGCCGTAGCCTGTAGGGATGTTCAAGCTGCTCGTCACGTTGCT
>JADFOJ010000127.1 GCA_022562915.1 Planctomycetota bacterium | reverse complement strand
CGGGCTACTCGACTCCGACCCCCCCCCGCAACGAGCGCCTCCCTCAGCGGCGCCAGCTGCGACTCGAAGTGGCGGTACCGCCCCACCGAGCTGCCGTAGATCGGCCGGGTGACCTGGTCGTAGCTTGACGTCTGCACGACCCGCTTGTTCTGGTGGAACCGCAGGCAGCGATCGTCCCACGGGAGCCCGCAGAACTCCACGATCTCCCGGCTGACCCGCTCCTGGTCGCCCACGAGGGCCTCGTACTGCACGTCGAGGATCGGGATCCGCAGGACGGTGTGCCAGTGGGCCATGAGCCGCTCGTACTGGACGAAGACGGTCGCGAGCCGCTGCAGGTCGAGCACGTAGGGGTGAGTCGCCGCCGGCAGGGGCTGGGCGAAGCACGACAGGCACGTGTCCAGGGGATGACGGCGGCAGTGGATGACCCTGGCCTGCGGAAACAGCAGTGCGATGAGGCCCAGGTGACGGTAGTTCTCCAGGTACTTGTCGGCGATGCGCGTGCTCGTGCCGCCGACCGCCTCCAGTTGCTTCAGGTACGTCGCCGCAAGTGCGTCCACGTCCTCGCGGGAGAGATCCTCCACGCACTGCGGATACGGCAGGCTCGACCCGATCCGGATCGGCATCTCATCGATGAGCGCCGGCATGGCCGTGAACTCGCCGGCGCCGTACGCCTGTGGATGGGCATCGAGGATCGTCTCGATGAGCGTTGACCCGCTGCGGGGCATGCCGACGATGAAGACCGGGACCTCCGAAACGCTGCCGGAGCGCGGCAACGCGCCGAGGCGCCCGGCGGAGAAGACCTCGACCAGGAGGTCGATCCGCGCCTGCCACGCCTGCGGGCTGAAGGGAGCCTCGATCGACCGGTTGGACCGCCGGTACGCCTCGAACGCCTCGTCGAAACACCCTTTTCGCTCCAGGGCGCTGCCGAGCACGGCGCACAGGTGGTAGCGCGAGACGTCGTCGGTACCCGGCGCGAGGTGACGGTTGAGCAGGTCGATGACGGCCTGGTACTCCTGCTCGTGCAGGTCAAGGCGTGCCTGGATCAGCGCCATCTCGACGCTCTCCCGGCCCGAACCGACGAACGGACCGAGCACGCCGCGGGCCTTGAGGCGCCGGCCGCTCTTCTCGTATGCGTTCGCCTTGCCCGCGATGCCCATGGGATGATCCGGCTGCAGGCGCAACGCGCGGTCGTACCGGGCGATCGCGTCCTGGTACCGGCCCTGGAAGACGAGCACCTCCCCCAGCGCCAGGTGGCCGCGTACATCCTTCGGTGCCAGCCTGACGCACCGGTACAGGTACGACGCGGCCTGCTCGAAGTGTCCCAGCCGCAGGTGGACCTGGGCCAGCACTCCCAGCCCCTCGACGTTCCGGGGGTCAAGATGGTTGATCTGCTCGCCGATCGCCTTCGCCCGGGCCATCGCGCCCGCGCCCAGGGCACGGCGCGCTTCCTGAAGCAGCGGATCGAGCTGGGATCGGCCCATGGCCAACGGTAGACCGGCGGGGGTTCATGAACCAGCGCGCACGCTCCAGACAGCCCATAGGAGAGCCGAAGAATCTCCGGGGCTGTTTCTCGAGGCGGGTATTCCTGAACGTGAAGACTCCTGCGAACATTTTCCATGGCCGCCGGGCCGGCGCGTGGCCCGTGTTCCTGCTGGCGGCGATCGGCTGCGCGCTGTACGCGGGCACGCTCACGGCCGGGTTCATCTACGACGACGCCGCGGCGATCGTGGACAACGCCTCGATCCGCACGCCGGGCGACCTCGCCGGGGTCCTGGGTCCGCCCCGCAACACGCCCATGGCGGGCCGGCCCGTCGTCAACCTCACGCTGGCGGTCAACCACGCCGCCGGCGGGCTGGACGCGCGCGGGTATCACGCGTTCAACATCGCCGTGCACCTGTGTTGTTCACTTTTGCTGTACGGGATCGTCCGGCGGACACTGAGGGGTCGCGAGGGTCGCGCCATGGCGTTCGCGGCGGCACTCCTGTGGATGGTGCACCCGCTTCAGAGCGAGTGCGTGGCGTACGTCACCCAGCGCACCGGGTCGGTCATGGCGCTCTTCTTCCTGCTGACGCTCTATTGCGCGATCCGCGGGTGGTCCGCGGCGGCGATCGTCGCGTGCGCCCTGGGCATGGCGAGCAAGGAGTCGATGGTCACGGCGCCCCTGATGGTGGTCCTGTATGACTGGGCATACCGCGACGAGCCCTGGCGCGACGTCCTGCGCAGGCGGCGCGGGCTGTACGCCGGCCTCGGGGCCACCTGGCTCGTTCTCCTGGCGCTGATGGCGGGCGGCCCGCGATCGGCCACGGTCGGCTTCGGTCTCGGCGTCTCGGCGTGGCAATACGGCCTCAACCAGTGCGTGGCCGTGGTCGGGTACCTGCGCCGCGCCGTCTGGCCGGGCCCCGTGATCCTGGATTACGGGTTCCCCCGACCGCTGACCGTCCTGGACGCCGCGCCGTCGGCGGTGATCCTGCTGGCCCTGCTCGCGGGCACCGCGTGGCTCCTGCTGCGGCGACCGAGGCTCGGGTATCCCGCGGCGTGGTTCTTCGCCATCCTGGGGCCGACCTCCAGCATCGTCCCGATCGCCACCGAAGTTGCGGCCGATCGACGGGTGTACCTCGCGCTGGCCGGGCCGGTGGTGCTGGCGGTCGTGGCGGGGTTTGCCATGACAAGACTGCCAGGGCGGGCAAGGACGCGGGCCCGCTTCGCGATGGTGACGGCCGCGGCGCTCGCGCTCGGCGTCGCCACCTGGCATCGGGCGGAGTCATACCGCGACCCCGTGGAACTCTGGGAGCGGTCGGTCCGGGCCGTACCCGGCAACCATCGCGCCCTGACGAACCTGGCGACGGCCCTTGCCGCGCGGGGCGACGTGGAGCAGGCCGCCGTGCGGCTCCGGCAGGCGCTGGAGATCGAGCCCGCCTCGAGCGTTGCCGCGGCGAACCTCGAGGCGCTTCTGGCGACGGGCGCCGCCGGCGGCCGATAGGCCCGTCATGTTGCGTCCCGGGCACGGCTTGATGCTGCTGACGGCGGCACTGCTGTCGGTGGGCGTGATCATGGTGAACTCGGCGGGGCTCACCGTCGGCGCGGCCGAACCCGTATCGCTGACCGATATCCTGCTGGGACGCACGGCCATCCTGGCCGCGCTGGCACTGGCCGTGATGTTCCTGGCCTCGCGGGTCTCCGTCGAACGCCTCTACCGGGCGGCGTCCGCGGGCCTCGTGCCTTGGATTATCCTGGGCATGCTGCTCCTGTTGCTGGCGGTGCACCTGCCGGTCATCGGCCGGGAAGTCAACGGCGCCCGCCGCTGGATGAACCTGGGCCCCCTGAGCTTCCAGCCCAGCGAGGTCGCCAAGTGGTCCATGATCGTCGTGCTCGCGTGGTACGCGGCGCGGCACGTGCTGGTCATGGGCGAACTGAACCGCGGGTTCGTCCGACCGATGCTGCTCGTGGGGCTCGTCTGCGCGTTGATCGCGACGGAGGACCTGGGCACCGCGATGCTCGTCGGAGCGGTCAGCGTGTGCCTGCTCGTGGCCGCGGGCGCGCGGCTCGGCTACACGGCGCTGCTGGCGGGGCCCGCCGCGGCCGGGCTGGCGGTGGCGGTGCTGTCGAACCCGTACAGGCTGGATCGACTTCGCGCGTTCGTCGATCCGTGGCAGGATCCGCAGGGCATCGGCTATCACGTGATCCAGTCGATGGTCACCGTCGCCGGCGGCGGCGTGGCGGGTCGCGGCCTCGGCAACAGCGTCCGGAAGTTCGGCTACCTGCCGCAGGACACGTCGGATTTCATCTTCGCCATCATCAGCGAGGAACTGGGGCTCATGGGGGTGATCGCCGTGGTGTGCCTGTTCGGGGCCGTGCTGCTCTGCGGCCTGTCGATCCTCGAACGGGTCGAGCACCCCTTCGGCCGCCTGCTGGGGTTGGGGATCCTCCTGACGATCGGGCTCCAGGCATTGATCAACATGATGGTGGTCACGGGGCTCGTCCCGACCAAGGGAATCGCGCTGCCGCTGATCTCCGCGGGCGGCACCGGGTGGGTCATGACCGCGTTGGGCCTGGGGCTGCTGGTCGCGATGGACCGGCCGACCGTAAGAGAGCCGGCGTAGCGATGCCGCGGACCTTCCTCTTCGCCGGTGGCGGCTCCGGCGGGCACATCAGTCCGGCCCTGGCGATCTGCGAGCGGCTGGTGGATCTCGATCCGTCGGCAGGGACACTGTTCATGTGCTCCACGCGGGCCATCGACGAGTCGATGCTGACGGAGGCCAGGGTCCGGTTTCAGCCGATGCCCGCGGCGCCGCTCTCCCTCGGCCCGCGCGGCATGGCACGGTTCGCTCGATGCTTCGTTGCGTGCCGCCGCGCCGCCCGCAAGGAGATCCGCCGGCACCGGGTCGACCGGGTCGTGGCGATGGGCGGGTTCGTCGCCGCGCCGGTCGTCTCGGCGGCCATCGCGAGCCGGGTGCCGGTCACGCTGGTGAACCTCGACGACCCGCCGGGCAAGGCCAACCGCTGGATCGCCCGCCGCTGCGACCAGGTGCTCTCGGCGATCGAACTCCACGACCGGCCCGGCTTCGCCGAGCGGGTCGTCGGCATGCCGATTCGCCGCGACGCGCGTGCACCGGGAACACCGCCGGCGTGCCGGGAGGCCCTCGGCCTGGATCCGGCCGTGGCGACGCTGCTGGTGACCGGTGCGTCGCAGGGCGCGCGGAGCATCAACGCCATGGTCACCGCTGTCGCCGTGGCGAACCCCGGGCTCTTCGACGGATGGCAGGTCCTTCACCTCGCCGGCAACGGCGACGATGGTCCCGTCCGGGCTGCCTGGGAGGCCGCGGGCGTGCCGGCCGTGGTCCGGCCGTTTCTGCACGGCATGGGCCCGGCGTGGGGCGCGGCGGACCTGGCCGTGAGCCGCGCGGGGGCGAGCTCGGTCGCCGAAGCGTGGGCCAACGCGGTGCCGACGCTGTTTCTTCCGTATCCCCATCACGGGGACCGCCACCAGCACCGCAACGCCGCCCCCATGGCCGCCACGGGCGGCGCGATCATCGAGACCGACGCGATC
>JADFOJ010000007.1 GCA_022562915.1 Planctomycetota bacterium | reverse complement strand
CGCCGCGCGGGATCATCGGGCGTTCTGGGCAAGAGCCCGTGGGCGATTATGACGGCGAACTCGATCGCCGGCCACGCACGGGTCGCGGCGGGGTGTTCGCGCACCAGCCGGCGGAACTGCTCGTACGCCTGCCACGTTCGGCCGGCGTTATAGAGCGTCCAGGCCAGCTCGAAGAGCGCCTCGGGCCGCTCCGGCGAACGGCGCCATGTCCGCTCCAGCAGCGCCTCCAGCAGCGCGATCGCCTCGGGCCGCGTCGCGTCGGCTTGCGCCAACTGCCTGGCCCGCGCGATGGACACGATCTCCGGCAGGCCGTCCAGCGGCGTTCGGGCGTCCACCAGCCGGCTGAGCCACTCCATGACGGCGATGCGGGCGTTGAGCGGCTGAGCCGCTCCATGACGGCGATGCGGGCGTTGTCGGGAACCGGGTCCTCGGCAAGCAGGGCGGCATACGCCTCGAAGGCGCGCCGAAGCAGCGCAGTGCCTCGGTCGCCGGACGCGTCGCGTGCCGCTTTCGACAGCAGACGGAACCGCCGATCGGCGATGAGGATGCGGAACGGATCGGCCGCACCGTACCCTTGCTCCACGGCGTCCAACTCCGCCAGCGCCGGGTCGATCCCCCGGAGCCCGCGCACGACCGAGACCTGCCCCATGCGCGAGGCGAAGACGTCCCATCGGTCGGCGCCGGGGAGCGCCGGCACGCCGCGCAGCAGGGGACTCGCGGTCTCGAAATGTTCCGCGCCGACGTTGGCGAGGCCCGCGTAGAGCTTCACCTTTGCGGCGAACGGGAGCGACGGGTTCTTCATGAGGTTCGTGAGAAGATCGATCGCTTCTTCGTAGAGTTCCTGGCGCTCGCGGAGCTGGGGCGACAGCGCGGCGTGAAGGTAGGCGCCGACGCCGAGGAGCATGGGGATCCGGCGACGGCGCTCGTTGTCAACCAGCCTGCGGCGCTGGAACTGTGCCGCGATGTCGTGGGCGTAGCCCGGGCCGGACTCGATCGCGGCGACGGCCCGCCGGACCTCGATGTCCGCCTCGCCGGCGAGCCGGTAGATCTCGCCTGCGGCGTGTAGCGCACGCTGCCTCTGCTCCTGCGACGGGACTCCGAAGAGGCTCGTGAGCCACTCGACCGGCGGCACACCCGTGAGCACGTCTACGGCCTGGTCGCCCAGCGACACGGCGCGCTCGGCCATCGCGACGGGATCGGTCACCTCGGCGGGCTGGGCGTTCGTCCCGGCCGCCGTCGCCGCGGCGACGAGCAGCGCCGGAATCGTCGTCGTGGCGCCCGCGCCTCGCATCTCAGCCCGACCTCGGCGGCGCGAAGGTGATGTTCGTGTACCGGGCGCGCGCGGCGGCGTTGAACGCGTCCATGGTGTGCTCCCATCTCGTGGTCCTGGCCGGCTCGATGATGATCGGGTAGTCGGCTTCGTACAGACCTCCGCCCGTCGACGCCCTGATCCGTTTTTCGTCGAGGAACGCGAAGAGATCCTCGAACGTCTCCAGCGGCTCGTCGAAGATTCGGATCGTGTAGCTGGTCCCGGCGGATGTGATGCTGATGATCAGCGGCTCCCGGGGAAGCTCGAACGGATCCGCCTGTTGCCCGCGCGGCGGCAGGTCGAACCTGTAGCGTTCCTCGCTGCGCTTGAAATCCGTATTGCACATGAAGTACACGAGCAGCAGAAAGATGACGTCGATCATCGCCGTCAGGTTGAGCCTGATCTTCGCGGGACCACGGGTCGTGCGCAGGACCACCACGTCAGGGTTCCCTCGAGACCACGAGGTTGATCCGACCCGTCACGTCGTCGCGTTCGGAGAGCCTCGCCGCGTCCCTGACGACCTGGAAGACGGGCTCCACCCACGAGTAGTGGGTCGATCGATCCGCGCGGAGGTTGACCTCAAGGGCCGGGTTCCGGCGGTATTGCTCGGCGAGGGCGTTGCTGAGCGCCTTCCTGCTCTCGGTGTCGGTGCCGAAGACCCGCACGCCGAGCTGGTACCCTGACGCCGTACCTCCGGGCAGAGGCAGGACGTTGATCACGACCCGATGCTCGTCTCCGAAGAGCTCGCTGACGGGGTCATGCGGCGTCGGCAGGTCCATCTCCGCGCTGTCGAGGTCGGGGATCTTCAAGACGAGCATGAAGAAGACGATGAGCAGGAACGTCACGTCGATCAGCGGCGTGAGATTAGCCTGGATGGCGTGCGGCCCGGTCTTGAAGAGGCGGCTCATGTCAGTCGTGGTCCCTCGCCTTGAGCGCCGGGTTCTTTTTCGACGACGACTTCGGGCGAAAATGGTTCAGCAGTTCCTGTGCGACCAGCGTGGCCTCCGTGGTGAGCTCGTCGACCTGGTTCCGGATGATGCCGTAGGCGGCGAGGGCCGGGATCGCCACGACGAGGCCCCAGAACGTCGTGGTGAGTGCCGTGGAGATTCCACCCGCCAGCAGGCTGGGGTCGGCGTTGCCGCCGGCCGCGACGATCGCCCCAAAAGCGAGGATCATGCCGTAGACGGTGCCGAAGAGGCCGATCATCGGGCTGACCTGGCCCAGGACGTTGAGATACTCCAGCCGGCGCAGACGTCGGTTCGCCAGCTCGTCGGAGACCTGCTCGAGGGTGTGGACGACTGCGCTGAAGCCGTGGCTCGCCTCGCCGATGGCCCTCGACAGGATCTGGCTGAAGTAGCTCCGGTCGCGCCCGGCGAGGTCCATCACCTGCCGGTATTCGCCCGCGGCGAGCAGGCGTCGCACCTCGTCGACCGCCTCCGGCGGCAGGATCGTCTTTCGCGTGCTGTTCAGCGCCATGGTGCCGATCAGCCCCATGCTCACGACCGAGAGCAGCATCAGGAACCAGATGATGAGGCTGCCGAGCACCTCGACCGATTTCTCTCCGCTGGTATTCGTCTGTCGCGAGATGAAGAACTGCTCGGCGAAGCTCGACGCGGAGGCCGCGGTGTCCTGCGCGGACGCCGGGGCCGCGATCGCCAGCGACGCTACGACCAGCAGTGAAAAGTGAAGACGCCAGTGGATGTTCGTCATCCGTTTCTCCTTCGCGCTAGTCCAGCCCCACGTGGCCGATCGGTGCGATCAGGTCGAAGTCCGGCACGATGCCGGTGCCCCCGGGGCCGGAGCCGGACGCCGTCAATGTCGGTGCGGTGACCCGCTCTTGCCCGGCCAGGGTCGATTCGATCCGGGCCCGCAGCCCGGCGTCGCTACCGCAGGCACTGTCGAGATAGGCCGGACGATCCTTCGGGCTCCGCCGGAGCGCCGCGAGGAGGATCTGCTGGACCGCTTCCGGCAACTCTGGCATCGACAGTGCTCCGGTGTCGGATGGTCTGGAGAGGCGCCCGCACGGCGAGTATCGCATGGCGCGCGGCGGGGATCAAGAGGCGGCCTCGGCGAGGCCCGGTGCTACCATGTGCGATACCAGTGCGGGTGTAGCTCAGTTGGTAGAGCGTCAGCCTTCCAAGCTGAATGTCGTCGGTTCGAGCCCGTCCACCCGCTTTGGCGCCGCAGTCAACTCCGCGGTGGTCAGCGGAGGCTGGAGTGCCGCCGGATCCACAGGGGATTCTTGACCGGGAAGTACGTCTGGGTGGCTTGCCCGATCAACATCCGGTGGGTCGCATTCCCTTGTTTTGATTTCTGGCTGTACGGCTGGCGGGCGACTTTGCTGACCAGGCCGGTGATCCTCCGGCCCGGGGGAAGATCCAGCGCCCAGAGTTCGTCGAACGGATTCCATTCCACCGAGACCCCTAGAACCTCGCGCAGCGCGTCCCGCGTCGCGTGGATTCGTTGCTCCTCATCGAACCACGATTCGCCGCGTCTGCTGACGATATCGTCGGCTTGCCGCGCCGTCTCGCTTCCTCCTGGCGCCAGATGACGTTGGCGGGCATGTCATAGAGCCGCGTCAGATAGGCCTCGAGCCCGTCCCAGGTCAACGTCGCGGTGGGATTCACCATGGGGCTTTCTCCGTGTTCGCCGAGACGACGCCCTGATCGCCATTGGCATCGGCGCCCACTATACCAATTGAGCCCCCTCAAAGAGGGTGGCGGCGGCTCTTGCATCGTGAGTGATTCGGGCTACACTGGTAGCATGGGCGGCGCCGTAGTACGGAGCTGCCCTCTTTTGCTTTTTCTGTTGTACACCTATCAGGATCGGACCACCAGATGCCAAACCTTGCCGCCGTGATGAAGGACGAAATCCGCCGCCTCGCCCGCAAGGAGATCAAGACCGAGACGGCGACCGCGAAACGCTCGGTGGCGCAGCACCGCAAGGACATCACCGAACTGAAACGCCAGGTCCATGAACTCGCTCGCGAGGTAGCCTACCTGCGAAGGCAGGAGCACAAGCGCGTGGGGACGGCCTCGGTTCCCGATCTCGCGGTCACGCCCCGCTTCTCCCCCGGCTGGGTGGAGGCGCACCGGGACCGGCTGGACTTCTCGGCGGCCGACTACGGCGAGCTCGTCGGTGTGTCGGCGATGACGATCTACAACTGGGAGAAGGGCAAGACCAAGCCGGGACCGCAGCAACTGGCGGCGTGGGCCGAGGTCAGGACCCTCGGTAAGCGCGACGCGATCAAGCGGCTGGAGATGACCGGGGCCTGAAGACGGCGAACGCGATCTCCAGCCTGGCAATCAGAGGCGGGCCAACCACCGGGGAACCCCGGTGCACGTGGCGACGAGTTTTCCGCGATACTTCGTCCTGATGGATGTGGCATCCTTCATCGCCAAGTGGACACGCACTGAGCTCTCCGAGCGGGCTGCCAGCCAGGAGCACTTCCTGGACGTCTGCCGGCTCTTGGGGCAGCCGACCCCAGCGGAGCACGACGCCACAGGGGCTGAGTACACCTTCGAGAAGGGCGTGACGGTCGCCGGACCTGCTTCGAAGGGCACCAAGGGTGATCGGGGATTCGCCGACGCGTGGTGGAAGGGCAAGTTCGGCTGGGAGTACAAGCGCAAGGGCAAGTATGCGGACCTGGGCGATGCGTACCGCCAGCTCTGCCAGTATCGCGAGGCCCTGGCGAACCCACCGCTGCTTGTCGTCTCCGACATTGCTCGGACGGAGATCCACACGAACTTCACGGGCTTCAGGAGCGAGGTGCACGTCGTCGAACTCGCACGGCTCCACGAGGCCGGGCAACTCGACATCCTACGCCGGGTCTTCACGAACCCGCTGTCGTTCCAGCCGGAGCAGACGGCTGAACAGGTCACTGAGCGTGCGGCGAAAGAGATCGGCGCGATCGCCCAGGGGCTTCGCGAGCGCGGGCACGACCCGCACGACGCCGCCCACTTCCTGGTGAAGGTGATGTTCTGCCTCTTCGCCGAGGATGTGGAACTGCTCCCGCATGGACTCTTCGAGCGGTTGCTCAAGAAGTCGAAATACCAGCCGGCCCGCCTCAAGGCCCAGATGGACGCGCTCTTCGCTGCGATGCGTACCGGCGATGACTTCGGCATCGATGAGATCGCGTACTTCGACGGCGGTCTGTTTGACGGCAGTGAGGCCATCGAGCTCACCGATATCGAGATCCAGGCCCTCGTCCGTGCCGCCGAGCAGGACTGGGGTTCCGTCGAGCCATCCGTGTTCGGTACGCTCTTCGAGCGGTCCCTGGACCCTGCGAAGCGCTCGCAGATCGGCGCCCACTACACCAGCCGCGAGGACATCATGCTCGTCATCGAGCCGGTCATCGTTCGTCCGCTGCGGCGAGAGTGGGAAGAAACCAAGGTGAAGATCGAGCAGCAGATTGAGCGCCGCCGCCGAGCGACGACGACCGTCACGAAGAAAAAGGCCGACACTGCAATCGGTGGGCTGCTCGACGACTTCCTGGGCCGCCTCTCGGCAGTGCGCGTGCTGGATCCCGCCTGCGGTTCGGGCAACTTTCTCTACGTTGCGATCCAGCAACTCCTATCCTTGGAGAAGGAAGTCATCCTCTATGCCGCCCGGCCTGAGATCGGTGCGGGCATTCTCCCACGCGTCCGCCCCACGCAACTCTTCGGCATCGAGATCAACCTCTACGCCGTGGAGCTGGCCCAGGTCGTCATCTGGATCGGCTACCTCCAGTGGATGCGGGACAACGGTTTCAACCCACCTCGAAATCCGATCCTGGAGCCGATCGAGACGATCGAACATCGAGATGCCATCCTGGAGTGGGAGAGTCTCGACGGCAAACGGATCCCGGTTTGGCGTGACGGTGCGATATGTAGGGGGCCGGCGGACTGGCCAGACACAGATTTTGTCGTCGGCAATCCACCGTTCTTGGGCAGTAAGCTGTTTCGAAGGTTCGGCCTCCCCGAGTCGTATATCGCCGAAATGTACCACCATTTCGATCTCCCAAACACCAGCGATCTGTGCTGCTACTGGTTCGAACTTGCACGTAGCGCAATCGAGTCGCGGCCGACCATCCGGGCCGGGTTGCTCGCGACGCAGGCGATCAGAGGTCAATTCAACCGGAAGGTCATGGATCGAATCATGGCTTCGACGCCCGGCTCGCCTCGTCGGCGTAGGTGCTCAACGGGTTGCGGCACGCTGGAAGGACGGAGACCGCCAGTGCCGTCATCGCCGGCATCAACCACCGATGGCTCATGTCCTTATCCTACCGACATGAACGGTACTCACACCCCCCTCTCACGTGACAGCCAGGTCGCCGAGCGCCTCGCGCCGTTCGGCTCGACGATCTTTGCCCGGATGACCCGCCTGGCGACGGAGGCGGGCGCGATCAACCTCGGCCAGGGCTTTCCGGACTTCGACGGGCCGGACTTCGTCAAGGACGCCGCCATCGAGGCGATCCGTGCCGGCCACGGTCAGTATGCCCGGAGCTTCGGCATCCCGGAGCTCAACCGGGAGATCGCCGCGCGGTTCACCGCTGACAGCGGCCTGGCCGTCGATCCCGATCTCGAGGTGACGGTGACCTCCGGATGCACAGAGGCGCTGGTGGCCGGCTTCCTGGGGCTCGTGAATCCCGGCGAGGAAGTCATTCTCTTCGAGCCGTACTACGACTCGTACCGCGCGTGCGTGGCGATGTCCGGCGCCGTCGCCCGCTTCGTGACGCTGCGGCCGCCTGATTTCAAGATTGACGCCGATGCGCTGCACGCCGCCGTGAGCCCGCGGACCCGGGCCATCCTCGTCAACACGCCGCACAACCCGACCGGCCGGGTCTTTACCCGGGCCGAACTGGAGCTCATCGCCGAGCTGTGCCGCACCCACGACCTGATCGCCATCACCGACGAGGTGTACGAGCGGATGGTGTTCGAGGGCGAACACATCCGGCTGGCGACACTCGACGGCATGCGCGATCGCACCGTGACGCTGTCGTCGCTGGGCAAGACCTTCTCACTGACCGGATGGAAGGTGGGCTGGGCGATCGCGCCGCCGCCGCTGACCGAGGCCGTGCGCGCGGCGCACCAGTTCATCACCTTCGCCACCGCGACGCCCTTGCAGCACGGTGCGGCGGCGGCGCTGCGCGCACCGGAGTCGTACTACGTGGACCTGCTCCGACAGTACCGAAGCCGCCGTGACCTGTTCGTGGAGGGGTTGACCGCCGTCGGGTTCGAGGTCTATCCACCGCAGGGGACGTACTTCGTCCTGGCGGATCACACCGCGTTCGGTCACTCCGACGACGTTGCGTTTTGCCAGTATCTCATCGAGCGCGCCGGCGTCGCGGCCATTCCCCCGAGCGCCTTCTACTCCGACCCCGCCGACGGCCGGAAACTCGTGCGTTTCGCATTCTGCAAGACCGAGGATACGTTGCGCGAGGCGCTGACCCGCATGAAGAAACTCTAGTGCCGTCTTCCAATACAACACACCGCGAAACTGAGGACCGTCGCGCCGAGCATTTTCCAGCCGAAGGCGAAGTCCGTCGAGTGCAGTGCCAGCACCGTGACGAACCCCGTCGCCAGCGCGGCGATGGCACTGAGTGAGTTGCCGCGGCGCGTGAACAGCGCCGCCAGAAAGACCGCCAGCAGGCCGCTGTAGGCGAAGACCATCACCCCCAGGGCGAAGTCGATGAGCCTCTCGTCGCTGTGTCTCTGCCAGAAGACGCACAACGACGCGAACCCGGCCAGCGGTATCGCCCAGAGAACCACGGCGGCCCGCGAGACACGCACCTGGCGCCCGGGCGTCGGGTCGCCGTGGCCGCGGCGGGCGCGGCTCGTCCGGTAGAAATCCGAGACGGTCGTGGACGCCATGGCGTTGAGCGCCGAGTCGAGGCTGCTCATGGCGGCGGCAAACAGCCCCGCCATCATGAGCCCCCGCATACCCACCGGCATCTCGTGAAGGATGAACCGGACGAAGACGTCGCTTGCGTCCGCGGCCACCGCCGTCGAGGCGGCATCGCCCATCAGGTCGGGCCGCTGGTAATAGACGTACAGCAGGAGTCCCGCGAGCATGAACAGCGCGATCACCGGCCAGCCGATCACGTAGGACAGGATCAACGACCAGCTTCCGCGGGCCGCCGACCGGCAGGTGAGCATGCGCTGGGTGAGGTCCTGGTCCGTGCCGTACGCCGCCGTGTTGAGCAGCGTGAGGCCCAGGATCACGGCCCAGAGGTTGTACGGCCGCGTGAACGATCGGTCGAACGACGCGTCGATGATCGTGAGCTTGTGACCGTCGCCGGTGGCTCTGAGGGTCTCGATCAGCTCCGCCGGCCCCAGCGGTATCTTCTGCCACAGCAGCCACACTGCTGCACAGGTCGCGCCGATGTACACGACGGCCTGGAGCACGTCCGTCCAGATGACGGCCCGGATGCCGCCGAGCAACGTATACGCGGTCGCGGCAACGGTGATGACCGCGATCGAGGCGAGCAGGTACATCGGCGCGGTGCTGCCGAAGGCGATCAGCGAGAACGGGATGGCGACGATGAAGAGCCTGGCGCCGCTTGCGAAGACCCGCCCGAGCATGAACATGGCACTGGCGGCGCGCTGGGCGCCGAGTCCGAAGTCCTGCCCCAGCAACTCGTAGATGCTGACGACGTTGCGGCGATAGAACGCCGGCAGGAAGAAGACCGCCACGACGATGACCGCGATGAGGCCGCCGAGGTTGGCCGACAGGTAGGTGAGATCGCCGGCGTACGACTGTTCGGGGCCCCCGATGAAGGTCGCCGCGGACTGGCTGGTCGCCAGCACCGAGATCGCGACCGCCCACACCGGCATGGACCGTGCCGCGAGGAAGAACTCCAGCCGCCGGGCGGCCCGCCGCCGGAAGTGCATGCCCAGGGCGACGACGATCGCCAGGTACGCTCCCAGCACCACCCAGTCGAGAACGTGGAACATCTGAACACCAGTTGTAGCGTTTCCCGCGACGTCTTGCCCGGTGGGGCGGGGCGCCTTACAATCCGCGATTCGATCTCAACGGGAGCGGCGACGTGTACGCGATTATTGAAGACAGTGGAACGCAGATACGGGTCGCCAAGGGCGACGTCCTGGACATCGATCTTCGCGACGTCGGGCCCCGCAGCAAGAAGATCAAGTTCGATCGCGTGCTCCTGGTCGGCGAGACCGGTGTCACGCCCACGATCGGGAGACCGTACGTGAGCGGGGCGGCCGTCACCGCCGAGATCCTCGAGGAGGTCAAGGCCGACAAGATCGACGTGATCAAGTACAAGCGCCGCAAGGGTTACCGACGCAAGATGGGGCACACCCAGCGGTTCCTGCGGATCCGGATCGAGAAGATCACCGGTCCCGCGGCGTCGAAGCCTAAGCCCCGGACGAAGAAGACGACGGCGAAGAGCAGCGGCGGCGAATAGCGTTCGGTGGAAAAAGAGACCGGGTCTCTTTTTCCGACCCGGTCTCTTTTTCCACGAGCCGGACGTACCCCAGCGCGTTGGTGACGATCTGGTTCACGGCCCACGCCAGCCGTCGCGACCGGTCCAGGTCCAGTTTCGCGGTCAATCGGCCCGTCAGTCGAGCCGGGCTCAGCAGGTCGACGAACCCGTCGGTCGAGTCGAGCAGCGTCAGCGAAGCGTCGCGCAGTGACAGCGACATCGTGCCGTCGCCGACCTCGCCGCGGGGCATCGCAAAGCCGGCGCCGCCGTAGATGCCCACCTCGCCCTCGGCGAACAGGACGTAGCGGATGCTGACGTTGGTTGCCGAGCTGTCCATCGGCGTGTCCCCCGCCGAGGGCACCCAGAGCAGATCCAGGTGCACGACCATTCCCGTGCCGACGTTGCCGGCGAGCAGGTCCGCCAGCGGTATGTCGGTCAGGTAAAACGACGTTTCGGTCGAGTTGAGCTGGGCGTACACCGAGGTGGTGAACTTCCGGTCCAGGAAGACGGGGTTTACGCCGAGCGACTCGGCTCGCAGGTGCCCCGAGACCCGCGCCGACGCGCACCCGGCCGCCGGTGGCAGCCCGGCGAGCAGCGCGATGATGAGCCTTCGGCTGACCATGCTGGTGTGCAGCGGATCAGGTCATCTCGGGGCCGGGGCTCGGCTCGGTGACCCGGATGACCTCGACGACCGGCGTGTCGACCTCGTCGGGCTCGCGCGCCGTGGGGCTTGCGGGAACTTCCGTGTTGATGCCCAGGCAGGCGAGGCTGTCCTTTTCGACGATGGCTCGCAGCGACGATCTCGCGATCGTCGGCAACTGCGTGCCGTGGCTGAAGGCGTTGACGGAGTACATCGACTCGATCGCGCTGGCCGGCGAATGATTGGGGAAGCCCGACCCGAACAGCAACTTGTCCATCACGCCCATACTACTGGCGCTTAACAGCGCGTTGTAGAGCTGCCACGGCCGCGCCGCCACGCCGGAGATGTCTGCGTAGACGCGCTCGTGCTTGCCGACCAGCAACAGGGCCTCGTCGATCCACGGGTGGCCGATCTGGCCGATGACGATCGGCAACGACGGGTAGCTTCTGGCGACCTCGTCCCACGCGCCCGGCCGGGCGAACTCGAGCACCGCCGCCGCGGTGAGCGGCTCGTGCACGGTGACGAACAGCGGCAGTGCCAGCTCCGCGCACCGTTCATAGGTCCGCATGGCGTTCGAGTGCGCCGGGTGGAATCCCTGGATCGCCGGCGAGACGGTGACGCCGAGAAGCCCCATGCCCACCGCGGCCTCGATCTCGTCGAGGACGTCGCCGCTCATCGGGTCGATGCCGGCGACCCCGATCCGGCGGCGGGGATCCTTGGCCGCGAACCCGGCGATGAACTCGTTCGGGATGCGCGCGCCCACGCGATCCGCCCGGAAACCGAGCACGACCGCGGCGTCCACGCAACCCATGGCGCGCTCGTGAGCGGCCGGGCTGGCGTCGAGCTGTGCGCCGTTGTTCGCGCCGTTGCCCGCGGCCGCGCTGCGGCGGCGGGAGGCAAGCTCCGGGCCGAGTTGATCGAGATTGGCCCAGACGTGGGTGTTGAGGTCGATGATCATCGAGGTCTCTATCGTACCTGTCTACTCGGCACGTGATCAAGAACCCCCGCAGAAACGGTCCCGGTCGCTCTCATGGGGCCCGGGCCGGCTCCGGCAGGTGCTGCAGGGCGTCGCGCCGATACCGGTCGGGGAACTTCCGGAAGGCGGGATTGTCCTGTGTGTACGCGTAGGGGCCGGCGAGGAGCCTGGACACGGTCTCGATTCGCGTCTCGGGGTACGGGTGCGTCGACAGGAACTCCGGCGGTCGGCTCCCGTCGCCGGCGCCCTTGAGGACCTCCGGCAGCTCGATCATCGCTGCGGGATCGTACCCCGCGGCGGTCATGTACTTGAGGCCCTGCTCGTCGGCCTCGGTCTCCTGGTCCCTGTTGAAGCTCAGCAGGTACCCCGTGCCGGCCGCGCCGACCACGATCGGCACGACCCGCGCCCACTCGGAGTCCGACGACCCCGCGGCCACCGACGTGCCCAGGACGATCCCGCTGATGAGGATCGCCTGGCTGATCCGCTCGTTGACGTGCTGCCCGGTCACATGGCCGATCTCGTGACCCAGGACTCCGGCCAGTTGGGCCTCGTTGTCGAGGCGCGCCAACAGGCCGCGACTGGCGAAGACCTTTCCGCCCGGCAACGCGAAGGCGTTGACGACGTCCGAGTCGAGCACCGTGAACTCCCACGGCAGGTCGGGGTAGTCCGCTTCGGTGAGCCGGGCCATCGACCGGCCGACCCGCTCGACGTAACTCGTGACCTCCGCCGACTCCAGCTCACCGCCGTACTGCTGGACGACCTCGAGCTTCGACTCCTCCCCGAGAGCCTGCGCCTGCTCGACCGACAGCAGCAGGAACTGGCTGCGGCCGGTCGAGGGGTTGACGGTGCAGCCGGCGAGCCCGAGCAGCAGTACACTGGCAACGATCTTCATGTCGCGCATGACGCGCTCCTTTATCTCCCATGACCCGTCGCAGACCATCTTCTTCCGAACCGGCGTGGTCCGCAACAGACCTGGCCGGCGATCCCCACGAAGCCGCCGACAAGGATGATCGGGTCCGGCGTATGTTCGGGGCGATCGCGCATCGCTACGACCTGAACAACCGGTTGCACTCGTTCGGGCGCGACCAGGCCTGGCGTCGCCGGGCGGTGCAGCTGTGCGACGTCAAGCCGACCGATCGCGTTCTCGACGCCGCCTGCGGCACGGGTGATCTTGCCGAGGCGTTCGCCGAGGCGGGAGCGGCCCGCGTGTGCGGCGTGGACTTCACCGTGCAGATGCTTGACATCGCCCGGCTCAAGGCGGCGCGTCGCCGGCCCGCCATACGGCGGCGGCTCAGCTACCGGCTGTGCGACGTGATGGCGCTGCCCTTTGACGACGCGAGCTTCGACATCGTCTCGATCGCGTTCGGCATCCGCAACGTCACGGATGCAGGCAGGGCCCTGCGCGAGTTGGGCCGCGTGCTTTGCCCGGGCGGTCGCATCGTGGTCCTGGAGTTCAGCCGGCCCGCCAACCGTCTTCTCCGGGCACTGAACACGGTGTACTGCGAGCACGTGATGCCGGTCACCGCGACGCTGCTCGCCGGCGACCGCAGCGGCGCGTACCGGTACCTGCCCCGGTCGGTCTCGACGTTCGCCGACCGCGAGGGGCTGGCCGCCCTCATGGAGGACGCGGGCTTCCAGCGGATACGGCAACGCCCCATGACGTTCGGTGTCTGCGTCGCCTCGCTGGGAGTCAAGCCCGGGTTATCGGGCCGCGAGGGCGCCGAACGTGTCCGATAGCCTCGGTGCCGCGCAAATATCCAGCCGCGACGGCCTGCGGCTCGATGAAGCCCCTCGCGTTGGTGGTCTTCGTGCAGGGGTACGTACGGGATGGAGGCTCACAGTGAATCAAGAGAACGTGGTGTCGAGGTTGTTCGAGATGCTGGTGACAGGCGATCGCGGGGGCGTCCGCGCGCTCGTCGAGGAGACCGTCGAGGCCGGTGTCACCGCCGAGGATCTCGCCATCGAGGTGTACTGGCCGACCCTGGAGATGATCAACTCGCTGTTCCGTGCCGATCAGCTCAGTACGCTCGCGCACCACTATGCCATCCGACTCCTGAGAGGCGTCGTGGATCGGGTCCAGGCCAGGTATACCCAGAAGTCACGCCGGGCCCGGACGATCCTCATGTTCTGCGGCTCCAGCGAGGCCGATGAACTGGCGGGCCAGCTCGTCGCGGACCTGGTCGAGGCCGACGGATACGAGATCTGGTTCGGCGGCGGCGGCGTGGCCGCCGATGAGATCCTCGCCGAGGTCGGTGCGCGGAATCCCGACGTCCTGTTGATGTTCGCCTCCGCTCCCGGTGACGCGCCGCACATCCGCAGGCTGATCGACACGGTCCGCACCATCGACGCCTGTCCCGACCTCCAGATCGCCGTCGGCGGCGGCGTCTTCAACCGGGCTGCGGGGCTGGCCGAGGAGATCGGGGCCGACCTGTGGGCCAGCGATCCCAGGGAGTTGCTGAGTCGTCTCGACGCGGAGCCCCAGCGCCGCGCCACCGCCGACCAGCGGACCGTCGGCCGCCATCGCCGCAGCAGCAAGTCGGCGGCCGCGTAAGCCGGGAAAGAGCAACCCCGACCCGCCCCGGCGGTATGTACAATGGGCGGCCAGTGATGGACAGGGCCGAGGAACAGGCTTTGGTGCGACGCGCCAAGGAAGGCGATGAGAAGGCTATCGCCGACCTCATTCGCGCTCACCAGGACGGGCTGTACCGCTTCATCCTGAGGATGTCGGGTCGGCCCGAGGTGGCCGAGGACATCGTCCAGGAAGCGCTGGTTCGCGTCCTGAAGAACCTCCGCCGCTTCGACAGCCGGTTCCGGTTCAGCACGTGGTTGTTCACGATCGCCAAACGCCTCTACATGAACGCCAACCAGAAGCTCAGCCCGACCTTTGACACCGATGCCGTGGGCGTTCGTCCCGCCACCGACCCGGGCCCCGGTCAGGAGAACGCCCACAGGGAGACGATCGCCAACGCGCGGCAGCTTCTGGACGAGGTCATGGAGACGCTTCCGAAGCAGCAGCGAGAGATCATGCACCTGTTCCATCAACTCAACCGGCCGATCGCCGACATCGCCGAGCACCTGGACATGCCCCCCGGGACGGTCAAGAGCCACCTGCACCGCGGTCGCGCCCGGATGAAGCGTTCCATCACCGCCGACCGCGTGAAACACCGCCACGCCCGCGAGGTATTCTCGTGACCGGGCACCGCGACAGCCCCGACCTGACCGAGACCGTGTTGCGCCGGCTGGGGCTGCGGGGCCTCTCGTCTCGCGACGCGAGCCGGCGACGGCGGATTCGCGCCCTGCTGCGCGTGGCGATGTGCCTGGCTGTCACGGGCGCCGCCGGCGTGATCATTCTCAGGACCATGACGTCTCCGGCGCCGCCATCGGAGCCGACGATCTCCTCGGCGATCCGTCACGACATGGAACGCCACGCTCGCACGATCGATCGGACCGTCAGGTCGATTCGCGCCCTGGCGCCGACGCTGCCGGAACCGGCGTCGCCGGCCGTCGGCGCAGCCGCCGAACGATGAGCCCTACGTTCCTCATCGCGGCGAGCGTCCTGGTCACCAGCTCGTGCGGCTTGTCAGCCATGGCCGCCGACCCGTTCCGTGCCGCGGCGCTGGCCCCGCCGGACGTGCGGTTGTTCGTTCACATCGACGGGGCCGCGGCGCTCCGCACGCAGTTGCAGGATCGACCGATTGCATCCTGGCTCGGGGCCTGGCTGGCCGAGGGTGAGTTGCCGGGGGCGTGGCACCGCCTTTCCCAGGCAGTGGGTATGGACGACGCGGCGCTCTTCGATGCGTGCCTCGGCCGGGAACTGACGGTGTTGAGCCGCCCCGGCGCGTCACGAGCCGAGTGGGTCGTGCTGACCGGGATGGAGCCGTCTCGGAGTGCGGCCCTGCTGGGCAAGCTCTCGCCGGTCGTGCTCGCGCCGCGGGGCAACGTCAGCGTCTTTCATCTCGTCGGGCAGGGCCTGCTGCTGGCCCGTGCCGAAGGGCAGGTACTCATCGCGCCGGATGATCACCAGGAGCTCTTCCAGGCCGTGCTGGCGAACCTCGCCGCGCTCCCGGCGCACTCGTTGGCGCAGCACGAGGGAATCAAGCAGGGCATGGACCTCGGCCCCGGTCGCGTCGGCGTGTTCGTCCGCCACGAACTTCCACTGGGAGGGTGGTCCGTCGGTGTCGCGGACCTGCGTGACGACACCGTGAGCCTCCGGCACGCGTCACGTTTCTCCAACGCGCCGTTCAGGAGCAGGATCACCGAACTGTCCTGGAACCCGGCGCCGCTGCGGTGGCTGGAGGGGACGGGCTTTCTCGGTGTCATCGAGCCGACCGATACGGCGGGGGGGCCGTTCGACGCCTTCGTCGCGACGCTGCTCGGCGAGCCGCTGATCACGTCCGCGCTTGGGGCGAACCTCGGGCCGCGTCGCATCACACTGGTCTCGGACGTCGAGGGCCGGGTCGAGGTTCCGCCGTTCGACCTGCTGCTGCCGACGATTCTGCGCGCCTACGAGGTCAACGACGCCGAACTCGCCCGGACTCAGCTCGACCGGAACATGCTTCGGCTCCTGGCAGCGCTCAACCGCCTCGGCGAGGGCAATTTTCACCTGGAGGTGCCCGACCCGGACGACCTGGACCCCCGCGGCGCCAGGAGCGTGCCGATCGGGCCGATGGCGCGTTGGCTCTTCGGCGATGTTCCCGGTATCGATGGGGTCTCGCTGAACTGGACGGTCGTGGAGTCCGCGTCGGGTGACGGTGGACGGTGGTGCGTCCTGGCGAGTCACCCCGGGCACCTCGATGCAGTGGCCGAAGCATTGCGAGCCTCGCCGCGAGTCAATGTGCTCCTGGAGCACTCTGCGCAACCCGGCCGCTGGACCAACTGCGGCGTCGCCGACGGCAAGCGGCTGGCCCAGCACCTTGCCGGCTGGTCCGCGCACGCGGAGGCGCTGGCGGCTCCCCAGGACGTTCAGGCGATGCGCGAAACGCTGAACCTGCTGCGCGAGCTCGCGCAGGGCGTCGATCGATGCGACTGGCAGCTCTCGCGACCGTCGGCGGACCGTGTCAGGACCGAGGCCGAGATCCTGCTCAGCCCGCCGGATTCCGCCGGCACGGTCGAGTAGACTAGCCCGGCTAGCTCGCCATGGCGATCGTGATCCAGAAGTTCGGAGGCTCGTCGCTCGCCGATTCGTCGTGCATTATCCGGTGCGCCGAACGTGCGGCGGCGGCGCGGCGCGACGGGCACCGCGTGGTCGTCGTGGTCTCGGCGATGGGAGAGACGACCGACGATCTCATCGCCCTGGCGGCCCAGGTCACGGACCAGCCCTCGCAGCGCGAACTGGACATGCTGCTCACGACCGGGGAGCAGGTGTCGATCGCCCTGATGACGATGGCGCTGCACCGTGGCGGCATGGCCGCCGTGAGCATGACCGGCGCCCAGATCGGGATTATCACCGACGAGTTTCACACCAGGGCCCGGATCCGCTCGATCGACACCGAGGCGCTGCAAGCCGAACTGGACGACGGCCGCATCATCGTCGTCGCGGGGTTCCAGGGGATGTCCAGCGAGGGGCAGCTCACCACGCTGGGCCGCGGCGGATCCGACACCACGGCCCTGGCGATCGCCGCGGCGCTTGGTGTCGGTGGCGAAGCCGGGGCGGGCATGTGCGAGATCTACACCGACGTGGACGGCGTGTACACGGCCGATCCGCGGATCGTCCCCAACGCCCGCAAACTGGACCGGATCAGCGCCGAGGAGATGCTCGAACTGGCCTCGCTCGGTGCAGGCGTGCTGCACAGCCGCGCGGTGGTCTTCGGTCAGAAATACAACGTCCCGATCCACGTCCGGCACAGCGGCAAGCCGGACAGGGGGACGATGATCATCAGGGAGACGCCCGACATGGAAGACGTCACGGTGGTCGGCTGCGCGCTCACGCCCGATCTTGGCAGGATCAGCGTGCGGGGCATTCCCAACTCGCCGGGCATGCAGGGGAACCTGTTCAAGCGGATCGCCGGGACGGACGCCGTCGTCGACGACATCATCCAGACCGAGAGCGGTGAGACCGCGAACATCTCGTTCATGGTCGATCACCGAGACCTTGCCGAGGTGAAGGTCGCCGTGGAGAAGGCGCTCCACGACGCCGGCGCCGGCGAGATGGCGATCGAGATCGGCCTCGCCAAGGTCTCGGCAGTAGGCGTGGGCATGCGCACCCACGCGGGCGTGGCGGCGACGATGTTCGCGGCGCTGGGCGACGCGGGCGTACACATCGCCAACATCACGACGTCGGAGATCAAGATCTCCTGCATCGTGCCGAAGGAGCAGGGCGAGAAGGCCCTCCGCGCCGTGCACGACGCGTTCGGGCTGGACCGCGCCCACCAGCAGCGCCCACGACGCCCTGACGCGGCGCTTCGCCGCCCGGTTACTTGAGCGTGTACTTCTCGTAGAAGCGATTCCGGAAGATCTCATCGGGATCGAACCGTCGTTTGCGGTCGAAGAAGTCCCGGGCCTGCGGGTACGCCCGATGAAACTGCTCGGCCGTGGCGTGAAGCCGATAGGGGAGGTAGTAGCGGCCGTCCAGTGAGAGCGCGGTCTCGACGATCTCCTGCGTCATCGCCTCCATCGCGTCATCGCCGGCGGCGGTCCGGGGTTGCTGGAAGAGCATGACCAGTGCGAGCATGTGCCGGTCGGCGTACCGGAGAAAGGTGTCGGCATCCGTGTCGACGCTGCGCATCGTCACGTTCAGCAGGTTGCCGTCGTGCGCGGGCACGATGCGCCGCAGCGCAACGAGGAACTGCGCGATCCGGGTCCGCGGCACGAAGTACTCGTGCAGGGTGTCCGTCGACTCGGCGGACCGATTCTGGAAGATCTCCACGCCCTCGTTGAGCAACTGGTTGCGGGAGAAGACCTTCTTCAAGAGATGCGGCTGGAGCTTCGTCTCCGCGGCCCATCGAAGCTCCTTGCCGTACTCGCCCTCGGCGGAGCCCCGGAACACGGCCCGCCGCAGCGCGACCAGCCCCGGATCGGAGAGTTCCGGAATGTCGCCCTCCGCCTCACGGCGGAAGACGTTGATGATGACCGCACTGAAGAGCTCATCGGGAACGATGTTGAGCCGCGCGTACACCAGGCTGACGTCGGGACCTTCCCTGGCGAGCTGGTCGAAAATCACCAGCGCGCGGTGGACGGGTACGACGTGCTGTTCGAGCCGCAGGCGCTCGTTGGCCACGACGACCAGTTCGACGTCGAGAATGATGCCGAAGAGCCCGTACCCGCCGAGGGCCAGCGAGAACAGATCCTCGTTCTCGCGCCGGCTGCACCGGACGATCGTTCCGTCCGCCCGCATCAGGCGGAACGACCTGACCGTCGAGGCGATGGGCGGGCGGCCGTACTGCCAGCCGTGGCAGTTGACGCTCAGCGACCCGCCGACGGTGAACGAGTTGTTGGACTGCATGACCGCGACCGACCGGCCGCGCACGTCGAGGTAGGGGATGATCTGCGACCACTTCGCGCCGGCCTGGACGTGGAGGATGTACGCGTCCTCGTCCAGCTCCATGCGATTGAACGGGAGCATGTTGATCACGATGCCGTCGGGAGAGATCGTGTGGCCGCCCATGGTGTGCCGGGCGCCGGCGATCGAGACCCCAAGACCGTTCTCGCGAGCACGTTGCAACAGCTGCGCCAGTTGCCGTTCGGCGGCCTCCGTCTCCGGGGGGACGTTCCAGATCTCCGTCACCCGGGTCGCGTTCATGCGGCTTGCGTCGTCGACGAACCCGGCCGGAAGTTCCTCCAGCTCGTTCGTGTCCGTCCACCACGATCGCACGAGGTGCGCGGCGGGTCGGCCGAGCGCGAGGGCCGCGATCAGGAGACCGGCGCCTGCCGCGAGCCGGATCCACCGCCGCCGCGTCCCTGATCCGCCCATCGGCTCAACGGCCGCCTCCGGCCACCTCGAGGCAGCGATCCGCGACGGCGTCCAGCTTGATGAGTTCGGCCGATTCTCTGGCGGCGCAGCGGAGCTTGAACTCCACCGCGTTCTCGGCGAGCGACTTGGCGCCGATGGTGAGGCGAATGGGACAGCCGATGAGGTCGGCGTCCTTGAACTTGGGCCCGGGCCGTTCGGGGCGGTCGTCGACGAGCACGTCGATGCCGGCGGCGTCCAGGTTGGCCAGCAGTGTGTCCAGCGCCTTGCTGCCCGCCTCGTCGAGCTTGATCGTGACGACGTGGACGGTGTACGGCGCGATCGGCGCGGGCCAGATGATCCCGTCGTCGTCGTGGTTCGTCTCGATCGCGGCGGCGAGGATGCGGCCGGGGCCGATGCCGTAGCAGCCCATGATCACGAGGCGGCTCTTCTGGTTCTCGTCCAGGACCGTGAAGCCCATTGCCTCGGAGTACTTGGTGCCGAGCTTGAAGACGTGACCGACCTCGATGCCGCGCTCGGCGCGGAGAACGCCGCCGTCGTCGCGCGGTGACGGGTCGCCGTCGATGGCGTTGCGAATGTCCGCGACCCGGACGGTGTCACCGTCCAGGAGTTCGCCGAGCTCGCGGCGCCACTGAAAGTTGCGCACGTGGTAATCGATCCGGTCGGCGCCTGTGACCCAGTCGCGAGACTGGGCTGCGTCGGGGTCGATGACGATTCGGGCGACCGTGATCGTCTTCGCGACCGCGGGTGAAACGAAGCCGACGGCGAAGCCGGCGTCCCTGGCGGCCTTCTCGTCGGCGAGTTGCACGGCACTCTCGCAAGCGGTCTTGAGCTTGCCGAGGTTCAGGTCGTGATCACCGCGCAGCACGGCGAGGATCCACCCGTTGTCGCTGCTGCACACGAGCGTCTTGAGCATCCGGTCCGGGGTGATCTTCAGGAACGCCGCGACGAGGTCGATCCCCGGCAGGTCCGGTGTGTGGACGGTCTCGAGATCGCCGGCGCTTTCGGTAGGGGGGTCCGGGGGGTCGAAGGACCATGCCCGGGGGCCGATCTCGCATTTCTCGACGTTGGCGGCGTAGTTGCCCTTGTCCGATTTATAGACCGTGTCCTCGCCTGTCGAGCAGATGACCATGAACTCGTGCGACGCCGAGCCGCCGATCGGGCCGGACTCCGCCTCGACCGTCTCGTAGGTCAGGCCGCAGCGGTCGAAGATGCGGCAGTACGCCTGGTACATGCGCTCGTAGGTCGCGTCGAGGCCGCCGGGACCGTCCACGGTCACGTGAAACGAGTAGGCGTCCTTCATGATGAACTCGCGGCTGCGCAGCACGCCGAATCGAGGCCGCGGCTCGTCGCGGAACTTCGTCTGGATCTGGTAGAGGTTCAGCGGCAACTGGCGGTGCGACTCGACCGAGGCCGCCAGTGCCTCGGTGATAACCTCTTCGTGGGTCGGCGCCAGCGCGTTGCGGTGCCCGCGGCGGTCCGTCAGCGTGAACAGGTCGTCTCCGTAGGCGACGTCGCGGCCGGTGCCGGCAAAGAGCTCGATGGGCTCCAGGGCGGGCATGAACATCTCCACCGAGCCCGCCGCGTTCATTTCCTGCCGGATGATCTCGATCGCCTTGTGCAGCGACCGCCAGCCCAGCGGCAGGTACGTGTACAGCCCCGCCGCGAGCTGCCTGATGAGCCCTGAACGCAGCATGAGCCTGTGTGAGGGCACCTCGGCCTCGGAGGGGTCCTGGCGGAGGGTCGGGATGAGCGTCTGGGACCAGCGTGTAATCATCGGTGGGGGCCATGGTAGGGCGTGAGCGTGTGTACAGGTCGGAGTCGGGTCGCCAGGCCCCCTGCCGGTTTCGGCCGGAAGAATTTAACGTAACTACCATTCTCGGTCCTTGGCAGGGGGGTAATGCGGGCGATCCAACCCTTGACACGCTGTATCGTTGGGTATATGTTAGGGCGGTGACAAATGCCGTACAGCTGAGTTCCGTCGCATCCCGCCCGCGCGGACGCGGCACCTCGTTGAACCCCGCCAACCGCTTCGAATCGGTGAGCCTGGATGTATGGCCGACAGCGCTGGAAGAAGCTCACCGGGACAATCCCTGTGGCGTTCAGGTGCGCACACGTGTCTACCGGGACGTCACGCGAACGATCATCAACCGCGTTGACAGCCCGGATCTGAACTTCAAGTGGACTGTGAACCCGTATCGGGGTTGCGAGCATGGATGCGTCTACTGCGCAGACGGTGACACGTCCATTCTCATGGCAAACGGTACGACGCGGCGGCTCGCGGACCTGCGGGTCGGAGACAAGATCTACGGGACGATTCGCCGCGGCTGGTTCCGTCGATTCGTTCGGAGTCAAGTGCTGGCACATTGGGAGACGGAGAAGCCTGCATATCGCGTGACTCTTGAGGACGGGACCAACCTGATTGCTAGTGCGGATCATCGCTTCTTGACGCTACGCGGCTGGAAGTACGTCCAAGGCACGGGTCATGGCGCCCAACAGCGACCGCACTTGACGTACAACGACAAGCTTCTCGGTTTCGGGAATCCCGGTTCGCCAACACCCAAGTGTCCGGACTACAAGCGCGGGTATCTCTGTGGGCTCATCCGCGGCGATGGATTGCTGGCAAAGTACGTGTACAAGCGCTCCAGTGGCGGTGGCGGCACACAACACCAGTTCCGCCTGGCACTGACGGATGACGAGGCTTTGGATCGAGGCGCAAATTACCTCGCAGAGTTTGGGGTCCCAACGACGCGGTTCACATTCCAGAAGGCCACGGGTCGGCGCAGGCAGGTGATGGCGATTCGCACGCACGCCAAAGAACGGGTGCGGCGAGTGCGCCAACTTGTGCAATGGCCTCTGACACCCTCGATGGAGTGGAGCAGCGGCTTCATGGCAGGGATCTTTGATGCGGAGGGGAGCTACAGCGGCGGAGCCCTCAGGATCTCGAACACTGACGCCGCGATCATTGAGCAGACCATCGGTTGTTTCCGGAGATTCGGGTTTTCCGTCGTCGTGGAGCGCCAGGAGAAAGGGCGACGGACACCCATCGAAACGGTTCGCGTGACCGGTGGTTTGCCCCAGCACATCCGGTTCTTCAAGACAGCGGACCCTGCGATTCTCCGGAAGCGTGAGATTGAGGGTACGGCTCTCAGGACCCGTGCACGACTGGGCGTTGTTGCAATCGAACCACTCAGGGGCGTCAGGCAACTGTATGACATTACGACTGAAACGGGCGATTTCATTGCAAACGGTGTCGTGAGCCACAACTGCTACGCGCGCCCGACACACGAGACATTGGGCTTCTCGTCCGGTCTGGACTTTGAGACAAAGATCGTCGCGAAGCCCGACGCGCCGGTACTCTTGCGGCGCGAACTTGCCGCGTCTCGCTGGCGTGGCGAGACGATCGTGATGTCCGGCGTGACGGATTGCTACCAGCCGTTGGAGAGGCGGCTGGAGATCACGCGTCGGTGCCTGGAGGTTTTTTCGGAGTGCCGCCAGCCGGTCGGGATGATCACCAAGAACCGGCTGATCGTTCGCGACCTGGATCTGCTGGCGTCTCTGGCGGAGCACCGGGCGGTCAACGTCACACTGAGCCTGACGACGCTGGACAAGAAACTCGCCGCGGTCATGGAGCCGCGGGCGAGCCGGCCGCTGGACAGGCTGCGCACGATCAGCGACCTGGCGGCCGCGGGCATCCCCGTCTCGGTGATGCTTGCGCCGATCATTCCGGGTCTCAACGACCACGAGATCCCCCACCTGCTCGAGGCGGCCGCCGAAGCGGGCGCCGCCTCGGCGAGCTGGATCATGATTCGCCTTCCCCACCAGGTCAAGACGGTCTTTCTCGACTGGCTCCAGGTGCAGTTTCCCGACCGCGCCGCCGCGATCGAGGGGCGCATCAGAGACCTGCACGGCGGGCGCCTGTATGACTCGCGTTTCGGCGATCGAGGACGCGGTCACGGTGCCCTGGCCGGGCAGATCGCGGCTACGTTCAGGGTCTTTGCCGCGAGGCTGGGGCTTCATCGACCGTTGCCGGCACCCTCGTCGAGGGCGTTTCGACGCCCGGGCGATGTCGGCCAGATGAGACTCTTCGACGCGGCGTGAATTCGACGATCACCCCTTCGCACCGGCCACGGCGGCTTCGATGGCCGTGTCGATCGCGGCGACCGCGTTGGGCGCCAGCGCCGGGCGCAGGTGTTCGCGGATGGCGCGCACCTGGGCGGCGCGATCCTCCGGCGGCCGCGCCGGTGACAGTCCATGGCTGCCGGCCGGAAGCAGTTCGGGGTAGCTGAGTCGATCCGGCAGCCACGGCAGGCATCCGGCCAGCAACGCCTCGACCACCGCGACGCCGAAGAACTCGTGCCGCGCCGTGGAGAGCACCCAGTCGCACGCGGCCAGGTGCGCCCAGTAGCGCCTCCGGTCGGGCTCGAAGCCGAAGTGATCGGTACGAGCGGCAAACTGTTTCTCGAACTCGCGCAGCGCAGGCGGCGTGTCGGGGAACTGCTCGCCGAGGATCGTCCACCGCAGGTCGTGCCGTTCGCTGAAACGGGTCGCGAGTTCCAGCAGCTCGTCGGGGCCCTTGTCGTGTTCCCACCGGTGCGGCCACACGACCCTGGTCGCGTTATGTAAAGTTCGTTCGGGGTTACCCTCATCCGGAGGCGGCTCCACCGGCGGCCAGATCACGCGACTTCTCGATTCGACACGCTCACGCCACCCGCGAAGATCAACCGCGGTGGCCCGCCGGATGATCGAGTCCATCGCGTACAGGAACGAGTCGTGGTTCCAGCGGCTGTTCCAGATGACCAGGTCCGACGCCAGGATGCTCGTCAGATTCGTCAGCGCGAAATGGACGTCCCGGCCCGGGTCCAGGCCGGGCTGCTCCGACGACGGGTACGCCGCCTGGTTCTCGTGCATGTACAGGACCACGGGTACGCCGCGCAGGCGCGCGGGCAGAAGGGCCCGCAGATCGGCGACGCTTATCAGGGAGGTCGCCACGATCACGTCGATCGGTTCGTCGAGCCGCCCCGCTGCCGCGGCTTCGTCCAGCAGTTCCACCGCGGCCAGGCGCATCCGCCACTTCCAGCCTCGGCCCGGCAGGGTCAGCCACGTCCATCGATGCCGCGAATGCGCCGAGACCAACTCCCGCACCGCGCGGTGCGACCCCGTGTCGTACGGTTCGAATCCCAGCATGGCCAGCGAACGTGACATTGCAGGTTCTTTTTCGCCTGTGCCCACGGTACACTTTGTTTCATGGCGGTTCACTCGTTGCCGACCCCTCCCCCACCGCCGGACGGCTCGCAGCTGGTCGTGATGGCTCCGCTGTGCGCCATCTTCCGGCGATACCTCCGTACGCAGAACCTGAAGTACACCCCCGAACGCGCTGACATCCTCGACGCCATCATCGAGTGCGACGACGTCTTCGAAGTCGACCAGTTGCTCATGGAGATGCGCCGTCGCGGTCACCACGTCTCCAAGGCCACCATCTACCGCACCGTCAAGCTCCTCCAGGACGCCGGGATCATCACCCAGGCGCTGTTCGACTCCAAGCAGGCCCATTATCAGCTCATCTACGGCAAGGCGGCTCGAGATTACATCGTCTGCATGAAGACCGGAGAGTACATCGAGTTTTCCGACGAGGAGCTGGTCGCCTTGCGCAACCGCATCTGCGAGAAACACGGGTGGGACCCGGTCGGCCACCGTTTCCAGATCTACGCGATAAGCCCGGCGGGACGCCGGCTCATCGATCCGGTCGTTCCCAGATCGACGCGATCTCCGGCGGCGCATCCAGGGTAATGCGGCGGGCGGATTCGCCTGCGTGCGCCATGACCACCTCGATCCGTCGCGGCGGCAGCGCCGGGGCGATCCGGCTCGGCCATTCCACGGCGATCACCGTGGCAGGTTCCTCCAGCAGTTCCTCCCACCCGATTGCTTCGAGGTCCTGCGGGCCGCTCAGCCGGAACGCGTCGAGGTGAACCAGGGCGAGAGACGCATGATTCTCGTACCGCCGCCAGAGGACGTACGTCGGGCTGCATACCTCCGTCGGATCGAGCCCCAGCCCCGTCGCCAGGCCGCGGACGAAGCATGTCTTGCCGCTGCCCAGCGGGCCCTCCAGGCAGATGACTTCCCCGCCGGCGAGCCCTCGCCCCAGCCGGGCCGCCAGCTCGATCGTCTCGGCCTCGCTCCAGGTGGTTCGTACGACATTCACGAGCGGTGCTCCCACCCCAGTCGCGTGGCATCGATCGACTCCGCACCGACCCTGATCTCGACCGGCGCCACGGTACCCGGGCCCGGCTCGAACACGCGGCCGATGGCGGTCACGGGCACGCCGGCAAGTGTCGAGGGCACCTCGCCCGCGGCGGCGAAGCACAACTCGTAATCCTCGCCGTCACTGGCGGCACGACGCCAGTCCACGCCGTCGGCGCAGGGGATTCGCGCCGCATCGATCTCGATCCGCACGCCGGAGCACCGCGCCAGGTGCGCCGCGTCGCGACCGAGGCCGTCGGAGATGTCGATCATCGCGTGCAACCGTGTCTGCAGGTTCTCAGCGAGGCCCAGGGCCACGCTGATGCGCGGCTCGAACGTCAGGTGGCGGCCAAGACCGTCCGGACCCAGCGACCCGCCGAGCCGTCCGGTCACGTAGAGCGTGTCACCGGACCGCGCCCCGGATCGCGTGACGGCGCCGGCCGGCCCGGGCCGTGCAAGCACCGTGACCGTGCAGACCAGAGGACTCGATGCATCCCGGTGCAGCGTGATGTCACCACCGACCAGCGGGCACTCGTAGTACCGGGCGGTCTCACGCATCGCATCGAACAGCGCCGTGGCGCGGTCGTGGCCGAAGTCCGATGGCAGTGCGACGGTCACCAGCAGCGCGACCGGATGACTCGCCATCGCCGCCACGTCGCTGAGGCTCCGGGTGACGGCCTTGCGACCCACCAGCTCCAGCGGCGTCGTGTCCAGATCGAAATGGCGCCCGTCGATGACCTGATCGACCGCCGCCAGGACGGGTACCTCCCCCACCAGCAGCATCGCCATGTCGTCACCGGGCGGGATCGGAACCTGCCGGGTGGGACCGTCCGCGGTGTCGTAGACGTGTTGGAGGAGTTCTGATTCTCGCATGGTGGCGGAACCGGGATTCTAGCGCGTAGCGGTTATACTCGTGTCCGCACCCTTGACGGAGGACACAATCCATGTGCACCCGTTCGACGATGCGACTCGGCCTGACCCTGTCGGCCCCGGCACTACTCGTGGCCTGTGCCACAACGCCGCCTCCGCTCTACGACGGGCTGGGGACGTCCGGCCGCGAGGTGACGACCGACTCCGAGTTGGCGCAGGCGTACTTCGACCAGGGCCTCGCGCTCTGCTGGGGCTTCAACCACGACGAGGCCCTGCGGTCGTTCAACGAGATGGCCCGGCTCGACCCCGACTGCGCCATGGCGCACTGGGGCATGGCGTACGCGCTGGGCCCGAACATCAACAGGCCGATGACCGACCCGGCGGTGGCCGGGCAGGCCCACGAGGCGGCGCAGCGGGCGCTGGCGATGGCGGATGGCGCGTCCGAGGTCGAGCGCGCGTTGATCGAGGCGCAGGTGCGGCGTTTCGCCGATCCGCCGCCCGAGGATCGCGGTGCACTCGACGTGGCCTACGCGGACGCGATGCGAGAGGCGTGGAGGCGTTTCCCCGACGATCCTCTGCTGGGCGCGCTCTTTGCCGACGCCCTGATGAACATCTCGCTGGACTGGCGCGCCCTCGGAACCGACGTCGAGCGGGGAGAGCACACGCCGGAGATCGTGGCGACGCTCGAGCGCGTTCTCGCCGCGGCACCCGGTCACACCGGTGCCAACCATCTCTACATCCACGCCGTCGAGGCGTCCGACCGGCCCGACCGCGCGCTGCCTTCGGCTCGACGCCTCGAGGGTCTCATGCCCGCGGCGGGGCACATCGTCCACATGCCTTCGCACATCTACATCCGGCTGGGCATGTACGACGAGGCCGTGGCATCCAACTCGCGTGCCGTGATCGAGGACGATCGCTTCTTCGCGCAGGCGCCGCGCCAGGGCATCTACCACAAGTATCGTGCCCACAACCATCACTTCCTCGCCTGGGCGGCGATGTTCCGCGGCTCTCGCGCGGACGCGATCCAGGCCGCCCGTGCGATGGAGGCCAAGTTGCCGAGCGGGTACGACGCCGAGTTCCCTGCGATCGAGGCATACCGTTTCGTGCCGATGCACGTCATGATGCGATTCGGCATGTGGCAGGAGATGCTGGCCGAACCCGGTCCCGGTACGCGGTACGCGATCGCGACGGCGCTCTGGCATCACGGTCGCGCCGTCGCGTATGCGAACACCGATCGTCTCGACGCGGCCCGCGCCGAGGCCGAACGCTTCGAGTCGGTCGCCGCGACCATCCCCGACACGACCACGGTCCGCCGCGCCAGGATCGAGACCCTGCTGGAGGCCGCGCGCCAGATGATGTGGGGCGAGATCCTGTTCAAGGAGGGCGAGCACGAGGCGGCCTTCGCGGCGCTCCGAAGGGGAATCGCGGCCGAAGACTCCATGCCCTACGCCGAACCGCCGGGGTGGATGCAGCCGATCCGCCACTCTCTCGGCGCCCTGCTGCTCGAGGAGGGTCGCGTCGAGGAGGCCGAGGCCGTGTACCTGGCGGACCTCCAGCGCCACGCGGACAACGTCTGGTCCCTGCACGGCCTCGCCGAGTGCCTGCGCCTCCGGGGCGCCGTTGCCGAAGCGCACGCCTGCGAGAAGCGCTTCGAGAAGGCCAGCGAGAACGCGGATACCGAGATTCTCGCGTCCTGCTTCTGCCGCAGCGTCACCACGGCCAGCCAGTGAAACCGCCCCCAGGGCCCCCGGAGGGCTCGTTCCACGGATCACCGACTTCATTTTCAAGGAATGGGCGACCGTCGACCCGATACACCGAGAGAGCACACCGTGGGTTCGGAGAGACGCCGATGGACTACTCCGCGAACCGACTCCCCTGGGTGGGGGTCAGTCACGTTCTTGAACCGTAAGACGAAATAGCTGACGCCGTGGGGCGTTGTACCTTTCGCATTCCTTCCCTCGCTTCCTTCTCCTTTCTTCTTTCTCCTCCGTCGCCGTCCCGGCTAGCGCCGGGACGGCGCATTTTTTCCCCGGCGGCACGGACAGGGCGATTCGTTCACCTATCCGTGGGGCTTAGCAATCCGGTTCCGGTGTTTTTTTCAGTCAGTAAGACGGCGATGAGCTCCGCGTTGCGCTGCGTCGCGCCCTGATGGGCGCGCAGAACCACACGACCGTTCTCGACAAGCTGCCGTCGCCGCTCCGGGTCGGCCAGGAGTTGCGCGAGGGTCTCGCGGAGGTTCCGGCGATCGGTCTGGACGAGACCGTCGCCGGCCAGCAGCGCGTCGACCGTGTCCCGAAAATCCAGTACCGCCGGTCCGGTGACGACGGCCGCGCCCAGCGCCAGCGGCTCCATCATGTCCGAACCGTGCAGGTTGCCGAACGAGCGCCCTACGACGGCCACGTCCGCCAGGGCATATGCCTGTCGCAGCTCGCCGATCGTGTCCAGCAGGAACCGCCCCGTCTTGCTGCCGCAGTCGCCGTGCGACCGCCGGGCGCATCCGGGCATGGCGGCCGCCGCCTGGTCGAACCATTCGGGACGGCGCGGCGCGCACAGGAGCTGTACCTTCTCGCCGACGGCGCCGACGAGCAACTCGTGCTCACCCGGCGCCGTCGAGCCGGCGACGACCAGGGGCCTGGTTCGATCGATGCCCATCGACTCGGCCAGTTCCTCTGAACCGTCGACATGGTCGGCGATTTCGGCCGTGTCCCATTTCATCGTTCCCGTGACGTTCCGTCGCTCCCGGGGCACTCCCATCTCGCCGAAGCGTCGCGCGTAGGCGTCGTTCTGTGCGGCGACAAAGGCAAGGCCTCGAAAAGACGGCCGCAGTGCGGGGCCGAGCAGGCGATAGCCGCGCACGCTGCGCTCGGTCAACCGGCCGTTGACGACACACACCGGGCAGCCCTGCCGCGCGGCGGCGCGGACGAAGTTCGGCCACACCTCCAATTCGACCAGCACCACGACGTCCGGTCGCACGGAGCGCAGGAAACGGCGCACGGCGAAGGAGAAATCCAGGGGATACCGTACGACGCGATGGCGCCCGTCAAACAGGCTCTTCGCCCGGGAACAGCCGGTGTCGGTCGTCGCCGAGACGATGATCTCGGCCTCGATCGGCGGGGCGCTGAGCGTCTCGACGAGCTCGCGGATGGCGTTGACCTCCCCCACCGATACGCCGTGCAGCAGCACCCTCGGTCGCCGTGGGGCGGGTATCGGCCCGGTCAGGCCGAACCGGCCCGCCCAGTCAGTCCTGATCTTGCCTGTCCGGACCATCCGCACGAGCCACACCGGTGACGTGATCACCGCGACGATCAGGTAGATGACGTCGATGAGGGCGGCCATGGACGATCTGATCGGCATGGTGCCGGGCCGAGCCCGGCGAGATGGTCGCCAAAAAGAGAGCAGTTATGTCAGCGTCTCGCGGGAACGAAGCTTACCGTCTCCGCCTCTTGAGATCTCCAAGGTCCTTGCGCATCACCTGGATCTCGCGCTGGAGCTGTTCCTTCGGCGCGAGGCCGGCCATCTGCGTACAGTTCGGGCAGCGATCGTGCCACCGCACGAACTTCTCGTAGATCTTGATCCTGGCGCCGAGGATCTCGATAGGGTCGCCGCTGCCCGTGCCCGCATACGAGAGCCGGCTCTGGAGCAGCCGCAGCTCGCGCTGGGCCGTCTTGACGTTCTTCTGCCAGCTCTCGGCGATCTTGCGCCCGTAATCGCTGATCTCATACCACTCGGGCAGGTCCAGCAACTCGGCCAGCTCCTGCTCGCTCGTCGCCGTGCCGTCGGAGAACCCGCTGTCGAGCGCAGTGGAGGCCGTGAAGACGAGGTTCTCGCCGCTTCTCGACAGGATCGTTTCGCCGGAGAGGTCGTTGTAGAACGTGACCTCGCCTGTCACCGGGTCCTTGTCATACGAGAGCAGGTTGGGGCTGTGGATCATCGCCTCGGCGATGTACCGGCTGCGGCCTCCGGCCTCCATCCAATCGCCGGCCCGTCGCTGCCACTCCTTCAGCTCCTTGCCGGACCATGCGGTGGTACCGGCGTAGGCCGTCATGGCTCCGGCTGTGCCGTTGGTCATGAAGTAGATCTCGTCGCAGTGCATCGCCGTGGCGCACGCCGCGGAGATGGCCTGCTTGATCCAGGCCACGAGGCGGTGCCGCTTCTTGATGTCCATCAGCGTCTCGTGGATCTTCTCCATCTCGGTGACGGCGCCGCCGCCGGAGTCGATGAGGAGCACGATGATCTGGCCGGGGCCGTACTTGTCCGCCTCTTCGGCGATCTTCTCCATCTCCTCGTGGCGCAGATCGAGCCCCACCCTGCCCTTCAGCGGCAGGACGAAGACGCCCGGCGTGTTGCGATCGACGTCGCGCGACTGTCCCGGGCCCTTGCGGTGATTCACGTCGGAGACGGGTCGACCGGCGGTGACATCGACGACAGCGGAGTCACCAAGGGTCTTCAGGGCAACGATGTCTTCCGTGAAGATCGTCTGGCGCCGGATCGTGCCGGCGACGTCGATCTCGAAGGTAATGTAGTACTCGCTAACCCCTACGAGCGTCGCCTCGGTGTGGATCTCAACGCCGCGTTGAGCATAGGTCAGGTCGACCCTGTCGTGGATCTCACCTCTCCAGCGGGAGCCGTCGTGGAGTCGAATCGACACCGACTGGCCGGCAAGCGCCACGGCGGCGATCGACAGCACGAGGCTTGCGGCGAGAATGCTTCGAAGTGAATGTGTCATCGTTGGGTGCTCGTTGGGTGCTCGTTGGTGCTCGTGTCGTGTCTCGTCCGGGTCGGCTCGAGAACGTCGCCGGCTGCTGGAAGTCCGATGCTCAACGGGGACCGCCGCCACCGCCGCTGCCGAAGCCGCCGCCTGTAGTGCCGCCGCCGCTGCTGCGGCTGCCCCTCAAGGCACGGAGTTCCTCCCTCAGCTTCTCGACCTCGATCTCGAGGGAGAGTTTCGTCACGCCCTGGTCAGTCTGCCAGCGCGTCTCCACCGCTTTGTAACGGGCCATCGCCCTGATGATCTGCTCCAGATCACGCTTGGCCCGGCTGAGGTACTTGCGCGAGTCCCGCCCGGAGGCCCATCCCCGGTGCTGGTGGTAGTCCGCCCACAATTCCTTGGTCTTGTCGTACGTCGCGCGCCACTTCTTGACGTAGTTCTCCACGATCGACACGGCCCCGTCGAGCTCGCGGTACTCGCGATACCCCAGCAGGAACGTCAGGTCGTCAAGCGATTCGACCGTGCCGTCGCTGATCAGCAGGTCCTCGGCAGCCTTTGCCCGAAGCGTCAGGGTCTTTTCGTCATCGTTGTCGATCACGAACTCGCCGAGATCGTTGAGCGACCAGACGACCTCCCGCCCCCGATAGCTCGCGCTGAGCAGTTTCTCCGGCCAGAGCATCGCGTCGGCGAGTTCCATGCTCTGGTCACCGTACTCCAGGAAGGACTTCACGAACGCGCTGTACGCGGCCGACATCTTGGCACGAATGTCGTCGTCGGACCACCCGTCGGCGCCGGAGCGGTCGATCACCGATCGCAGCCCCGAGAACCTCGCGTCCGGTGACATGTACAACTCGCTCCACGCCAGGGCCAGCATCGAGCTGAAGCCGACGGAGTCCTTGATCCACAGCACCTGCCGGTAGTCGGCGAGTTCGCTCTTGAGCATGCTCACCAGGGTCCGGTAGTCCTCGATGGCCAGAATGCCACGACTCTCGCGAGGATCTTCTACCTGGGGGATCATCAGGTCGGGATACTCCGAACTGTCCAGGATGAACACGATGACGTCCGGATCGTGCAGGAGTATGTCCTGGACGACCTTCTCGTAGATCTCGCTCTGGATGTCGGTGCCCATCTGTCCCTTCATCGGGACGACGTATACGGTGGGGACGTCGTCTGCGTCGCTGTCATACCTGGAGCGGCCATAGCCCGTTTCCGCCAGGGGTTGCTCGACCGAGTCGTCCGGGCCGGCGGCGGTCACCGTGGGGGTCGTGACCGCGATGGCCAGGGCCACCATGGCGATCGTGATCATCGACATCAACCGGGCGGGCAGGGGTCGTTGGTCTTGCAGGTCTCTCGTGGCCATAGGGGCAACCTCGCTTGGGGCTTGTTTGGTCGTGGCGCTGCCGACTTGGAACTACTCTATGCGACGCCTGGCGGGCGGCAAAGTTCCGGACCCGGCAACACCCGGAAATGTCAGCCCCAGTGCGCCAGGAGATCGAGAAGGTCCACGATGCCGACGGAGCAGTCGCCGTCGATATCGGCGGCACAGGGCATCGGGCAGGGCGCCGGACAGGGACCCCAGTCACGCAAGAGGATCTCCAGATCGTCGGGGCCGACGACGCCGTCCTGATCGATGTCGCCAGGAGCACAGATGGGTCCCCACCGACCCCAACTCGCTGAAACCGCGTCACCCGCACTGCTGAAGCTCCCGCCCGCGACGAGTTGGCCGGACACGCCGACGTCAAGGACCGCAAAATCCCATACGACGTCGCTCACACCCGCGCCCAGAGGCTGCCAGGACCTGCCCTCCCAGCGGGCGATCCCGGCGGCGCTCATGCCACCGGCAAACGAGAAGAAGCCGCCGGCGAACAGTTGCCCGTGAAATGGGGCCAGTGCCGTGACAAGGCTGTTCAGTCCGCTGCCAAGAGGCTGCCAGGTCGAGCCGTCCCAGCGGGTGATCCGGCTGGCCGGGACGTTGCCGGCGCTCTCGAAAAACCCCCCGGCCACAAGCTGCCCGCCGAAGACCGACAGCGCCCAGACGGACGCATCCATGCCGCTACCCAGCGGCTGCCAGCTCGAGCCGTCCCAGCGGGCTATGAATCTGGGCCCACCGTCGGAGGCGAAACCACCACCGGCGACGAGCTGCCCGTCGAAGACCGCAAAGGCGCGCACGATGGTGCTGAGCCCGTTGCCAAGAGGTTGCCAGGTCGAGCCGTCCCACCTCGCTACGTTGTTCGCACTCACTCCGCCGGCCGTTGTGAAGGTGCCACCGGCGACCAGGTGTCCGTCGTGTACCGCAAGCGCCCGGATGACACCGTTCACTCCGGTGCCCAACCCGTGCCAGGTCGTGCCATCCCATTGGGCGATATTGTTGACCGTTTCGCCTCCGGCGCCGACAAAGAAGCCGGCAGCGACCAGGTCCCCCTCGTACACGGTGAGCGCCAGAGCCCCGCCGTCGTTCATCCCGCTGCCAAGGGGAAGCCACGCTGTGCCGTCCCAGCGAGCGACCCGGTTGGCGCTGACCCCTCCGGCCGTGCTGAACAATCCCCCGGCGACCAGCCGGCCTTCCCGGACTGTCATCGCGGTGACGACGCCGTCCATTCCGCCGTCCACGGGCTGCCAGGCCGAACCGTCCCAACTCGCGACATTGTCGGCGCTCACGCCTCCGGCGGTGGTGAAGTCGCCGCCGGCCAGGAGCCGGCCCTTGCAGGTCGCCAGGGCCTGCACGGTCTGAGAGAAGGGGGTGGCCCCGCTCAAGCCGCTGCCAAGTGGATGCCAGGACGTGCCGTCCCAACTCGCGATGTTGTTGGCGGTTTCGCCGCCGGCGGCGGTGAACTGGCCGCCGGCGACCAGCAGCCCGTCGAAGACGGCCAGCGTCACGACGCCGTCGGAGCTGCTGGAGGGCGGAAGGATGCTTATCCCGCTGCCCAGCGGATGCCAGGAGTTGCCGTCCCACGCGGCGACCCGGTGTGCAGGCGTGCCACCGGCGGTCGTGAATTGACCGCCCGCGATCAATTGCCCTGCGTACTCCGTCAGCGCGAAGACGCTGAAGTTCATTCCGCTGCCGAGTGACTGCCACATCGTCCCGTCCCACCGCGCGATGCGTACGGCAGTGACGCCGCCGGCGCTGGTGAATGACCCGCCGGCGATGAGCTGCCCATCGTAGACGGCCAGCGCCTCGACGTCGGCGTTCATCCCCTCGCCGAGTGTCTGCCACGCCGTGCCGTCCCACGCGGCGATGCGGTCAAAAGCGTCGCCGTCGGTGGTGTTAAAGCGTCCAGCGGCGATGAGCTTCCCGTCCAAGACAGTGAGCGCCCGCACGTCGCTGTTCAGTCCTGCGCCCAGGGCTTGCCAGGATGTGCCGTCCCACGCCGCGACACGGCGGGCCAGGACATCACCCGCAACGACGAACTCTCCCCCGGCGATGAGCAGTTCGGATCGAGGACCGGGGCCGTCGGGGTCCCAGGCCGTGACCGCACGGACAGGTGACCCGAGACCCTGCACGCCATCGCCCGGCACCCAGTCCAGCGGGCATTGCGCAGGGGCCGCCGCCGCCACGCCCAGCAGGGCAGTGGCCACCAGCACGCCGGAGAGACCGCGAAATCCATACTGACCCATATAGACATATATGCAGAATCGGCGGCCATCCTGCGCGCAGATATGACGAATGTTTGCGTTAATCCGGTGTCAGCCCCCTGCCGCGGCGGGTCCGTCGGAGTCAGCGATGGCCCTGGCAAGCGCCAGCGCTTCGGCCCGGTTGCCGAGCCCGCCTTCGAGCTGGGCGTCATAGACCGCGTCCAGCACGGTCCGGAACGCCGGTCCAGGTGCCAGGCCGACGTCGATCAGGTCGTCACCGGTGATCAGCGGCGGTGGCGCGAGGTCCGTGCGGGCAAGCTCCCGCACCCGGCCACGCACCTCGACGGCCGTCTCCTGGTCGGAGCCCGCGAGAATCAGCAGCGCCTGCTCGAACTCCGGCTGGGCGGCGAGCCGCTTCTGCGCGGCGATGCCCAGCCTCGGCCACGAACCGGACAGCGTGTCGTGGATCTCCAGGCTCCTGCACAGGCCGTGCTGGTCGGCGTTGGACAGCAGCAGGGCCCGCGACCAGCGAAGTGCCCGGTCAGACGGTGACTCGTCATCGGGCTGCGAGCGATCCAGCAGCCACGCCGCCAGGGCCGTGCTGTACGGCGCGTCGTCGGGAAGCCGGCCGAGCCGGGTCGGGGCGACGAGACGGTGCGCCCCGTCGAGCACCGCGTGGTCGAGTTCGAGGTCCTGCAACTCCCACGCCGCCTTCGCCCGGCTGGGATGGGTGAGCATGCGCTTGAGTTCCTCGCCGATCCGCTCGCGGCTCACGCCGCGCAGGAGGCCGGCCGCGGCCGCGGTTCGGATCGCGTCGGCGGTCGCCTCTTCGATGGCGAACTCGAACCTCGCCGCGAACCTGACCGCCCGCAGCATCCGCAGGCCGTCTTCCCGAAGCCGCGCCTCCGGAAGGCCGATTGCCCGGATGGACCGGGCGTCGAGGTCCGCACGGCCGCCGACGTGATCGATGATGGTGTCGGTGAGAGGATCCTCGAAGAGACCGTTGATCGTGAAATCCCGCCGGGCCGCATCGTGCTCGGCGTCGGAGAAGGTCACCGAGTCAGGGTGCCGCCCGTCGGAATAGACGCCGTCGGTCCGGAACGTCGCCACGTGGATCAGGTGCCCGTGCTGCCTGACGAGCATCACGCCGAAGGACTCGCCGACGTAGTGGGCCTGGCGGAACAATTTCTGCACCTGCTCGGGCCGCGCGTCGGTCGCGATGTCGTAGTCCGTCGGGTCCAGGCCCATGAGCCGGTCACGGACGCACCCGCCGGCGAGATATGCGACGTGACCGCCCGCGGCCAGGGCGCGCACGATCTGAACGGCCGCTGCCCGGAGGTCGTCGTGGGTGGTTGCCTGCGTGCCCATGTCAGGAGCGTAGTCAGGAAGTCGAGGGCTCGTAGATCAGCACCCACATGTCTTTGCGGTAACGGTGCGGCTCCGGCCCGTCAAAGCCCTCCACGGTTTCGATCTTGTCGGGGCCGAGCGGGCTGCGAAGGACCATGAATCCCTTGTCGGCCATGATCCCGCGGCATCGCTGGACCTGGTCGAGCACGCTCCGGCGGGACAGCGGTTCCAGCATCATTGCATAGGGCGGGTCGATGAAGACCAGGTCCACCGGTTGCGGCGCCTGAAGCAGGCACACGTGGCCGAGGGCGTCGCCGAGCAGTGTCCGGGCGCGGTCGCCGCACCCGAGCATGTCGATGTTCTGCTTGAGCACCCGGTGGATCCGAGGACTCCTCTCGACCATGAGGACCTCCGCGGCGCCCCGGCTCACCGCTTCCAGGCCGACCGTGCCCACGCCGGCAAACAGATCGAGCACGCGCGCGTCGGCGAACCACTCGTGCAGCATCCCGAAGATCGACTCCTTGACGCGGCTCAGGAACGGCCGCGTCGACTCGTCGTCCGGGATGGTGTGCAGTTGTCGCGAGCGGAACTCGCCGGAGAGGATCCTGACCATGACGTGCCGTCAATCGTACAACGGGCTCCAGAGCGTTGCCCCTATCATCGCAGCGATGCCTGGACCCGACACACGACTGCCCGGCTCGTTGCGCACCCACGCCCGTTGGCAGCGCCTGGCATCCGGCGATGTGCCGGCGATGCTGGTCCACCCCGACTGGGAGTCCGCGATCCCGGCACCGGTGGTCCTGTGGATGCACGGCCGGACCGTGGACAAGGAGCTCGATCCCGGCCGTTACCTGCGGTGGCTTCGGGCGGGCATCGCCACGTGCACGGTGGACCTGCCCGGCCACGGCGAGCGCTTCGAGGCAGCCCTGCAGGAACCGGAACGCGCGATGGAGGTCGTCATGCGGATGGTCGCCGAGATCGACCCGATCATCGGCGCGTTGAGAGAGATGGACATCTTCGATCTCGATCGCGCCGGGATCGGCGGCATGTCCGGCGGCGGCATGGCGACGCTGGCCAGGCTCTGCACCGGACACCCGTTTCGGTGCGCATCGGTGGAGGCGACCAGCGGCTCGTGGCGGCACCGGGACCGTCGCCGCGAGGTGTCGCCTCTGGACCCGATCGCACGCCTCGGCGGGTGGCGGGAGATCCCGCTACAGGTCTTTCACGGCCGTCACGACGAGTGGGTGCCCATCGAGAGCCAGGAATCCTTCGTCGGCGCGCTGGGGCAGCGCTACCGGGACCCCGGCCTCATCGAGTTCATCCGGTACGATCGAACCGGTGCGTTGTACGAACACGCGGGGTTCGGCCGCATGGCCGCGGACGCCAAGAACCGCCAGTTGGGTTTCTTCAAACGATGGTTGCTCGCTGATGGTTGATGGCTCGCTCCCTTCCGTCCCCGACGCCGCCGGCCGTTTCGGCCCCTTCGGGGGGCGCTACGTCCCGGAAACGCTCGTCGCCGCCCTGGAACAGCTTGCCGCCGAGTACAAGGCGGCGATGGCCGACGCGGAATTCACCTCCCGGCTCGACGAGTTGCTGGCCCGCTACGCCGGCCGCCCGACGCCGCTGACGTTTGCCGGGCGTCTCACCGAGCACGCCGGTGGCGCCCGCATATACCTCAAGCGCGAAGACCTCGCCCACACCGGCGCCCACAAGATCAACAACACCATCGGCCAGGGACTGCTGACCGCCAGGATGGGCAAGAAGCGCGTGATCGCCGAGACGGGAGCGGGACAGCACGGCGTCGCCACCGCCACGGCCGCGGCGCACTTCGGGCTGGAGTGCGAGATTTACATGGGCGCCGAGGACGTCCGGCGGCAGCGGCTCAACGTGTATCGCATGGAGCTGCTGGGCGCCACCGTCAACGTCGTCGAGAGCGGCTCGCGCACACTCAAGGACGCGACCAACGAGGCGCTGCGCGACTGGATGGAGACGGTCGAACACACCCACTACATCCTCGGCTCGGTGGTCGGGCCGCACCCGTTCCCGATGATCGTGCGCGATTTCCAGTCAATCATCGGACGCGAATGTCGCCGGCAGTGCTCCGAGGCGTTCGGGCGCGTGCCCGACGCGATCGTGGCGTGCGTCGGCGGCGGCTCCAACGCGGCGGGGATCTTCTACCCGTTCATCGAGGAGACCGCGGTCACGCGGATCGGCGTCGAGGCGGGCGGGCGATCCAGTCGGCCCGGTGAGCACGCGGCGCCGCTGCGGTATGGGGCACCCGGGGTCCTTCACGGATCGCTGAGCTACGTTCTGCAGGACGAGTTCGGACAGACCGCGCCGGTGCACTCGTGCTCGGCGGGGCTGGACTATCCCGGCGTGGGGCCGGAGCACGCGTACTGGAAGGACGCGGGCCTCGTCGAGTACACCTCCGTCAGCGACGACGAAGCGCTCGACGCGTTCGCCTTGCTCAGTCGCCTGGAAGGGATCGTGCCCGCCCTGGAGCCGGCGCATGCGATCGCCGCGGCCGTGAAACGGGCCGCGTCGATGAAGCCTGACGAGGTCGTGGTGATCAATCTCTCGGGCCGCGGCGACAAGGACGTCGAGGAGGTCTCACGATTGCGCGGGTAGCAGCCTGTTGAAGAAGTGCTTCGATGGCGAGAGCGCGACCAGATTCGGCAGGTCAAGGAGCCGGATCGAAGGCATATCCCGGAGATACGTCGAGATTCGGCGACGCCGAGCTGACGGATCTGGGCCGCTCGCAGCCCGAATGACTTCTTCAACAGGCTGCTAGTTCCGCGGAAGTTCGTCGGGTGCCCTGCTCGACCACGCCGGCACGAGGCTGAACACCTTCGGCCCGCACGCGACGAAGATCTGCGTGCCGGACGCATCGAGGATCTTCGCGTGGCCGGCGGCCTTGACGGCGTCGCGGAGTTCGCCCGGAAGTTTCGTGCGCCGCACGGGCCGGCCGTACTCATCCAGCCGGTAGATCGCATTGCCGACCAGCGCGTACGCGTCGCCGCCGGGTCTGGCGAAGAAGTGGATCACGTCCACCCGGTGGTACTCCTGCGTATCCAGGTCGATGACCCCCGGACCCTCGAGACTGGTCGTGACGTACGCACGCCGCCCGGCGACCACGGCCCCGGCCAGCCAGTCGGTGACCTCGATGACCTCCAGGAGCGTGGCGGTGCGGGTGTCGATGACGGCCAGCCCACCCGCATAGCCGCGCGACGCGTACAGGCGCTCGCCGTCGAGGTGGCCGCTGCTGAGCATTCCTCCCGACACCGCGACGCGCTGCAGCGTCCGGTCCGTCTCCGGATCCATGAACCTCACCTGCCCGCCCTCGACGATCACGATCCGCCCGTCGGCGAGCACGCCCGCCATGTCCACGACCGAGCCGCCGAGTGAGATGCTCCGTGTCACGGCGCCCCTGGCCGGATCGACGACCTGCAGGACGGTGCGGTGGTTCGACGGCGAAAAGGCCAGCACGTACACGGCGCCCGCTCCCACGGCGACGTCGATGACGTGCTGGCCGGTGATCTTGTACACCGGCGCGACCGTGCCCTCGGCATCGATCCGGTACAGGCCCGCCTCGCCGGCCGCCAGCAGGAGGCCGTCCGCGTACGGTGCCGCCGAGCGGACCTCCGCTGACATCGTTGACAGGAGGGTCGCCGAGGGTGTCGGGATCCAGGCCGCGACGCCGAGCAGTGCCGAGGCGAACAGGATCATCGCGGCCAGTGCGATCACGAGCTTCTTCATAGACGGTTCCATCGGTCCCCTTCGCCGCCCCCTTTACCCCAGCGGCGGCCGACGGTCCCATACCCCGAGTTCCCTCTCCAGGGCCATGCCGATGCCGCAGAGCGTCCCCTCGTCGAAGAGGCCGCCCCAGAGGGTGATCCCGCTTGGCGTGCCGTCGTCGCGGAACCCGCATCGGATCGTGAGCGAGGGGTGCCCCGTGTTGTTGGTGATCAGCAGCAGGCTCGCGGCGTAGCTGGGGCTGATCATCGCGTCGAGGCCCTCGAACTGTTCGGCCATCATCTCGCACACCAGTCGGCGGAACCGCTGCGCCTGCAGCAACTCCACCGCGGGGGTGAACCGCGTCGTGCGGAACGAGTTGGGCCATGCCCGCGGGTCCTGCCAGACCAACTCGTCATCGCGGTCGGAGAGCGTGAGCTCCTCAAAGGCCGCCGCGGCTTCGACCAGCAGGATGGTCATGAGCGTCCCGTACGGCAGGTCGGGAAGTTCGATCTCGACCAGTTCGACGCCGGTGCGGCGCGCCGCGGACAGCGCGGCGCGGTCCAGATCGCTCGCGCCGCGGCCCTCGAACCACTTCGGCGAATAGCCGACGCGTTTGCCCCGCACCGAGCGAGTCGCGTCGAACGACAGCGGCACGTCGATCGACGACGGGTCGCCGGGGTCGGCGCCGTTGATCGCGGCCAGCACGATCGCGCAGTCCTCCACGGTGCGGCAGATCGGTCCGATCTTGTCGAGTGACCAGCACAGGGCCATCGCGCCGGTACGGGCCACCCGACCGAAGGTCGGCCGAAGCCCCGTCGTGCCGCACCGCATGCACGGCGTGACGATCGACCCCAGCGTCTCGGTTCCCAGCGTGAACCCCGCCAGGCCGGCCGCCGTCGCGGCGCACGGGCCCGCACTGGACCCGCTGGAGCCCTGGTCGAGTTTCCACGGGTTGTTGGTGCGGCCGCCGAACCAGATGTCGCCGTAGGCGAGCGCCCCCAGCGAGAGCTTCGCCACCAGGACCGCTCCGGCGTCGTCGAGACGCCTGACGACCGCTGAGTCTGTCGTGGCTACGCGATCCTTGTACGGGGCGGCGCCCCAGGTCGTGGGTGTCCCGGCGGCGTCCAGCAGGTCCTTGGCGCCCCAGGGGATGCCGTGCAGCGGCCCCCGATAGTTCCCGGCCCGCGATGTCGGCGTCGGCGCGGCGGGCCTGGGCGAGCGACCGTTGCTCCAGAAGCGTGATGGTGCATTGGAGCTTCGGCCCCAGTCGCTCCAGTCGCCGCAGATAGATACCGGTGAGTCTCTCACTGGTCAGCGCGCCACCGCGAAGCCACGTCGACAGCGCGGTCACCGGCGCGTAGGCGATCGAGGCGTCATCGGACGCGAGAGGTCCCGGGTCGGTGCCGGACCCGACGTAGAGTTCCCGGTCCGGGATCGAGTTGCCCTGCGACCGGGCGTCGAACACGGTTGCGGGGCCGAGCCCGTTGGGAAGCTCGACCGTCCGGCGCCGGCGATAGCGATCGATCTCGTCGCCGATGGACGTGAGAATCTCCGTCCGTTCCTTGAGCGTGAACTCGATCGCGGCGAGCTTCTCGGCTTCGGCAAGGGTCGCGTCGGTGATCCGGGGCTCGCCGGGCTCCGGCTCGGACTGCGTCAACGCTGATGCAGGCAACGCTGTCGCTGCCGCGGCGGCGCCGCCGGCGACCATGAAGGCCCTGCGGCTGGGGTTATCGCTCATGGGGGTACTTTACTCGCCCCCGTACCCCGGTGCAGACGGACTCTCTTAACGGGGCCGCCGGGTGGGACCCGGGCTTCTGCACAGGCGGGGTCGGCGTTGACGTTTGCTCGGAGCGCCAGGGGCGCTACGTGGTGCGAAACCGGTCGTCCGGCTGCGGGAGATGCCCGGTGAGGTCGATGACCGCGGTGGGAGGCACTACCCGGGGGACCAATCCCTTATGCGCGCATGTGCCTTCCGGCGCGGAGTGTGTCTGCTTGGCCTGGTTGCAGTGCTCAGTGGATGCAGCTCCGCCGCGAAAAAGCAGTATCTCCGGCATCTCACGGCGACGATCGCCCCGGTCTTCCCGGATGAAGACGGAACAGGTGCCTCAGCCACGGTCGTCACCGCGCCCAAGGACCGGCCGGTGGTGGTGGTGACACCGGTGAACGGGCCTCGGCCGTGAGAATCACACCAGCAGCGTTGCCGGGTTCTCGATGAGCTGTTTGAGCGTGGCCAGGTACCGCGCGGCGCTCGCCCCGTCGATGATGCGGTGATCGAGGCTGAGTGTCGCGGACATCTCCCAGCCGATCGTCAGTTCGCCGTCGCGCACGACGGGTTTCTGCAGGGCCGCGCCGACGGCGAGGATCGCGCTGTTGGGTGGGTTGATGATGGCGGTGAAGTGCTCGACCCCGAACATGCCCAGGTTGGAGATGGTAAACGTCGAGTCGGCCATCTCGTCGAGGGTCAGGCCGCGCGTGCGTGCCTTCTCGGCGAGCCGCTTCGACTCGTGGGAGATGGACCGCAGGCTCTTGCTGTCGGCCTGGCGTACCGTCGCGACGACCAGTCCGCCGCCACGGGCCGGCGGCAGCGCTATGGCGAGGCCGATGTTGACGTCTCCGTGGATCTCCAGGTGATCGCCGCCCCAGGACGCGTTGAACTCCGGGTGCTGGTGGATCGCCAGGGCGCACGCGCGAACGAGAAAGTCGTTGACCGACAGCTTGACGCCCTGCTCGACGAGCTGGTCGTTGAGCGTCGTTCGCAGCGACAGGAGTGAGTCCATGGCGAAGGTGACGGTCACCTGGTAGTGCGGGATCGTGGCCTTGGCCTCGACGAGCCGCCGGGCGATCGTCTGGCGAATGCCGGTCAGCGGCACGGTGCCCGGCCGAAGTGCCTGGGCAGCTTCGAGTGCAGTCGTTTCAACGACCGGCGTCGTCGGTACCGGCGTCGCGGGTACCGCGGCCCTCGCCGCGGGCGGGACGGCGGCGGCCGTCTCGTGCCCGGCCTCGACGGCCCGCAGCACGTCGCGCTTGACGATGCGTCCGCCGGGTCCGGAACCCTGCAGCGTGCCGACGTCGATCTCGTGCTCCTCGGCGAGCCGCCTCGCGACCGACGTGGCCTTGACCCGGCCGTCACCATCGGCCGGTGGGGGCGCCTGCCGGGGGGCCGCGGCCGGTTCGTCCGTGGCGTCCGTGGCGTCCGGTTCATCCGGGGCGTCGGTACGCGTGGGCGCCGATGCGGCGATGTCATCGAGGTCCTCCCCATCTTCGGCAACGATGGCGATCACGGTTCCCACGTCGACCGTCTCGCCCTCCGGTACGACGATCCGGGCGACGTGCCCGTCGTCGTAGACCTGCATTTCCATCGTGGCCTTGTCCGTCTCGATGTCCGCCACGTTGTCGCCGGCGGAGACCGCGTCGCCCTCCTTGACGTTCCACTTGATGATCGTGCCCCGCTCCATCGTGTCCGAGAGACGCGGCATGGTGATTTCGATGGACATGAGCGAGCCTCCGACCCCTATCCGGCGTAGGTGACCGCCCTGACGGCCTCGACGATCTTCCTCGCGTTCGGAAGCATCTCCTGCTCCAGGTTGTACGCATACGGGGCGGGCACGTCGTCACTATGCACCCGGATAACGTGATTGTCGAGGTCGTCGAAGCAGTGTTCGTGCACCTGTGCCGCCACTTCGGCGCCGATGGAGGCGAAGGGCCACGACTGGTCCACGACGACGCAGTAGTTGGTCCGGCGGACGCTCTCGGCGATCGAATCGATGTCCAGCGGCCGGATGGTGCGGCCGTCGACGACGTCGCACTCGATGCCCTCGCGGGCCAGGGCCTCGGCCGCCTCCAGGCAGAAGTACAGCGGCCGGCCGAACCCGACGATCGTGCAGTCGTCGCCGCGGCGTCGCAGCGTCGCCTGGCCGAGCGGGATCAGGTATTCCTCTTCCGGGACCTCGCCCTTGATTCCCAGCAGTCGCTCGGATTCCAGGAAGAACACCGGGTTGTCATCGCGGATGGCGGTCTTGAGCAGTCCCTTGGCGTCATAGGCGTCAAAGGGTATGGCCATTTTCAGGCCGGGCACTCCGGCGTACAGCGATTCGACGCACCACGAGTGCGTCGAGCCGAGCTGACCCCCCGCCCCGTTGTTGCCGCGGAAGACGATCGGGATCGGGAACTGGCCTCCCGACATGTAGAGCATCTTGGGTGCATTGTTGAGGATCTGGTCAGCGGCCACCAGACTGAACGACCAGCTCATGAACTCGATGATCGGTCTCAGGCCCGACATCGCCGCGCCGATGCCGAGACCGGCAAAGCCCGTCTCCGAGATCGGCGTGTCAATCACTCGATGCGGTCCGAACTCGTCGAGCATCCCCCGGCTGACCTTGTAGGCGCCCTGGTACTCGGCGACCTCTTCGCCCATGAGAAAGACGCGCTGGTCGCGGCGCATCTCCTCGCTCATCGCCTCGCGCAGGGCGTCCCGGTATTCGATGGTCCTGGTCATGACTTGTCGTGCATTTCGGGTCCGCTGGTACCGCGGTACGGCCCCCAGATGTCGGTGTAGACGTCGCGGTACAGTTCCCCGAGCTCAGGGTGCGGGGACTTCTCGGCCCACCTGATCGCCTCGCGGATTTCCTTGCGGACGCTCCTGGTCATCGCTTCGTGCTCGTCCTCGGTGACGCCTCGCTCGGCGGCCATGTATTTCGTGAACCGCTCGATGGGATCCATCGCCTGGTACCGCTGCTCCTCGTCCTTCGTCCGGTACTTGCGGGGATCGGACATCGAGTGGCCCTTGAAGCGGTAGGTGCGGATCTCCACGAACGCGGGCCTCGAGGTTTCCCTGCACTGTTCGGCGATCGGCATGAATCCGTCGTACACCGCCATCACGTCCATCCCGTCGATCGAGGCGCTCTCGAACCCGTAGCCGACCGCCTTGGCCGTGAGATCCTCGGCCATCGTCGTTCCACGGGCGGTCGCGGTGCCCATGGAGTACCCGTTGTTCTCGCAGATGAAGATGATCGGCAGGTTCAGCACGCCGGCGAGGTTCATCGACTCGTGCAACGACCCCTGGTTCAGGGCGCCGTCACCGAAATAGCAGAGGGTGATGCGTCTCGACGCGCCCCCGTCGATGACCTCGTCTTCATACTTGGTCGCGAAGGCGAGGCCGATGCCCAGCGGGCACTGCGCCCCGACGATTCCGTGTCCCCCGAACATGTTCCGCCGGCGATCGAACATGTGCATCGACCCGCCCTTGCCCTTCGCGCAGCCGCCGAGTCGTCCCATCATCTCCGCCATGCAGTACCGGGCCTCCGTCCCGCGGGCCAGGGCGTGGGCATGGTCGCGGTACGCCGTAATGACGGGATCCCGCGCGGTGGCGGCCGCGATCGTACCGACGGCCACCGCCTCCTGCCCGATGTAGACGTGCAGGAATCCGCCGATCTTCTTGTTCTGGTACGCCTGCATCGACCGGACCTCGAACTCGCGAATGAGCAGCATGTCGCGAAGCCACGTGCAGAGCGTCTCGTTCGAGAGCTTCGCCGCGAGGCTCCTGGGTTCGGTGGCGCGGCCGGTTGTCGTCATGGGCATCGTTGCGGTCTCGAGGCCCTACCTGGCCATGGCGTGGCGTGTTCCCCGCGGGGTCATCCCCAGCGCCCTGGCCTGGAGGATTAACAGCGCCGTTTCCAGTTGCGGATCCAGACCGTCGGTGATCAGTCCGTTGATGTCGGGACGTTCGACGTGGTCATCGCCGGCAGCGGCCAGGATGTCGGCAGCCTGCCGCAGGTCGTAGGCGGCCTTGATCTCCTGCGGCGTCGAGTTGACCTTGACGTCGGGATTCACGCCCCAGTCCGTCGCGCCGGGTCGCTTGTGTACGAGGTTGCCCTTCTCGCCGCGTGCGATCTGCTCGGCGCTGGGAGGGAGCCGATAGTACTGCGTGGTGAGCTTCAACAGCGCGCTGCTGCGCGAGATCGGATGAACCGTCTGCACGCTGCCCTTGCCGTAGCTGCGACGGCCGACGATGATCGCCGCGCCGTGCGCCTGAAGACACCCCGCCACGATTTCGCTGGCGCTGGCGGAACCCTGGTTGATCAGCACGACCGTCGGGACGCCCTGCCGGGCGATGATTGCCTTGTTCGGCTCGGCGCGCCGGTCCGGCCACGCCTTACTGCCGTCCTTCGTCTCGCCGGAGACGATCACGCCCTCGCGCACGAAGAGGTTGCTGATGTCGACGGCGGACGTGAGCAGGCCGCCGGGGTTGTATCGAAGATCCAGGATGAGCCCGTTCGGCTCGCCGTGCCGGCGAATCTCTTTCCACGCCCTCTTGAGGTCGCCGTGCGTATCCTCGTTGAACGCGCTGAGCCGGATGTAGGCGATGCGGATGGAGGGATCGATGAACCAGTCCCAGACCGGCTCGCCGTCCTTCTCGAGGCGCTCCTTCCACCAGCCCTTGATGGAGCGGATCTTGATCACGTCGCGCTGGATGGTGTAGATGAGGGGCTCGTCGATGCCCTCGCGACGGATGCCGAGCTTGACCTCGGTGCCTTCGCGCCCGGTGATCCGGTCGACGGCGTCGTTGAGGCTCCAGCCCGCGGTGGAGGCACCGTCGACCTGGGCGATCCTGTCACCCGGCTTGATGCCGGCAAAGTAGGCCGGTGAGCCCTCCAGGGGGTTCACGACGAGGATGTCGCGCTTCTCGTCGTGCCGGATGAGGATGCCGACGCCCACGAAGCTGCCGTGGGTGGACTGTTTGAAGCGGCGAAGCTTGTTGGGCCAGATGATCTCGGAGAACTTGTCGAGCTCGCGCATCGCGCCGTCGCCGAACTCCCGGAAGATCACGCGCTTGGGCAGATTGATGGTCTCCTCGGATTCCCCGACGATCTTGTCCAGGAGCCGTGCGGCATACCAGTAGCCGAGATCGGCGTCCGGAGTCGCGATGATCCGGGCCTGCTTCTGGTCGAGGAAGTCAAGCCAGGCGTTGACCTTCCGTTGGTCCTTGAGACCCTCGAATGTTTCGCCCAGTGCCGGCGTCGTGGCCACCATCCGCATTCCGTTCAGTGCGCCTCTCAACAACGGGCGCCAGCCTCCGGCCTCGATATGGTTTTCGGCCGCCGTTTCGATGGCCTTCTTGACCATGCGATGGTTAATGCCGTCGACACGCTGCTGCCAGTCCTGTGTCATCGCCGGGTTGAACTCGGCCAGGGGTTCCTCGTCGAACCGCTCGGCCTGCAGCACGCGGAGCTCATGCAGCCGTTCGGGTGCGTAGTGGGTCAACAGGCCGAGACGCTGGTTCACCCGGTCCAGTTCCTGTTCGTACTCGCCCGTGTGCTCGTAGAGAATCTTGAGCCGGTACAGCAGTTCATACGCATAGAGCCAGTCGCCCTGCCGCCGAGCGTTGGGGACCTCGGCTTTCGCTCTCCGGACGACCGCATCGACGTCGGCGTCGTTCAGGACGGCCTTCTGATCCGTGCTGAGCGTCTGGACCTCGACCGCGGAGGTCAGCGCCCGCGAGACGTTGCCGTCGGCGAGGAACTCCTGCATCTTCGTCCGGGCCTTGGCGAGGCTCTCGGCGCGATTGTCCAGGGCCGTCTGCAGGTTGGTGTTGTGCTGATCGACGGCGGCCCGCAACCCCTGGGCTCGCGTGTTCTCCGGGCCGTCCGGAACTGCGTCGAAATACGCCTCAAGCCGCTTCTGATCGCCGCGGCTGGCGGAATCCCAGACCAGCCTGGACCATTCCTGGATCGTCAACTGGCTGGTGCGCTCGTTGCCGGTGGCCCCGACCGCCGCGATGGCAACGCCGCCCAGGCAGAGAACCGAAAGAAGGACCTTGCGGGTGCGGCTCAGTAGTTTCATGTTCGCGGTCGCCTTTGTCGTCATGTGGAGATCGGCACTCTAGAGTATCGATTGCGCATCGGCCATCGCCGCAGAATCCTTCACGGGTTTGCCCGTGCCGGCCGATTCCCTCCCCGGCTGCGCCGACGGCGCCAGCCGATAACGGGGCCGGGGACGGCTTCCGGAGAATATGGTAGGCGCTGGTCGGTTCGGGGTTCCTGCATACACTGCTCCAATGGGTTTCCCGGCACTCGGTGCCTCCACGGGCGGTCAGTTCTCGTCGATCCATGCACCGGCGATGGTCGCCCTGGGAATAATCATCGGGCTGCTCGGACTATTCGCGATTGCCGCGATCATTCTGTTGCGCGTGCATCATCGTCGACTCGATGCGCCGCGGCGACCCCCCGAGGCGCCGCAGACCGACGCCTGGCAGGAGGCGGGGCGACGGATGCGGGTGGATGAATGACGGCCTCTTATCGACCGAGCGCTTCGCCAAGGGCCCTCACCTCCGGTTCATCGGGGGCGTGCAGCCGAGCTCGCTCGTACAGCCATAGCGCACGGTCGCGATCGCCCGCCAGCAGTCGGGCTTCGGCCGCGCGAACGGCGGCCCGCCACGCGGTCGGATGGCGCGGATGAAGTCGGTAGCGGAGTTCCCACGTCGCGGCGGCGCTGCCCGGCTCGTCCAGCCGCAGGTAACACTCGGCGACCTCGGCGGTGATCGCCTCCCCGGCGCGGATCTTGTCCTCCAGTGCCAATAACAACTCCAGCGCCTGGCGAGGCTCATCGCAGCGACGGAGGATTCTCGCCTGCTGGAGGCGCAGCGTGAGGTTGCCGGGGTCGAGTCGACGTGCCATGGCGATGTGCCGCACGGCGGCGTCCCGGTCCGCCCGCTGCAACGCGAGCTCCGCCAGCGAGGCGTGGGCGTACGCCTCGTCGGGATCGAGTTGCAGCACGCGCTGCAGCGCCCGGTCTGCCTCTTCGAGACGGCCCGACTGGATGAGAATCTGCGCCTCGTACAGCGGCGCCTTCGGGGACGTCGGATCGACGCGACCCGCCGCGCGAAAATGCTCCAGTGCCTGTTCGGGCAGACCGGCCGCGCTGGCGATCTCGCCGGCACTCTGGTGCAGGCCCGCGATCGTGATCGGATCGAGGGTCCCCGATTCCCGGGCGGTCTCAACGGCCGTGCGGTACTGGTCGTACGCCTCGGAGACGAGCCGGGCCGCAACGGCGTCGTTCCCTGCGCCGCCCGCCATGACGCCCTTGATATAGAGGACTTGTCCGTACAGTTCGTGTGCGCGAGATTCCCGCGGCGCCTTGTTCAACAGGGTTTCGAGGATGGCTTCGGCGCCGGCGGTGTTGCCCGCGGTCAGGTACTGCTCGGCGGCCACGAGTGACGCCTCCACCGCGGTGGCAGTCGGCGCGGCCGCAGGCATCTTCCGTTCGCACGCGCCGCAGCCGATGCCGACGAGCACGCAGAGAACGACCCGGCGCGCGTTGACTATGATGGATTCCGCCATGATGATCGCGCCTCTGGCCAAATCATACGCTCCGGCCGACTCGGAGCCGGAGATTCGCGACCGGTGGCAGCGGGCCGGTGTGTTTTCCGCGCGGACCGACGGCCCCGGCGACCCGTACTGCATCGTCATCCCGCCGCCGAACGTGACCGCGCCGCTGCACCTGGGACACGCGTTCAACAACACGCTCCAGGACGTCCTGATCCGGTACCACCGGATGCTCGGGTACAACACGCTGTGGATGCCGGGAACGGATCACGCCGGCATCGCCACCCAGACCGTCGTCGAGAAACGCCTCGTGCAGCAGGGCGGGTGCCGGACCGACCTGGGCCGCGAGGCGTTCGTCGAGAGGGTCACCTCGTGGAAGGACCAGTACGAGGCGACGATCATCGAGCAGCTCAAGGCCATGGGCTGCTCCTGCGACTGGTCTCGCGTCCGCTTCACCATGGACTCCGTGTGTACGGGCGCGGTGCGGGAGGCGTTCTTCCGGTTGTTCTGCGACGGCCTGATCTACCGGGGCAAGTACCTGGTCAACTGGGATCCGGTCACCCGGACGGCGCTTGCCGACGACGAGGTCGAGATGAGGGAGGTCGACGGTCACATGTGGTACCTGCAGTACCCGCTCGTGCCCGTGGACGACTCGGGCCGCAGCGAGTACGTGATCGTGGCCACGACGCGGCCCGAGACCATGCTCGGGGACACCGCCGTGGCGATCAATCCGGGCGACCCGCACGCCGCGGAACTGCTGGGCAGGAAGATCCTGCTCCCGATCGTGAACCGCGTGGTTCCGATCATCGCCGACGAGTACGTGGTCGTGCCCGGCGAGCCCGACAACCCGATGGCCCAGTACGCGACCGGGTTCCTCAAGGTGACTCCGGCGCACGATCCCAACGACTGGGAGATCGGGCTGCGCCACGATCTTCCCGTGATCAACGTCATGGCGCCGGACGCGACGATCTCGCGCGATCACGGCTGGCCCGCCGACGAGTTCGATTCCGGGGCTGCCGCGGAGGCGGAGCCGTTGCTTGGGCTGTCGCGCGAGGATGCCCGCGAGCGCATCGTGCAATGGTTCCGCGAGCACGACCTGCTCGCGGACGTCATCGACTACCGCCACAGTGTCGGACACTCCTACCGATCGCATGTTCCGATCGAGCCGTACCTCTCCGACCAGTGGTACGTCAGGGTGACCGATCAGCGCATGACCGGTGAGTCACTGAGAGCCATGTGCCCGGATCAGCACGACGGGCCGCACCCGCCGCGGGCCGACGGCTCGCCGCGGCGCGGCGATGGGCAACTGCGCTTCTTTCCCTCGCGCTATGCCAGGACGTTCCAGGCGTGGCACGAGAACCTGCGCGACTGGTGCATCAGTCGCCAGTTGTGGTGGGGCCATCGCATCCCGGTCTGGACGCTGCTCGCCGCCGAGGGCTCACACATCGACGAGGACCGCTGGCGAGCGTTCGAGGCGGGCCACGGCGGCCGGGTCCGGGGTCTGTACGAGCCCGGCTGCGTCCGTTTCTGCACGACCTTCGACGCCGAGGATATCGAGCGCGAGCTCGAGACCGCCGGCTTCGAGCAGGACCCGGACGTGCTGGACACCTGGTTCAGCTCGGCGTTATGGCCGATGTCGACCATGGGCTGGCCGCGGCCGGACGCCCAGCCGGAGACCGCCGGGCTGCTGGACGCGTTCAACCCCTCGACGGTCCTGTGCACCGCCCGTGACATCATCACGTTGTGGGTGTCGCGGATGGTCATGTTCAACAGGTATTTCCGCGATGGGACGCTGCCGTTTACCGAGGTCTACGTACACCCGATGATCCAGGACGGTGCCGGCCAGCGGATGAGCAAATCCCTGGGAAACGGCGTCGATCCTCGCGACATTATCCACAGCCACGGTGCCGACGCGATGCGCTTCGTCCTCGTGCAGATCGCCACGAGCACCCAGGATGTCCGGTTGCCCGTGGACATGCTGTGCCCGCACTGCGGACAGCCATTCGAGCCCACGCTGCAAGACAGCCCCGCCGGCTACCGGGTGGCGGCCCCCCGGCAGACCTGTCCGAAGTGCGCGCGGACGATGACCAGCGGCTACGGTGTGGTCTCGGGGCTTGCCGAGCCGACCGAGGAGATGCCCGCGGCCAGGAACAGTTCGCGCAAGTTCGATCTCGGTCGGAACTTCGCCAACAAGCTCTGGAACGCGGCCAGGTTCGCGCTGGGGAAACTGGAGCCGAACGGGCCCGAAGCCACGGAAGCCCACCCCCACGAAGACCTCTCGCTGATCGATCGCTGGATCGTCTCTCGTCTGCACCGCACCCTTGGAGTGATCCGCGAGGCGATGGCGGCGTACCAGTTCAATGTGTACGCCGACGCGATGTACGAACTCGTCTGGCGTGACTTCTGCGACTGGTATCTCGAGGCGATCAAGCCCACCGTCGACGCCGACCGGACCCAACAACAGGTGTTGCGGACGATGCTCAACGCGATCGTACGAATGCTCCATCCCATCTGCCCGTTCGTCACCGAGACGCTGTGGTCGCATATCCAGGCGACGGGTGAGCCCGGCCTGGCGGGCGTCACGCTCGCCGCGCCGACGCATCCGGAGGTGTTGGCGACCGCGCCGTGGCCGGTCGTCGCCGACGGCGTCTTCGACAAGGAGGCGATCGAGACGGTGCAGCGCCTTCAGGCGCTCACCCTGGCGCTCCGCAATCTTCGCGGCGAGCACAACGTTCCACCGAAGAAAAAGATCCGGCTGCACGTGTCCGCGGCAGCGCTGGGGTTGGTGGACGCCGGCGCCGGCCTCGTCCAGATCATGGCCGGTGTGCAGTCCGTCGAGTTGGTGAGCGACGGGACCGTGCCGGAGGGGACGTTCCCGCTGGCGTTCGAGGGCGATCGGCTCTTCGTCGGCGGGTTGGTCGAGGCGGTCGACGTGAACGCCGAGCATGCCCGGTTGACGCGTGTGTGCGTCGACATGGAGCAAGCGGCCGTTCACTACCGCGCCAAGCTGGACAACAAGGGCTACGTCAAGAACGCCCCGGCACACCTTGTTCAACAGACGCGTACCAGGCTCAGTGCGGCGGAGGCGGATCTCAACGCCGCGCGACAGGCCCTGGAGCTCCTCGCAGAGGCCGGGGCGTGAGAATTCCCGGAACGTGGACCGAACCCCGCCGGTGCGTGCCGGCGGTTCTGCTGACGGCCCTGCTGACGGAGTTGACCGGCTGTGCGGCCGGCGCATGGTCGAGTTCCGACCGCGCCGCCAATGTGAGCGCCGCGTCTCTTTCGGACGGGGTCGAGACCCCGGCGCCCGGCGCGCTGACCAGCGTGCCGGTCACGCATCGGTCATGGCAGTTCGGCGGTACGTCCGGGCAGGTCATCACCACGCCGCATTACCGCGTGTTCACGACGTTGACCAGGCACTCCATCCTGGACCGGTTGCCGCTGTTCCTCGAACGGGCCCTGGCGCATTACAGGACCGCACTGGCCCCGTTGCCGGAGCCCGGCGCCCGCCTGGACACGTACCTCTTCGAGTCACGCGGCCAGTGGGAGGCCAAGACTCGCCAGATGCTGCCCAGGCAGGCGGCGACGTTCCTGACACTGGGTCGCGGTGGCTTCACCACGCGCGGTACATCGGTGCTGTACTACATCGGTCGCAAGGACACCCTGTCCATCGCGGCGCACGAAGGGTGGCACCAGTTCTCCCAGGAGACGTTTCGCAGTCAGCTTCCGCTGTGGATGGAAGAGGGCATCGCGACGTACATGGAGGGGTACACGAGCCATCCGGACGGTCTCCCCAGGTTTCGCCCGTGGCTGAATCTCGAGCGTTTTCACACGTTGCGAGACGCGGTTCGCGCCGATCGCCTCCTTTCGCTGGACGATCTGCTGAGCCGCACGCCGCAATCGTTTCTCACGGAGAGCAAGAACGAGCTGCTCATCTACTACGCCCAGGCGTGGGTGCTGACACACTTTCTCGCCGAAGGGCAGGGAGGCCGTTACCGCGATGCGTTGCGGGAAGTCCTCCTCGATGCGGTACGAGGTCGCCTGGCCGTGAAGTCCCTGGGGCGGCGCGGAGGGCCGGGCAGTGTCCGGCTGGGTTCGGCCGTGCTGACGGCATACTTCGACACCGACCTCGACGCGTTCGAGCAGGCCTATCTTCAGTTCGTCCGGAGCGTGGTTCGCACCGGCGGGCGCGACCGTGTCATTCAGGGGCGCAGCCCCGCCGCACCGTGATGCTGACACACGCACACCGTCCAGACGAGCGTGTCGGGGCGGTGCACCAGCCAACCCGGTATACTGCCGCACTGCCGGACCCCTCCGGCACTCGCGTCCGTTGGCTTGAAATCGAGAAATGATCCCCGAATGACTGCGCCGGTCGGCTTCAGCGTGAAGAAGATATCGATGCGTCTCGTTGTCGACGACGACCACGCCGCGGTGCGCGATCTGTTCGAGAACGGGCTCATCGAGGGGTTCGTCGCCGACAACGACACCGGTGCCGACATGGAGAACATCGCCGAGGCGTACTTCTCCGACGAGGGGCAGAGTGCCCTGTGGGTTGCCGACTACGATGAGGCCGTCATCGGCATGATCGGAGTCCAGAAGACCTCCGACCACGGGGCGGAGATCCGCCGCCTGCGGGTCCGATCCGATTTTCGCCGCCAGGGCGTCGGCGCCAAGCTCATGGAGCAGGCACTGCAGTTCTGCCTTCATCACAGCTACCTGAAGGTGTCGCTCGACGTGCGGATCGAACGTGGGCCCGCGATCGCCCTGTTCGAGAAGTTCGGCTTCCAGCTCAACCGGACACGCGAGGTCAACGGCCGCCGGATGCTGGACTTCTACCTCGACCTGTATCGCGAACCGATGGGCTAGTCTTGCCGGGCCTGCTCGATGAGCTGGTCGATCATCTCGTGCAGTTCTTCCATTCGGTCGTTGAGGTGCTGGAGGCGTAGATCGATCTCTTGATCGCCTCCCTGGACTCGGTACCGCCACCGGAAGAGTTCCTTGCGCTTCGGGTCGACCAGCAATTCCCTCCATTTGTCGAAGTCGTGGCCGGGCGCGAAGTCGAAGTCGAAGTCGGGGAGTTCAATCCGCGTCATCGCGCCCCCGCCGATCAGGCTCGAGGGAGTCATGCGCTTGGCATCGAAAGCCTCGACGGTGACGTCAAACTGCTTGCGCCGTCCACGCTGGATCACGTCCAGCGTGACCTCATCGCCTGCTGCGCAGCCGGAGAGTGCCTCCATGATGCTCCGCGGATTGTCGACGTCCTCGCCGTTCACGGCGATGATGATGTCGTACTGCTCCAGGCCGGCCTTGTCCGCCGGCAGGCCCTTGTACAGGCCGGTGATCATCGTCCCCTCGCCGGGCTCCAGGCGAAGGTGGCTGCGAAGCGCCTTGCCGGGGTCGCCGAGGTGCACGCCGATCATGACGTCCGGATGCGGTCCGACGATGGGCCATCCGACGCCCGCCTCGTCGCCGAGAGTCGCGAAGAAGAGGTAGTCGGCACCGCCGGGATTCATGAGCAGGTTGAGCGATTTCATCTCGTTGCCGTCCTCGTCGAGGATGATGACCCGCCCGCCCTCGGCACGGATACGGTCCTGGGCGATCTCCTCACCGTTGACCTTCACGATGACCTCGCTGCCGTCGACCCGCAGCTCGATCACACGCCGGTCATCGTCCACGACCACGGCATTGACCCGGCTCTGGTGGCCGGCCATCGCCGGTGTTGCGGTCAGCACGGCCGCGGTCACGGCGGCCGAAACGATCGGGAAGAGTGACGTGTGCATGTGAATGCCTTTCATGATGACTGGAGTGAGTCGCTCACATTGACGGACCCCGGTTGCCGTCGTATCGCACCAGGGTGGGGCGGCCTGCCTCGTCCTGGGAGTAGAACTCGTAGAGGTCGGGTACGACGGTGCGTTCGAGGATCTGTCGCAGGTACAGCAGTTCGTAGCCGCGCCCCGTGCCGGCGGGCCGCGTCTCGATGAGCACGCGCTCCGGCACCTCGGCGATGACGAAGTCCTCCTGCCGGCCCTTGTCGAGATACGCCTGGAGCAGTTCCGCGGCGGTGGCGCCGTTGACGAACCCGGCGCGGTTGGTCAGCGGGTGCGCCGAGTCGGTGCCCGGCGTTGCGGGCCTGGTCTTCACGAGGTTGTTCACGCCGCCGACCCACGCGATCGTCAGGACAGCCGCGATCGCCCAGCCGGACCATTCTCGGAGACGTGATGCGGTCGCCGGGTGCGCGGCAAGCGCGATCCCCGGCGCAGGCATCTCGATCGAATCCGCCACGGCAACGTCGGCGTTGACCGCACGACTGAACGCACCGTGCTCCCGCAATGTCGCGGCGAGGGTGCGCCAGATCGTCGGGTCCGCCTCGGCGCGGGCCGTCAGTTCGTCCCACTCGGCGGTGGTGGCGTTGCCGTCGATCGCTTGTGAAATCAGGATGTCGTCATGCAGTTGATTCATAGTGTTCTCTCACTGCAGCGTCGTCGAATTCTCCGGTGCGGGCAAGGTCCCGGAGCATCCGTCTGCCGCGGGCGATGCGTGTCTCGACCGTTGCTTCGGCGAGGTTCATGATCTCGGCGATCTGGCGACCGCGCATCCCGTGAACCGCTCGCAGCAGCAGAGGCTCCCGGTACGCCTCCGGCAGGCGGGCGGCCAGCGTCATGAGGCGTCGCGCCTCGTCGTCCACCGCCACCGTGTCGGCGCCGATGTGGTCCGCAGCGGGAGGATCCACCGACAGCGGCGCGAGCCTTGGCCGTGCGCGACGCGAACGTGCCGCGGCACGGGCGACGTTGACCGCGACCGTCCGGAGCCATGCCCGGACGTGTCGTGTGTCACGGAGCGTGTTGATCTTGCTGACGAAGGTCATGGCCACGTCCTGGAGCAGATCCTCCACATGGTCCTCGGCTGACTTGTGAGCCAGCAGTACTGCGGCGATCCACCGGCGATGCTCGCGCCACAGCGCATCCATCGCCGCGTGGTCGCCGTTCACGGCGTCCACGACCACCGCATCCCGGGCCGGATATTCCGGATCAGTGGTCACGAAGAACTCCATGCACCAGATGGGATGCGCCGGCGAACGGTTGATGACTGAAGAAAGGGCCGAAAATCGCCCGATGGCGGCTCGAATAGCCTACGAGCACGGTCCCCACGCGGCGAGCAGGATGATCAGGTCCGCGATATCGACCTGGCAGTTGCTGTTGAGGTCGGCGGGGCAGTTCATGCAGTTGATGCATGCTCCGAAAACGCTCAGCATCGCCAGCATGTCCTGCACGCCCACGATCCCGTCGTGGTCGAGGTCCGGCGGACACGGGTCCGGCAGGAGGGCCATCCACGCTTCCTCGATCCCGTTGTGAGTCCCCCACCCCACGATCGTGGTGCCGAAGGTGGAGACCGCCCGTGCCTCGACCAGGGTCCACCCGGCCATGTCCTTGAGGCCGAAGCCGACCTCGAGGAGCTCCTGGAGGTTCTGCATGCCGAGGCCGCTTCTCCAGATGAAGGCACGGCTCTCGCCGTCGAGGTCGCCGCGGCCGACGATGGTGAGGCCGTCGGCCGACACTCCGAAGGCGAAGCTGAACGGTTGAGCGCCGCCGGGAAGATCCCCCAGCGCGGTCATGCCGTCCTGGGCCGTGAACCGCATCGCCTGTATGCCCTGCTCGGCCCAGGCATTGCCGACGATGGTCTCGCCGTCAAAGGACACGTCGAAAGCCTGGCTCCCGTCCAGGATGGAATCGGGTACGAAGCCCAGCCCGACCATGCCGGTGCGCTCAGTCCAGCGGAACGCCTCGTTGACGCCGATACCGGAGTTGCCCAAGCCTACGATCACGCTGCCGTCGCCGGAGACTCCGAACGCGCGGCTGGCGAAGATGCCGCCGGGCAGATCGCCGAGCCGCTGCAGGCCCGTCCCCAGCGTCCAGCGAAACGCCTCCACCCCGTTGTTGACCGACCCCCAGCCGACGATGGTTGCGCCGTTGGCCGACACGTCGGCGGCGGTACTGTTGAACGCACCGCCAGGCAGATCACCGAGCCCTTCCATGCCGAAACCATCCTGCCAGCGGAACGCCTCCTGTGGACCGTTCGCCGAGGCGCTCCATCCGACGACGACACTGCCGCTGATGGACACGGCCGTGGCGATACTCGTGGTCTCGCCGCCGGGAAGATCACCCAGACCGATCATCCCGTCCTCGGGAGTCCAGCGGAAGGCCTGGATGCCCTGCGCCGTCGCGGCGCTGCCGATGACCACGCGGCCGTCGGGCGTCACGCTCATCGCCTGGCTGCCGATCACTTTTCCGGGCAGATGACCCAGACCGATGAAGGCCGGCGCCGCGGGCAGGCCCGGCGCGCTCAGTGAGGATTCGTCGCCGTGAACGGTCGGTGCCCCAATGGCAATGGCCGGAACCATCGCCATCGCGGCGAGTGGCCGACGGTGCGATCGTTCCATGGTGCCAGACTTCCTTCCGTGCGAGAACCGGTGCCCATCGGCAGGGCCCGACTCCCTTCTTCCCGGACACCAAGGTAAGGGCGAACGGCGGCCAATGCAAGACTGTATTTGCCGGCAAGTTCAGCCGGGAAATCGGTTTGCGCCGTTTGGTCCGAGTCGGCTACAAGGCTGGGGCACGCTGGGGACCTGGACAAGCGGTCCCCGAGCCCGCAATGCGGCCCCCGGCTGCGGCCAAGGCTTGCCGCAGCTTCTGAAGCGAGGTCGAGGGATCCTCTGTGGCCGGTACGGTTGCGATGACCTCCTTGGATCGCCCGCAGACGATCATGGCCTGACCGGTCTTCATGGCGTTGGTGTCCCAGGCCTTGTCGAGGCCGAGGGCGCCGGCGAGCAGACCGGCCTGGCGGCGCGACCCGTCGGTCGTCAGGTCGAGGGTGACGAACAGCACCGGCTTCTCGGCGGCCGCGCGCTTCAGCGAGTCAAAGTTCGGTGCCAGCAGCGTGCACGCTCCGCACCAGTCGGCGTGGAAGCGGACGACGATCAACTCCGGCCGGGCGACGCGCGAGGTCTGTGAACTCTCCTTGGAGTCGGGGCCGACGGCAACGGCGCTCAACGCGAGAAGGCCGAGCGAAAGGGTGAGTGCCCCAAGGTGTGTCGTTCGCATGGTTCGTGTCCTTATCTGAGAGTGGGTTGCGGTCATGCCCCGGTATGACCAACGAGATGCCGACGCCGCCGATCGCACGAATCGAGCCGACATCGAAGAAGCAGGCTTTCGATAGTTTCCCGCGATCACACGGACCCCGGTAGCGTTTAATGTCGTGGAACGTCGTATGGCCGAACGATCGAGTAGATCTCAGAGCGCGCTGCGGGAGGCACTCCTGGGTGCCTATCGCTATGCACTGGCCCTGACCCGCGACGAGTGGATCGCCAACGACCTGCTCGGCGACGCGTGTCTGTCGGTCCTGCGCGCCGACGGCCCCCTGGACACCGCCTACCTGCTCAAGGCTGTCCGCAGCAGGTTCATCGACCACTGCCGCCGTGCCGGCGGTGAGCGGAGCCGGGTCGTCTCGCTCAACGGCGAGGCGTGCCCGCCCGCCCGGCCCGAGCGGGATACGCACGCCGACACCGACGCGGCGACGACGCTCGACCGCGCGCTCGCCGCGCTGCGTCCGGAGGAACGGGAAGTGCTTTTCCTGCACGCGGTCACCGGTCTGACGGCAAAGCAAATCGCCACCATCAGCGACCGGCCACGAAGCACCGTGCTGAGCCTCCTGAAACGAGGCCGCAGCAAGGTGCGGCAACGGATGCACACGACGGCCGGCAGAGGAATCGACCATGAATGAGAGCGACGCACACCTCGACGATCTGATCCGAGAGCACTACGAATCACGCCGGCCGCGTCCCGGCCGCCTCGCCGCGCTGGAAGAGATGCTGGTGGGGCCGGCCGTCGCCACCAAGACGCGACGCACGCTCTTCGCCGGATCGAAGCACACGACGGTCCTGCTTGCCGCGTGCGTGACGCTGTCGGCGGCAGCGGGAGCCCTGCTCGCTCTCGCCGGCGTGTACGGATTCGGCGGCCTCAAGCCAACCACCGAACGCGAGCCGGCCGCTGACATTATCGCCGTGCAGTTCTACGCCGAATGGTGCAAGCCGAGCCAGATCGTGACCCGGCGCGTCGACGCGTTGCAGGAGGCCTCCGCTGACAAGCGCGTCCTGTTCCTCCGGCTGGACCTCACTGACGACACGCGGCGCGAGCAGGCGCACCTGCTCATGGCGTCACTGGGATGCGGACACATCTGGGACACCCAGTGCGGCCGGACCGGTGAGCTCTTGCTCGTTGACGGGCATGCGAGGCGACCGATCACCACGCTGAACCAGGACAATGACGCCGAGCAGATGATCGTCGCGTTGACACAGGCGCTCGCGCAGGCGGCAGTTCCGTGATCGGATCGGCGCAGCGGCCTACGACCGCCCGGCCGGATTCGACCGTCGGCGAGTGCCCATCAGCCCGGCAAGACCAAGCAGTGCAAGGACTCCCGGACCCGGCACGTGCAGGAAGCTCACGACCGACAGTTCGGTGACCCCGTTGCTGATGTACTGCAGCAACATCGTGCCTTGGATCGCCGAGCCGTCGAGCGTCGAGAACTGACCGATGAGCACCCGGCCGTCACCCGGGAACGAGTTGGCCGGATCAAAGGGGTTGCCCTGCGGGACGCCAGGGATGACAACCCAGCCGGCGGCGTCCGTCTGGACCTGACTACCGGTCAGCTGGGGCATACCCGCTGTAAGCACCAACTGGTCGCCAACGTTCGTCTTCTTGCCGATCGTGTAGAAGCTGTCGTAGGCGAGGCTGGGGAATGCATCGATGAGCACCGGATTGGGAGCCTGATCGTTACCGAACGGACTGTTGTAGAACGTGCCGCCGATGACCTCGATCGTCAGCGGGGCCAGGTATGTGCCTGCCACGGCTTGCATGGAGTCCTCTCCCGGCCGGTCGAAGTTCGCGTAGACGTTGACGACGAAGATGCCGAAATCGTTCGGCTTCGAGGTGGTCGTGATTCCAACGAAGCCCCCTGACGTCGATCCGCTCAGGATAAACGGCGCACTGACGCCTGCCGCAATTGCCAATGTCTTGATCTTCACAATGCACCTCCCGTGTGAGAGCTGAGGGAGGCCGCATGGTGGCACCAGGGCCGAGTCTGTGGTCGCAGAGTGCCGCACGCGACCAGACGGCCCCATGATGCCACGCCGGCGTCAGGAATGCAAACGTTCTCTGGGACATGAACCGGGGGAAGATGCGTCTTGCCCACTTGGCAGCCGCAAGCGTTCTCCTGCTGTGAACCATCTCTGGGAGTAGAAGCCCGCCCCGCCGCTGCCCGGAATAGGGGGGCGCCTCAGACAGCGCACGGGGCAAGCATGATCGTGTGGAGGGATGGCGCCCATAGCTATCCTCGGCCCGCATTGTCGCACCGGGGAGGTGCTGCGCCTAGCCCTTTGCGGGATCGTCTACGGGCAGGGGCCCCAGTTGGCAAGCAGCGCAAGAAAGTCCGTGATCCCCACACCGTCGCCGTCGAAGTCGCAGCTTCCTGGACCGCCCCATTGGGCGAGCAAAGTCAGGAAGTCAACGATGCCGACGGTGCCGTCAATGCTTTCGCCGCTGTCACAGTCCCACGGGCAGGGACACGCAAAGATGTTGCCTCCGCCATCCACGAAATCCCCCAAAATGTCATCGGGATCGTTGTTGCAGAACGTGCAGTCAGTCACCGTCGGGTTGCCGAAGTTGTTGAACATCCCGCCGCCGAGATCCGCGGAGTTCCCGCTGAACGAGCAGTCGGTCACCGTCGGGCTGCTGTTGTCGTTGAACATCCCGCCACCGAGATCCGCGGAGTTTCCGCTGAAGGTGCAGTTGGTCACCGTCGAGTTGCTGTTCTCGTTGTACATCCCGCCGCCGTGCAAGATGGCGGTGTTCCCCACGAACGTACAGCCGGTCACCGTCGGGCTGCTGCTGATGTTCTGCATCCCGCCGCCGCTGCTGTCGGCCATGTTGCCGCTGAACGTGCAGTTGGTCACCGTCGGACTGCTGCTGATGTTCTGCATCCCGCCGCCCGAACTGCCCGCCGTGTTCCCGCTGAACGTGCAGTTGTTCACCGTCGGGCTGCCGAAGTTGTTGAACATCCCGCCGCCGCCGAAGGTGTTGGCCGAATTGCCAATGAACGAGCAGTTGGTGACGGTCGGGCTGCTGCCGAGGTTGAGCATCCCACCGCCGGAATCGGTGGCCGTGTTCCCTATGAACGTACAGTTTGTCACCGTCGGGCTGCTGCTGACGTTGAGCATCCCGCCGCCGATGTCGCCCGAGTTCCCACTGAACGTGCAGTTGGTCAACGTCGGGCTGCTGTTGTTGTTGAACATCCCACCGCCGGAATCGGTGGCCGTGTTCCCTATGAACGTACAGTTTGTCACCGTCGGGCTGCTGCTGACGTTGAGCATCCCGCCGCCCACTCTGTCTTCAGACATGGCTCCGTCGGCGTTTCCACCAGTGATGGTGAACCCGTCGAGTATCGTGTTCGGACCCTCTCCGCTCACGCACTGGACGACGTGAAAAAAGCCCGTGCCGTCGATGACCGTCACCTCCGGCCCGTCCGAACTGTGCAGCGTGATCGCCTTGCCGAGCAAGTTGATCGCCTCGAAGTACGTGCCGGGAGCGACGACGATCTCGTCCGTGTCCACGGCATTGTCGATGGCGGTCTGGATCGAGCAGTACGGATCGCCGACCGAACCGTCGCCCGGTCCTGGACAGTTAGCCACATCGACGAAGAGGGTTGCGGCCTGAGCAGTCGAGACGGCCAGCAGGATCGCTGCCACCACGCAGGCGTTGTGCCGAGTAGTCATGTCTGGCCCCGTTCTCCCCCGGAGGAACCACCCCTGATCGGCCCGTATTGTCACACCGGGGAGGGGTGGCGCCTAGCCCTTTGCCGTCACACGGCCATTCCCAGCACATCCACCCGTCAGCGCATTGAACAGGCCCGACCGTGCAGCCGGGCCTGCGTCGTCAGCCGGTCGGTCGACGAAGCCGCACATGAGGCGAAAGCTCCTCACCACAACATCGACCAAGACGAAGCGCCGGCTCACGGGCAGTTAAAGCAGACCTGGCCCGCCGTCGATGCGCAGTTCGCGTCCCATGCAACGTCACAGCAGAACGGATCGATCGCACACACGAAATCACAGCAGTCGGAGTCATCGCAGAACGGCGTGCCGTTGTCGATGCAGCAGCTACCGGTACCCTTCACGCCGCAGTCGGGGGGGTCTGGCAGGCAGTCGCACAGGATCAGAGCTGACTGGGCGCACACCTGGTCCCAGATGGAGTCACAGCAGAAAGGATCGGCGGAGCAGACCGCAGCACAGCACGCCGGATCATCGCATCCGGGTGTCCCGTTTGCCACGCAGCAGTCACCGGTGGCAGCAGCAGGGCAGGCACCGGACGGGCAAGGGCCCCAGTTACCGAGTAGCGCCAGGAAGTCCGTGATCCCAACGCCGCCGCCGTCGAAGTCGCATGCGCCGGGGCCGCCCCATTGCCCGAGCAATGCCAGGAAGTCGACGATCCCCACGTCGCCGTCAGAGTTGTCGCAATCCCACGGGCACGGTCCTGAAGATTCCGCGTCCCCCGGCAGCCCCACCGTCGGGGGCTGGAACTCGATCGCCCCCATCCCCAGGGCCATCGAACACGCAACGCCCACCACACCGGACTTGAGTCCCATGAGCTTCATCGCTCGTCTCCTTTGTCGCTAGCGCCACACCCCCAAGCCGTTGGCCGATCCGGGCACCCGTCCGGATGCGTGGCCTGGGCTGGCCCCAGTGTACCAGCCGGGGCGGCACGGACGAAGGCTATTCCTGATTCGTGTGCGTCCTCATGTCGACTTCCGAGAGAAGCCCGCCCCGGCGCTGCCGGTCAGGGGGGCGCCGCAGGCAGCGCACGGGGCAGGCAGTGATCTGGAAGGATGGCGCCCATAGCTATCCTCGGCCGCATTGTCGCACCGGGGAGGGGCGGCGCCTAGCACTTTGCGGAATCGTCTACGGGCACGGTCCCCATGCTGCGAGTAGATCGAGGAAGTCGAGGATGCCGACAGTCTGGTCACCGTCGAGATCCGCAACGCATGGCTGCGGGCAAGTCACGGCAAAGCACGGTGTCAGATCCACGATTGTGGGAGTTCCGCCGGCTTCCACACAGAGCTCAGGTACGAGCACCAGGCACGTCCCATCGCCAAGGCAGCAAGCCGTTGATACCGGCGGGCAGCCGGAAACAGGGCTGCAGGGCGTATCGTCGAAGCCGTAGGTGCCTTCA